>NZ_JBYUWC010000023.1:0-91414 GCF_058137865.1 Erwinia sp. 009765445
AATCGTGGTGTGCCCATACGCTCCTCCTATGCTCAAACTATAGGGCAGGATCGTCTACTGGGGTGGGGTCAGTCCAGGGTGGGGTCAGTCCAGTCTACTGGGGTGGGGTCAGTCCACTTATCCAGAAAAGTTATTGAGGCTCAACATATCACTATTGAGGCTCAAACTTATTAAAAAAAACTAATATTTTTTATATGCGTAATTTCAATTGGTTATGTTGGTTTGTGTCGATTTGGTATCCCGTTTTACTTTTCATTTTGTTGAGGCTTTTAAAGAGCTGGCTCCACACACAACCGGAGTCATTAAATGACCAGCCGAATTATCAAGAAATCAGAAGTATTACACCGCTGCGGTATCTCAAACGCGACACTGTATCGCTATATATCAATTGGTTGCTTTCCAAATCAGTTGCGGCTATCGCAACAAGGACGGGCAGTAGGTTGGCTCTCCGAAGATATTGACGCTTGGATTGCTAGCCGTATGCCGGTTAAGGGGGAATAAGATGAAACGACCACATTACACGAACTATACATCAGCATTCCCGGAGCTAGAGAAAGTGGCAAAAGCAATCTGGGAGGTCATGCCAGATTTCGAGACTGTCGATGTTGCGCTGAATGAAAATGTTAAGCGTGCATTTACGTTGCATAAATTCGGTATGCGTAAGGCTAACGAGGAGTGCATTTACGTAGCGAACAAGCTGGAGAGCTGCTCTCCGGAAGAACCGTGCGGAAGTATGGCGTGCAGCTTGTGCCAACGTAACCGGAGGCTTCGGTTTGTGCAGAAGTGGGGGCCCTTCATCAAAACGCATCAAGAAGACTATGTTGCGGTAACACTGGTTTTCTATGCGGATAAACATTCAGCATCAGAACTTTCAGATTGGGAATACAGCAAGTTCAAACAACGCGTATTGAAGGTCATACAACGCATAGGCTTCAAGTCACCGATCATCGGCGGATTCGAGATGGACTACCACAACTATACCCACGATAAGAAGCAAAGCCATTGGTTACCTCATTTGCATTTACTGATGCCAAATGAACCAGAGAAACTGGAAATGTTGAGGCAGTACATGCTTCGTAAAAAGAACCTTCTTGCCCGTGAGGGTAAGCGCAATCGGCCTATGCGTATTGATGTAATCAAGAATGTTGAGCGTCAGATGAGTTATTGCATAACTGGCATCTGGATGGAGTATCCATGGTTTCTCAACGCAGACAACAAGCTTAAGAAGAGTAAGTACCCCCGCCGAATCAAGAGTGCAGGTGTTTACGCCAAATCACTTGTGAAGCTTGATCGCTTAAGCGATGGGATGCTCACGTTCGCTGTAAATGTCCAAGTTGGGTAAAGCATTTACTCGCAAAGATGCCCTCAATGTAGCTGCTAGATGCATCTAGGGCATGAGTTGAGCACATGTTGTGGGTAACACTGATTAGTTTCCCCAGCAGTACTCAAATATTAGGAAATATTACCAAGTAATTTGGTGATTTGGTGATTGGCCTTCCTGATATGAGAAGGCCTAAGGATGAATTCAATGGCTAAGAAGAAGGCATTACCTGTGCGATTACTGGCATTATCTGAGAAAGAGGATGGGCAGGTCGCATACCGCCTGATTAAAGTTAAAGACTGCCACAGTGGGAAATGGATGCTGGTCTTGATTCCGGCCCATATTATTACAGACAAAAAGAAGCTGCGTGAGACGCTGATCGATGCTGGACTCAGTCTGGATTATTCTGAGCGTGTTTTTAACGAGATCATCGATCATCTTAAAACCGTTCCTAAAGATCGCATAAAGTTGTGTATGAGGCCGGGATTTGTAGACGTTGACGGCTCGCTATGCTATCTGACAGGGAGTGGACAGGTTTTAGGCAATGTTGAGGGATGTGCGCCGATGCCATACCCCAATGCCCCGGCATTTAAGGATTGTGAAAATCAAAAGGGCACCTTGAAGCAATGGCAGATGCATGTTGCTTCAGCGGCATTACACAGCCCATACGCCATGCTTACTATGTGCAGCGCTATGGCAGGATATTGCATCTATTTCACGAATTTTGAGTCTGGCGGATTTCACCTTTACGGCGACAGTTCAAAAGGAAAGACCACCGCTCTTCTTGTCGCAGCTTCAGTGTTTGGTAGCGACCAATATGTCTGCGACTGGAATGTTACGGAAACAGCATTTGAAGAGTTTGCAGAGTCCAGAAATAATAGCTTACTCATATTAGATGAACTTGTATTGTTGGATAAAAACGCGAAAGAAGCTGCTCAGAAAATGCAAAAAATGGTGTACCTATTGGGTTCAGGCGGAGGGAAGCAGCGTTCGATTCATTATCAGAAGCATAAAGCTGTATGGCGCTTGAATGCCATTAGTAATGGAGAGAATGGACTTGCACAGCATGCTGCCGACGGCGATATGTCGCGTAAAAAAGGTGAGCAGGCAAGGTTCGTTGACGTGCCTGTAGACTGCGGAAATGATCAGGGTATATTTTTAACTGTTCCTGAAGATATGACGCTCAGTGATTATGCTGAAACTATTAAGGATAATTGCCAGCGCTTTCATGGCACGGCAGGACCAGCTCTGGTAATCAAATTACTTGAGAAAAAAAGCGAATTCCTGACAGAGAAGATTGATCGTTATAGTCGTGAGTTTTTGAAACATCATAAGATTGAAGGGCAGGATGGGCTTGAAAAGAGGATAGCCAGAAGGTTTGCGCTGGCTTATGCAAGTGGTGTTGTTGCCGTGAAATGTAAGATACTTCCTTTTTCGCCACAAGAGGTTATGGAGGGCATATCCTACTGCTATATAAAGGCTTGTGATAAAACACCGCAAACAAAAGAAGTGTTCAATCAGATATTGAAGGATGCGCTGAAGAATGAGGCTTATCCACTTCCAGTTGGTGCTTGGGACATCGAAAAAATTAATGAAGTGAATGTCATTGCAACCACCATTGGTGATGTTGAAGTTCTCGCTGTTAAAGCCGATTTCTTCAAGAAAAATATCATTGGCAATCTATCGCAAGTCACAGATTGGCTGACTAAAAATGACAGTCTATTTGTTGATGCCAGTGGGAGGGCGACCAGGCAGCTAAGGCGCGGTAAATCGTATATCAAACGTCGATATTGTTTAAAAATGCATAATTGGAAATAAGCCTGACGTTAGGGATTGTCGTTTTACCTAAACCTCCGGTGTGTTGTTCGATCCTTGTAGGAATACGCATAATGCTTGAGTGTGAAAGTATAAAAATTATGCTGACTGCAATAATAAGTACGCCCTTATTACCTGGTTTTGGTGTGGTAGAGTTTAATTAAGGAAATGGAATTTTCACATAATATTAAATAGGTTTTTTGTTGTGTTTTGTTACGTCATTGGCGGTCTTATCCTCAATGACGTAACATCTGTTCAGGGTTAATTAACCCCCAATGCTTTATACACCGCATCAACCGGGTCTGAATAAAAACTGACCTGGAATTTAGTAAACAGCTCTGTCGGTACGGTTGGGATGTCCATTGCGGATGCCATGGGTAACAATACGCGCTTCGCACCGCTATCAAATGCCACTTGCAGGCATGCTGCCAGATCCTGCACCGGGTTAATGACACCACCAAGCGTCATGCTACCCAGTACCACCATTTGTTCCTGAACAGGTTTTGACAGCAACACCGAGCAGAACGCAATGAGTGCAGCAAGGCTGGTTGAAATGCTGGGACCGGTGCTATGGAGTTCCACCGCATGCAGATGATATTCATGGTCTGAGAACTTCGCTGTGGCACTGATGCGGCTGAGGTTTCCTTTGAAATAATCAAACCCCACGCGGATAGCTTCTTTAGCGCCGGTATTTGAACCAATCCCGGAAACCGAATGTTTACCGTTCCCCGCTGTCATCTGTGTTTCAAAACGATACAGCCCGGTCATTCCCCCTTCGGCTTGAGTAACCAGATGGACAACACCCGGTTTAGGCATACCAGCAGGAATTAATTCGCTGCCACCCTGTTCTGGCACGCTGACGAAGAATTCTTCCAGCGTCTCGTTATCGATGTAACTGAAATTCACATCAAAGAACTCCAGTCCACCCAGCTTTTTAAGCTGTTCTTTGACACGACGGCGGGCTTCCATGGCGTAGGTCAGGCAAACGCGGACATCTTCTTTGCTGTAGGATCCATTAGGATGCAGCAGCTTCAATAAACCTGATACTGTGCGCCTTACCGCGATAACGTCGCGCTGGTTGAGGTTATTACCCAGCTTGTAGAATTTATCAATGGCACCGGAGAAGCTGCGTTTGCGCATTTCTCGCATGTATTCGGCGAGATAATCAGTGATAAGGCCGTAGCGATTGGTAAAAAATTCCGGGCGCATTTTCGGGATTTCCCAGCCGGGGATATAGGCATGGAAGCGGTCGAAAAATGCTGTGTCGATCATAGCGGCAGGAAAGGGGGCTAACAGATGGCTGGTTTTGACTAACGTCTCTACGCTTTGATTGATGTTGCCGACGAACACCATCGATGCTTTGCCTTCAATCGAATCTCTACCGCGGGAAAAAGAGCCCGACGACATGTAATCTTTCATGATTTGCACGCCGTCTTTGTCTTTGAAAGTGATCCCTGCCACTTCATCGAAGGCCACTACGTCCCACATGCCAACCAGGCCGATCTGGCGGCTGGCCATGTTGTAAAACAGATTTGCAACGGTGGTTTGCCCACCGGAGACTAATAATGAGTTAGGTGAACACTCTTTATAAACATGGCTTTTACCGGTACCGCGTGGGCCCAGTTCGCAGACGTTGTAGTTGTTTTCCACGAAAGGGATCATGCGGGTGACAAGGTGCCACTTGGTACGCTGCTCAATGTTAGCGGGTTCCATCCCCACGGAACGTAGCAGGACATCAATCCACTGATCGCGGTTGAAGTGCGCGCGCGCGGTGAACACCTCTTCCATATCCATATTGGGCATCTGGATAGGTTTGATGGTCATCAGGGAGAAGGGCGACGTTTTCTGCCCTTCCTCAAAGAAATAGTTCACGGTGATCATGCACCAGATGCCGCCGGTCAACAGCTTCTCATTGTCCTTTACCATCTGCGGCGGCACCAGCGCATCTTTAATACCGAGGTTTGAGAGCTGAGCCTCGTAAACATCTTTCTTCTGATTGAGCTTTACCGACACCTTATCAATGATCTTGTAGGATCCGCGTTCACGAATCAGCGATTTCACCTTTTCCGCCTCATCGGGGCGGACGTAGTTATCAGCCAGAATGCGCTTAACGTTCTGCAACCCTTGCTCGACGATCTGGTGATCGTCGGAAGCACAATACATACCGAGTAGATACTCCAGCACATAAACCGGAACGTTAGCCCCTTCCTTGAGCTGCTTGGTCAGATCTTTACGCACCACGCGTCCGCGAAAATGCTGATTCAGCAAAGCGTCCAGATCGTAACCTTCTGCGACGAGTTCCCCTTCGGATATCACTGGAACGGGTAAGTCATGATGGGTTTGCATATCGCCTCACTTAAAAGAAATCATCCTGAAACGCCAGATCGATAATCACAGGGTACTTCTGGTAACCCGTTTCCGTTTGTGCATCTTCAAGAATTAACCAGTACTCATTACGGCGATTGAAATTCGCGCCAATCAGCTTCAGGGTAACGTCACGTACGCGTTTTTCCATGGTGTTGTTATCGCTGTCAAAACTGATTCGCTCTTTGCTGGAAACAATGTTATTCGCACCGTCGACGATGAAAATATTCAGGATACGTGTCTCGTACAGCTCACTTACCGGGTGGGTCTGGAGCAGGCTGACCTTATCAATATTGTTCACCAGCTTGATCATCGGATGATACGCAACAATATCAACCGGACGACGCTGAGGTTGTTTGTCGGCTGCGGTTTTCTGCAGCACTTTCACCTGCAATACCGGCACGCAGACTTCCTGCAACATCGCTCCACCATGCACAAACCGCGCACCACCTGAGAAATGAAAACGCTGGATCCCTTTAGGGATCAGGAACTCGCTGTTATCGCTGACACCCGCGGTATCCGCCACTTTCCCTTTCCAGCAAAAGTCATCGGCAGGAAGCTGATGGCCAACAATAAAGCGTTTATGGTTTTTAATCGTATTGTCCGGCTTGATCTGCAGCGTGGTTTTATCCTGCCCGGAAAGGGGCTGCTGCTGGAACAGGAAACCATGGTCTGCCGTTACGATAATGCGTGTACCGTGGAGTCGGTTTATCACTCGGGTCACCAAATTTTTTAGCTCGACCACTGCATTGCGGCATGCTTCAAAGGTTTTTTCTTCTGTCGATGCGCTGTCGCCGATGGCATCAATAGTGTTATGCCAGATATAAACGACCTCGTAATCGCGAATAAGATCCCGCCCTTCCTGATTTTTCCATTTCAGAAGGTCGTCCGATTTTACTGCCATTCCTTTATATTTCTTGAGAATGGTATCGCGATTAGGCGTACCTGAGGTGGACAACCCGTCCGCATAAACGATGTCGCCATTACCCGGTTGATAGCCCATCTCGTCATGAGGCAGTAATGCTGCCATGCCCATTTGGGTATAGCTGGGTAACACGCCCAACTGGGAACGCAGTTCAGCAGTAAAGCGTTTCTCAGTATTGATCTGGTTGCCCAGTTCTTCAGCCACTTCATAACGCAGCGCATCGGAGATAATCACGAACACGCGCTTGATCTGCGGATTGTTAAACTGTGGTTTGACCGCCTCATTGTAGAAGTTCTGCTGTGACGGAACGCCCGGAATACCCCACTCCTGCATACGATTCTCAGCCGCCAGAACCTTATTCCAGCTCCGGCTCAGTTCCGCAAGATACCAGTTGGAATACAGCGCTTCGATATAGTCATCCAGGCTTTTGAGGATCATTGCGCCTTTGCTGTGAACCAACAGCGCGTATTCGTTAAACAGGCGGTAGGCCTGATCAAAGCGGAACAGCTCTTCGCAGTAGGCTTTCCAGAATGTTGCGCTGTCCTGATAGTGGAAGCCGTCGATGTGACGATTACGCAGGTTCAGCAGTCGTTCGGCCTGACGCAATGCATCATAAATGGCGTAGTATTCCTGGCTTGTCTGGCACCAGTACTTACTCTGACGTTCGGACATGAGCTTACTGAAGGCTTCGCGGTCGAGCGTGGTGCTCTCTTCCTGAAGCTGCGTCACCAGCGCATGAATGATGGTTTGTTCAATGCTCAGCGTTGTTTCGCACGCGTGCAGATCATATGGCGAGCTGAGACGGTACTGGTCTTCTGGTCGCAGCGCATCCTGCATCTGTTGTGCGCAATAATCATAGGCGTCTTTGTAGCGACGATCGGCACGCCAGGTGACCATAAAGGCCAGCGCGGAGGCTCTGCCTGACGGCGTGGTCAGCACGTTTTTTTCCAGCCATGCGCGTTTCTGTGGATCTGCCTGCGCGGAGAGCTCGGTACAGAAAAACTTGAGGATCAGGTTTTCCAGCGAAGGATGTTCGGCCTGGTAGCCCATTTCCTGATTTAGAATGTCCCACAGCACGCCTTCCAGATCGTGGCGTTTCAGCATCGCCTGGGTGTTTTCCAGATCGCTGTCGTCATCTTTCTGCAGATTTACGTATTGGGTTATCAGACTGAACAGGATTTCTTCCGTTTTTGCTGTTTTTACACCAGCGATAACCGCAACCATCTTCTTATCAAGAGAGGCTTCGCTTTCCTGCTCAGTTACCAGACCTTTTAACGCAGAAAGACGTTTAGTGCTGAAAAATGCCTTGCGGCGTTGAATATGCTCGCGCAGGCCAAGCTGCGGAATGCCTAACGTATTCAGCGTGATGGCGGCGAAATCAGCGTGGAACTCCGTACTATAAAGACGAATATCCAGCAGCCAGTCGAACTCTTTGGGAGGCACATCGTAGGGGAACCACAGCAAAAACTGCTGTTCAGGCTCATCAATTTCAATGCGCTTTTTAACCGCCAGCTGCGACTGGTCGGTCATGTCGAGTAGCGTGATGTTCTCCAGTTCGAGATTACCCAGCTCTTCGAGGAAACGCTTATCGGGATCGTGCCAGAAAACGATGCGATGTTCGGCGAATTTTGCTTTAAGGCCGGCAATAAATTCCTGATTTTGCAAGGTCACAATCCCATGTTGATTCGGTAAATTCGAAGTTGTCTGAACGTCTGGAAACTGTGCTCCGCGTTCTGACACAAAGCCGCATTTTATCATGAACTGCAGGTGACGGATGCCTGAATAAGGCTGGTTCCCGTATCGAGATCACCACCGGGCTAAAACCCGGTGGTGTGGAAAGGAATGCTATCTGACTTAAATCACCTCAGGCGCATTGCCGGTAATGGCTTTTACATCTGCCAGCAAATCGCCAAACTTACCGTAGTTAACCTTAACGCCGTCGTCGAGATCAATACTGATTCGCATATCAGCATAGTGGCGTAAGCGATCGTCGAAGCTGCGCAGTTCATTGAATTTTTTGCTCAGGCTATCACGCTCACGCTTCAGACGAGTAGCTTCACCGCCGGACGAGTCATCGACCTGTTCGTTTAGGCGATCGATATTGGCCTGATAGCGCGCCAGCAGCGGAACCACATATTCGGTACGCATTCTCGCTAGTGTCGCGTCGTTGTAGCGATGTAGATAGACCAGGCACTCGAACGCTTTCTCTTTACCGGAACTGAACAGCCAGTATATCGGGCGCTTTTTATACATTTGCATATGATCTTTCCAGAACTGGGTGGAAAGATAGCGGCGGATGTTATCCAGTGCAGATTCACCCTTTTTCGGCTTGATCGCGTACAAACAGAGACTTTCAGCGATAAATTCGAGGTTTTCCTGCAGATGTTCCTCACCCCAGACGGTGCGGACAAACTCTTTGACGCGAGAGGTGACGTCATCGTCAAACCACTCGTCATCCATCAGCGGCAGGATGCCGTCATTGTCGGCCGGGAAGGTTTTGTATACGTCTTCAGCGACCAGTTCGGTAAAGCCTTTATTGCCTTCGTGAGCATAGACAAGACCTTCGCGATCAAGGGAGTAGCGGCCTATTTGGCAGCCTATGATGTAGGATAATAATTCGCAAATATAATCACTTTGAGTTATTGCTGAAATATCAAGTGCTTCTGTGTTGTATCGAAATTGAGGGTTACATAGTAATGTTATATTTTTGTAATCTACAGAGGATGTTAAGAAATTATCCCATTCATAATGAGAAATCATTGTGGCATTGATTTGCTCTTCTGTTTTTTTTAGATTTTCAATTATTTCTTTTATTCGGTTTTTATGGCCATACATGGAAGATGAAATTGTTGTAGTGCCTTTCTCTATTAACGGTGATGATTTAAAGTTAATGTTGAATTCAAATAATGATTCATCCTCTTTTGAAAGTTTTATTGCCTTTTCAACTAATGTGTTGATTGAATCAGGTATGAGTGATATGTCCCCATTAAGAATAGGAAGTGAGTCAATATCACTATTTTGTGTTGATAATGTTGGATTAATAATATTGAGTAAGAAATCACATACTGGTGATGATAAAAAACCAAGGGTTTTATATGTGTTTGAATCTGATGGAAACATCATCGCTCCCTTGTTTGAATCAAACAAAGCTCCAAGATCAGACCATCTGAAAGAAACTGTTGCAGAGGTTAACCCGCCCCATGTTATACCTTTTGAAAAATATTTATCTTCATTAGTGATCTTCCATCCAAGATTATCGCCTAGTTGTGGGTAATTTATTTTAGTAAGCTCTTTTATTTCAAAACCATCACTTTCCCAGTTAACCACTAGGTCATTATTACCATACCAGCGTTTAAAACCACCACCTTTATTATAAGGAAACCACTTGTAATTGCTATTCAAAGCATCGTTTTTATTAAAATAAAGTCCAATCTTACGTATGCTCACTTCTTGCCAATATCTCAAGAAACGAGTGTTATCACCAGTTCTCATACCTGTAAGTGCTTTGCTGAAATTCTTTAAAGGTTCGCTTTTAATATATGTATTAAAGACTTCTTCTGGCGTCCAATAAGCAATAGGAGTTCCTGGTATTTTTTTGAAATCATCTGTTTTAGCTTTATAAAACCATGGGCAATTATTATTGCGAATTGCTTCAAGTGCTTTGGGGCCTTGATTTTGAGCACCACGGAAGTCAGCTAAACGAATGTAGCTGCTTATGAAATTTTCTATCTTTCCCTTTTGTAAGGTAAAAGTGCAAATTGGAACGGTAGCACCATCGAAACCTGAATATTCTAATTGGATTAAGGATGTTAAGTTTTCTTTTTCAATAACTATAGAGCGCAGTGCTTCATAGCTTGAAAGAAACATCCAGACAAAGGGTGTCATAAATCCTAGATGCGCACCATTTTTTGATAATTTTAGATTGTTAATAATAAATGCTGAGAATAAGTCTTTATCATTATTTTTGAAGTTCTCTTTAATATAAGATTTTATGCTTGGAATATGATGGCTACTTCCCATATACGGCGGATTTGCCACCACCGCATCATACCGCTGCGCCAGGATCCACGCCTGCTGAATATACGGAATAAACGCCTTCGCAGCTGCCTTCTGCTGGAAATCTCCTTCCTCTTCCAGGCTATACAGCGCATCGAGAAACGCCTTCAGGTTCGCTTCTTCTTCCTGCGGGACCTGAATCAGCGAGCCCAGCGTTTTGGCATTCACAAACAGCTTCAGCGTGCGCATCAACAGCTGATATTCTGCGCTGTCGGTATGGGCTAATGCGGTATTTTCGGCAAACATATCCCCCATCCTGCCGGTCTGGTTCTGCTGGTGGAAGTTCAACTGCTGCCACAGTTTAGCAATATCCAGATGCAGGCTTTCCTGCAGGGAGACAATATTCAGGCGCACCTCACGGGTGAATATCCGGCGGTCATCCTGACGAGCCATCATTAATAAGGCAAAACCGGAAAGCTGGGCAGCACGGTCATCGATGTCGAGACCAAAAATATTATTTTCCAGGATCAGCTGCGGAATATCGCGGGCGCGATAGCCGCGTTCTTCATAGATATTTTTCAGCACATTATAGGCTTCAATCAAAATATGTCCGGAGCCGCAGGCCGGGTCGAGCACCCTGATGCTTTCTGGTTCGATGCTGGCAGGGGTAATGGCAGCCAGCTGCGCCTGCACTTCCGGCGTCTGTTCGGCTGGCTCAATGTAATAGTCCATTTTGCCTTTCAGCGAAGAGTCCGGGTAGGTCTGCAACCACTGGCGACCGACGGAGTTCTGCACCAGATACTGCACAATCCAGTTTGGGGTAAACAGTTGGGTGGCGGCAGGAATATCTTCGCTCTTTACTACTTTGCCAATAACGGCATCTTTTTTCTCAGAGATATAGAACTGATACAGCCAGCCGATAACTTCGACCTCTTGCCAGTCCTCTTCCGGTATGTTGTCTACCAGATCGCGCAGAATGGAGTCGGAGCGGGTCAGGTTATCCGGTAAAAGCAGCTCGGCTTCATCATCCACCGCGTCAAACAGGAACGGCATGGCGCGGTGCAGGGCATGACACTGTGCTAGCAGTAGTTCTCGGTAAAGCACTTCGTCCTGATTGCCTGAGAGCTTCATCTCAACCAGCTGTGCCTTCTTCTCAGGCAGCAGGGCTTCCGCCACTTCCGGCACATGGTCCAGGACTTCAAAGCCGGTTGGGTTTTCCGGTTGCGAGAGTATGCGGAAACCGTGATCAAGATAACCCTGAATTTCCATATAACGAATGGCACACAGGCGGTTAAACCAGGTGTAGGCACAGTGCTCAACCAGCACGTCAAAGCCCTGCTCGTGAGCGCGTTTGACCAGACGATCGCGGCGGACGAGGGTGGATTTGGGGTAGTCGAACTGGCCATAGCGCACGGTCTCGCCGATGATTTCAGCATCCGCAATCTGCAACGTACCTTTTTTATCGGCGGTAATTCCCAGCGTGGTCAGCTTCTGGATCACCGCATCGCGGAACTGGTTACGGGCCTGTGGCGCGTATTTTTTGATGTTGTTGGTATTCATAGAAAATCCTGCAAAGGACAGCAGAGCGCTGCCCTGAAATGGGGTTACTGAAGACGGATCCGGTCACCTGCCTCAATGGCTGTTAGCAGCGCAGCGCGAAGCGTATCCAGCGCTTTCTCCACCTGCTCGGCAGTTTCCAGCACTTCGCTACCAGCCGCTCTGCGCATCTCACTGGCAACATTCACCAGATGCGTTTTTTTGGGTACCGGTTGGATTGTGGGTTTTTCAGTTGCAACGTAAGACTGCTGTGGTTCTACGGCCTGTTTGGTCTCTTTTAGGGCCCGTAGCTGGGCTTCCTGCTTTTTACGCAGCTCGTCGATCCACTGGTTTATTTTCTTCTCTGCATCCGTCTGCAGCGCCATCGTCTCTTGCTGTTCCGCCAGAATTTCCGGGATCGACTGGCTGACTTCGGCGCGTTTTCTGGCTTTTTGCATAGGTAACAGAACGCTGTTTTGCAGTTCTGCGGTGGCGTGCGCTTCCAGTAAGCGTTGACGGCTCTCTTCAATACGCGCGTCAATGCGTTCCAGGGCATGCTGACGGTGATGTTCGACTAACTGATGGTTGACGTTCTGCACCTGTTCGATCAGCGGCGTAATACGATTGAGATGCTTATAAGGCCCCGGCATCTGCCAGATGTTTTCCAGTTCACCCAACGCTTTTACCGCAACGGCGTCTTTTTCCAGCGCGCTGCGGTTGGATTTAAAGCTGCCATTCAGTGCAGCGCCCAGCTTTTGCCAGGTGGCAAACTGCTTACGGTAAAAATCGACCAAATCTTCGCGATTTTCACTGAAATCCAGCAGTTCATTGGCTTGGCTGGTGAGCTTCTCAATCAGGGAAAAATCTTCTTTTTCGCTAAGAATGGAATTCAGCAGGCGCAGACCTGATTCAATTTCATCTTTTCCTGGATTGTTCCCACCTTCAGCTTTCGCTCTGAAGAGATTTAGTTCCTGTTTCCAGTCGTTGAAGACCTGACGGATATGTTCAACCAGTGGGGGTTCTTCACGCTCGCTAAATGGCTGCTGGGCAATCTGCGCCATAGTTTGCGCGGCTTTGCGAATTTGCGATTCGTCGTGACGGCGAATTTTGTGCAGGCGCAGCTCGCTGTGGCGGCGGCTGTTGTTAAACAGATCCCACGCCTGCTTACGTTCGATATTGTTATTCTGCTGGCTGAAGCTGAATTTACCTTTGCGCGCCAGACGGGCAACCAGCAGCTTCACTTCCTCTTCCGGCCATCCATACGGGCGGCGGGCAAAGTGGTTCAGGATATCGCGTAAATAGACCGGCTTGTTGTATTCAATGTTCATGCCGACCCAGGTTTCCACCTCACGCATCGCGTCGGGATTGGATTCTTCTGTGTCGCCAAGATCAAGTTCGGTGTCATTTTCTAACGTAAGCTTTTCATGAATCTCACGCGCGATTTCGCCATTATAAGGACGCAGCTTTTTTAGTTTGCCGAAGGTATTTTCAATCACGTAGCGGCAGGCTTCATCCACAATGCTGGACGGCGTCGAAGATTTCTTCGGTAAACGCTCGCCAATAGCCCAGATGTCTGCTTCGGCAAGGAGTGACTCCAGCTGTACGCGAAGCATTTTCTCGCGCACGCTGTTCTCGCGGGCCTTTTCTGAAAGCAAGCTGGCCTGTTCCGGGCGCTGACCTGCATTGTCTCTAAGGAATTTTTCAGTCTGGACGACCAAATCTATATCCGTCCAGGTCCGGGCATCGGCAGGTAAACGAATTAAAATGCAGCCATCACCTTCTGAGGTGTATGGGCGGCACGCAGCGTCGTTGTTATAAAAATCATAGGTAGGATCTTTTGGCGTGAGGATTTTCACCACCAGATCGTTAAGCATCGCACCGTCTAACGGGTGCCCGTTCAGGAAGCGGCTGATATCGAAGTCCTGCTTATTTGCCGGGTAGCGATATTTGCGGTTTTTCAAAATATCATCAAAGATGATCGAAGCCAGTTTCTTGTTGATTGCGGAGAAGTCGACTTCAACGTTGCGGATTTCGTTCTCGATCTCTTTTTCTTCATTGGTCAGGAAAACGTGTTTGTCTTCTACACGCGCAATCAACATTTCTCGTTCCAGCTTGTTCAGGCTTTTTTCAACGCGACGGCGCAGCTCAACTTTATCGGTATCAATTTTGTCTATCGAAAGGGTGACCAGGTTATCTAATGTGCTTTTCAGCACATCGACATAGCGGATCAGGAACAGCGTTTTTAGCAAGTTACCATCGAACTCATCAAGGATGCCATTCTGGCAGGCCTGAGTGATGGTGCGGCTGACGGCTGGCTCCAGGAAGCTCTCAATTGCCGCATAAAAACGCCAGAACGGAACCAGAGAATCCAGGCCTTGCGGAGCGATTTGCTTTGCCGCAGTCTGGAAGGCTTCCAGTTGTGAACGTTCACCCATCGCTAACTGTTTACCGGCGGCACCTTTAGTACGAATAGATTCAAAAACCTTCTGCAGAATCTGGTAGTGCCACGGGACAAACGGGTAGTTATCAATAAATTCTTCTTCACTGGTGTAAGGGCGTAATGAAGCGCTTGTTGTGGGATCAAAGGCAAGCTGGTTACGCAGAATGTCGCCTTTTTCCTGCCAAACTTTAGCGAGTGCAGGTTTTGCCGCATCGTTTTTTACCAGCAAACGTTTTTGAATAACTTCGGAAGTATTGGAGCTTGAAAGCTGCAAACGGGTAGAGAAACGGCCCTGGATTTTAGAGAAGTCTTGTCCGTCACGGCTGCTCATACCACCAATGGCCGCATCGATATCCGCTTGAGAGGTGACAATAACCCATGCACGCCCACCGCAGATAACCCCCAAGTTTTCAGTGATGGTCTGCAGCTTCAACATCATCTGCGTATTTTTACCAATAAACTGGCCGACTTCATCCACCATAAAGAGGATATTTTTGCCGTTCTCATCCAGCCACTCTTTAACCCATTGGCAAAAATTATTGATATCCAGAGGAAAATTTTTATCAAGCTGTTCTACCCACTGACGCGAGGCGTCAACGCTTTGACCCGTGGCCTGGCTTAAGGCCTCCGCCATTTCATCGCTGATAAAATAGTAGGAGTCGCGCTCTTTTTCCCAGATCTTACCAGTAATACTTGAGAAAGCCGTTTTAAACGTTTCATATTGCTCGCGTTTAGCCAGTTCGCGCTCAAGATGGGCGATGTGTGGGAAATCAGCACAGTAACCAACCCGGTCGTTAAACACCTTCAGGAAGACTTTAAGGATGGCGTCTTCTTTGTCGTCGACATTAGCGCGAGAATCAATATTGAAGAGAATCACTTCCGTCGGATGGTGGACCGCTTTATTGATATCAGCAAGGAACAACGCATCTTTGATTTTGTCTTCAAAGAAGGCGTAGGCATTACGTTCCGTACCATTATGGCTGACTTTTCGGTTAGACAGCAGATAAGACAGGATCTTGATAAAGTGCGATTTACCTGAACCAAAGAACCCTGAAACCCATACGCCAATTTTGTTTTCCATGCGTATGCGCTCCGGGCCGGTTGCCGGAACATAAGATTCAAAGAAATGGCGAAGATGCCCTTCCAGTTCCCGAGTGATGACGTATTCATCCATCTCAATCCAGGCGCTGGCATCGTCCGTCTGTTCGGCTTTTACAACGCCATTAATATTTCGGTCCAGGCGTTTCTCAAAGATCTGTTCAATATTCATTGCTGTGCTCTTTAACGAGGATTCAATGTCGCCGATGGTCCACTGTCGGGTACCAGCCTGAAGGCGCGATAATAATTCCGGGAGTCTATATCTGTTAACGGGGCCAGGTTATGTCCGCTGTACTTTCCCGGGTAAAACATTAACAGCGGGGTAAAGCCCATTACGTCCTGCAGGGCGCTCATCAGCTCATGTCCACGTACAACAGGCCAGGCATTACCCATACCAGTAAGGATGACGAAATCCTGAATTTTAAGATCGACTTTTTTTGCTATGTAATCGGCTATCTTCTTTTGATTGAGCAGACCTACAAGCTGTTTTTTCAACGCTTCTGTGCCCACTTTCACTTCCTGCTGACAGACGCGCTCAAGTAACTCACGTTCGGTAAGCATGTCGATAATGACCTGAAAGATATTAAGGTGTGCGAACGTGTGGTCTTTTTCCAGATTACGGAACAGATATTTCAGGTGTTCGCGCACCTGTAACTCATTCTGAGCGGGGTAATCAAAAATCCAAAACCCAATCTCGTTTCCGGAACCGTTATTTTTGAGAAAGCGTTCTTCGCTAATGCGGTTCTGAACCTGTGACAGGCGGTACTCAAGCACGGGATCGATCACCGTTGTCCCTCCAGAAAAGAAACCAATTCCTGTTGCCCAAGGCGCTGCAAGGTTGCCTGGGTTTCTGGTAAAAGAAAGACTGACTGGAGATTACGCCGACGCGGCGTATCCAAATAACCCGCTTCAGCTAATGCCTTGATCAGGTTGTTACCCATTTTTTTGATGGATGAATCTGAGTAACTGGTGAGTACTGGCTGCTGACGAAGATGGCTGGCCACAAACTCATCCCAGCTATCCATAGGGAGTTTTTCTTTAAATTGCCTGCGCAGATCGTTCACTACTTCTGCCAGGAAGTCTTTAACAACCGGTGAATGGAGTAGCAGAGCGACAAATAGCAATTGCTGACGCTCGCGCTCGCTCCCTTCCGCAATAAGTGACCACGCTGTTTTATCAAGCCTATTCAGGCGTAGTTTAATTGTTGTCGCATAGCGCTTCGCCGTATTGGCAGAGGAGGCTTGTAGAATGTTATGACCCACGATCTGTTTATGCCAGGTCTGTTCATCCGGGTCGGCAAGCATGAGCTCAGCGATGATTCGACTTTCCCTGCTCATCAGCGGCCCGCCAAGCAGATCACCAATCCATGTTTTGTCGTAATTCATCGTTATAGTTATCCTCAGAAAACTGCAAGCCAGCTCGCAAAAAACAAGGAGGGATTGTAATGCTTAGGTGGAAGGATGTCATGGGTTGAATCGCAAGGAAACGCCAGAGAATGCCTGCATTTTTTGCCATTAGGCACATGAGAGGCCACAGTGAGTTGCTAATCGCGTGTAATTTTTATCGTGAATATGTCATTATCGAATGCTGACTCCACTTGTGGTTTTGCTCATGCTCAGTTGTTAGAGAAGCAGCGTTTGTTGAAGCCATTTGCCAAAGACATGCAGTTCTCAGCAATACTGGATATAATGTAAACAGTTAATTTGTTAATCAGGAGGCGCTATGAGCAACAACAAAAGACATCAGGTAACGTACGCTAAGCCGTCTCGTATGGACATTGTGCGTTCTGTGGCGACGTCTACAGCTGTTGAAACAGGCCAGCCCTCAGCCAGAGTTGAAGCTTCCCTGGAAGCCGCGCGCAAAAAGTTCGCCCATCTTCGCCTTGCCTAATCCCTTCTTAATGCTTCTCTGACCCAGTGTCTCATCGGCTCATAGTCCATTGACAAGCCTGCATGGATAGCCAAGATATACTGGGTTTTGTTCTGCTCCCAGCATTGATAATCCAGCGGTTTGTATCCACCCTGAACGGCCATCACGTCGGCTAATAGTCGCGACAGGCGCCCGTTTCCCTCTCTGAATGGATGTATGAGTATTAGCTCTACATGGGTGATGGCGATAGCGGTGACGAGTTGTTTTTCGTCCATGCCGCTACATGGCGTGAAATGAGCAAGATATTTGGTATCGAATTCGTTCAGCAGTTTCGGCAACTGCGCTGAAGGGTCAAACATAAAGCCGCCTTTGCTGATATTAACCGCTCTTTCTTGTCCAGCCCACTCGTAGATGTTACCTAACCAGCGGCGGTGCCAGCTTTTTAGTATGGCTACGCTGAGCTGTCCTTCCGGGAACTGTTCTTCAAAAACGGACTGGTAGAGTTGTTCTAACAGGACAAGTTCAGCTTCATCCATCTCATCGGAAACAGCGATACCCAGTTTATTAGCCAAAACCTGCTCGCCAGAGTCTTTCTCATACTGGCCTTCACTGCTGGATACATGGTATCGGCTCATGGAGATGCCCTGTGTTATTAGAGGGATGGAAAGACAGAAGGATTATAACGCTGGATGAGTACAGCAAACAATATTCGTAAAATCAGATACTTATAAAAATGTAGGTTAAAACGTAGTTTTTATGCTCAAGTGAAAAATAATCGTTAGTAATCAGCATTAACACACCAATGCATCATTGGGGTATGCGAGGAAAGGTTGTCAGTTGTGCTCATGGCGTAATGAGGTCCATTTCGTTGAGTGTCAGTTTTATCGTGACGGTTATTGTTCTGATCTGAAGGTCACGTGAACTCAATGATAACGGACTCTGCCTGAGAGGAAAACAAGCGCGGACGCTGCCGCGCGCTTTTCATCCCGCTTTACGTGCTGGCTCGCAATTTGCTGCGGGTTGCAGTGTGAATAAAAAGGTTGGCTGATTTATCCTTTATCAGCAATACCAATACGCCACTGGGGCGGCGGCAGCGTGCCGTTCACGGCAAAATCTCCCACGATGCGGTCTTTATAGATGCGCGGATTATGTGACGAAAGGGTACGCGCATTACGCCAGAAACGGTCCAGTGCCAGAGGTCTGAGCGTGGCGGAAGCGCCCAGTGCATCGAAGACGATGGTGGTGGCGTTGAGGATCAGGTCGGTCACCACATTCAGCGACTGAGAGACTTCCAGTTCAGCGATGGCATTCACCTGCGTCTCCTGCTGTTCATCCCCCTGTAAGCGGGCATTAAACGCGAGTTGCAGCGCCTCGGCACTTTTCTGCACGATGGCTCCGCTGGCGTAAGCCGCTCCGCGAACCCGCCCCACAACCTGCAGAATTTGCGGATCCTGAGCGACACGAGGGCCGTTGCCAATGCTGTAGGTGCGCTTACGTGCCGCGACCAGGCTGGCCAGTTCACCGCTCTGCGCCCGGCCAATGCCCGCCAGCGTAGCCAGATGGATCAGCTGGTAGAAGGCGGGCGCATACCTGAACTTGTTCTCCGTGTAGATTTCCTTCTCGCCGAGAAGGACGTTGTCGAAGATAGCCGTGCCGCTGGCCGTCAGTGTCTGACCAAAGCCATTCCAGTCATCAATCACGCTGACGCCTGGTGCAGTGCGGGAAACGGTAACCGCCACTGTCTCTCCTTTTTCATCGGTGAGGCCGACATCAATCCAGTCGGAATAGAGCGAGCCGGTGGTGTAGAACTTTTTGCCATCAAGACGCCATTGGTTGCCGGTTCGCTGAATTCTGGTGGAGAACTCCTGTTGTTTTGTGTCGCCAGCTTCGCTCCAGGCCGGGCCGACAATCTCACCTCTGCCCAACAGCGGCAGCCATTTCTCACGGCGCTGGCTGTCTTCGCTGTTCAGCACGTTCTCCACAAAGCCAAGATGGCCGCGAATTGACTGCACCAGATTGGAATCTGCCTCGCCCAACTCGGTCAGCAAATTAAAAAGCTCGGGCAGCGTGATGCCGCTGCCGCCGTACTGTTGCGGCACCCTGAGTGCGGTGAAGCCACTCTTTTTCAGCCACTCAATTTGTTCAAAAGGCAGCTGATGCTGTAATTCCCGTTCTATTGCACCTTCCCGGATGCGGGAGAATAAAGGACGGAATCGTTCGGCGAGGTATTCATAATTTTCTGAAGGCGCGGATCCCCAGGCTGACTCAAATTGTGACATTACGTGGCCCTGATTGGTTAATTAAAATGGAAGTTATACGATTTGTATTAATATGATGATGTAACACGGTGCGTTTAATAATGGTAACGTTAATAAGTTATAAGCTAATTAAGGCTGGCTATATAATAGTGGTTATCTGTGTTTCTCATAATGACTATCAGTATTGATATTTGCCACCTGCATTCCTGGCATGTTAATCGTTTTATATTCTAAAAAGGTTACTTCTTCATTCTTCCCCTTTCTCTGTATAACCAGGCAGGGGCGGGTTTGGCTGTTACAAGGGAAATCGACATCACTATGCTTCTTATGCGCAAAACAGGGCTTAACACAATTCTGGCGGCCATTACGCTCTGCCTGGGCGCTCAGGCCATGGCAGAAACCGCTCAGCAACGCTCCTCTGACGGCGGCACACTAATCTATTTGCATGAGCAGGAGCCTCCCTGCCTGTGGGGCGGCTGGGTTCAGCAGGCCTATTTATCACGTCAGGTTTTTGATTATCTGGTCAGTTATGATAACGGCCATATTCGCCCGTGGCTGGCGACCAGTTGGGAAGAATCGAAAGATCGCAAGACCATTATTTTCCATCTGCGCAAAGATGTGAAATTTACCGATGGTGATAAATTTAATGCCGATGCGGTGGTGGCTAATTATTCTGCCTGGCAGAAAGGAATTGGCTGGCACGGCTTCACTTATATGAGCGGTTTTACGCGGATTGATGATTATACCGTGGCCCTGCATCTGACCGAACCCAATCCGGAAATATATAACATTCTCGCCAACGGCCATTACGGTTTTCAGTCTCCTGATTCGCTGGCCCATAATACCAGCGAACAGAAGTGTTTGAAGCCGGTCGGAACGGGTCCGTGGAAAGTCGTCAGGTGGTCACGCGGGGAGGAGATCGATTTTGTGCGTAATGATGATTATCACTGGGCTCCTCCCAATGCGCACCACAACGGCCCGGGGTATATCAAGCATCTGCAGTGGAAGTTTGTCCCCGATGCCACCACCCGCTGGGGAGCGTTGATCAGCGGCGGGGCGGATGTCATCTACCAGCCGCCATCCGCGCAGTGGGAAACCCTGCAGCGTGAATATCAGACGCTCTCCTATGTGGCGACCGGGCGGCCGCAGGCTTTCTCGTTCAACGTGCAGCGGGGGCCTTTCACTGACCAGCGCGTGCGGCAGGCTTTTGCTTATGCCATTGATCGTAAACAGATTATCAAAACGGTGTTCAAAGGCGCAGTGCCATATGAAGGCAACGGTTCGCTGAGTAAAACCACGCCGCTCTATCTCAATGTTGATGACCGCTACTCCCTGAACGTGACCAAAGCTAACCAGCTGCTTGATGACGCGGGCTGGACCGGTCGGGATGATGAAGGTTACCGGCTAAAAGACGGGAAAAGGCTGGAAGGTCGCCTGCCCTATATCCAGGCGATTATCGACCAGGAAGGGGCGCTGATGCTGCAGGCGGTACAGGATCAGGTGAAGCACGTGGGGTTCAAACTTGATCTGCTGCCGCTGACGCAGACCGAAGGTTTTGCCGGAGCACTCTCTCAGCCAGCGGACAAAGAGATCAGCTTCGGCTACTGGGTCTGGCCTTCCCCGTCCATTCTGGACATCGTTTACAACCACGCGCTGAACGGCGCGTTCAATGGCAATAACACCAGCTTTTTCAATAACCCCAAAATTGAAGCCCGGATCCTCGATGCCCAACGCGAGCCGGACCCGGCGCTGCGCCAGCAGAAATTTGCCGTGCTGCAGCAGTGGTTCGACGACCAGGCCATCACCATCGGGGGATACAACTTCACCTATAACGTCGCCGTAGCCCATCACATCAAAGGGCTGTGGCAGGACCAGGGCAACGGACTGTTGAATTTCAATGATGCTTATTTCGTGAAGGAGAAGCCATGACTGAAGTCTCTTCCGGGCTCGCCAGGCGCAGCCGAACGGCGAGTGGCAGCCAACCGTACCGCGGGGTCAGCGGCCTGCTACGAATGCTTGCCGTACGTATCGCGTCAGCCCTTTTTGTGCTGTGGGGAACGATAACGGTGACGTTTATTGTGCTGTCCGTTCTGCCCGGCGATCGCGCCACCATCTTGCTTAATATCACTTCCGGGCAGGTGATCGAACGGACTCCGCAGGAGCTGGCACCAATCAATGCCCTGTACGGTTTCGACCAGCCGATTGGCGAGCAGTATCTCCGGTATTTCTGGCAGCTGCTGCACGGAAATTTTGGTCTTTCGTTTGAGCTGCAGCGTCCGGTGGCGCACGTCATTGTTGAACAGCTGGTGCCGACCTTTACCCTGGCAATAAGTTCGCTGCTGCTGGCGTGGCTCATTGCGATTCCCTGGACTCTGCTGACGGCAGGACGTGGCAGACGACTGAGTGCCTTTGGTTCCGCTGTTGAGACGATCATGGCCGGGCTGCCACAGTACTGGATCGGCATCCTGTTGCTGATTGTGTTCGCCATCGGCCTGCGCTGGTTCCCTGTGGTGGGCGGATCCAGCCTGACAGGCATCGTTTTACCGGCCGTCACGCTGGCTATTCCCCTGGCCGGTTTTATCGGTCACTCCCTGCGCGATGAGTTTGAACGCAGCATGCAGGAGCCCTTTGTTCTCTCGGCGCGCGCTCGTGGTATGAGCCTGCGAAGTGTCAGGCTTTTACACGTTCTGCGCCATGCGCTGATCCCGGCAATCACCCTCAGCGGCTGGGCCATCGGGAATCTGCTTTCCGGCGCGGTGCTGGTAGAGGCGGTTTTTGCCCGCCCGGGGCTGGGCAATGTGCTGGTCAACGCGGTCAGCAACAAAGATTTTGCGCTGGTCTCCGGCATCGTGGTGCTGATCAGTTTTCTCTACATCATCATTAACCTGCTGGTCGATGTGATCTATCTGATCGTCGATCCCAGATTGCGAGGCAGATCATGACGACACATTCCTCTGGCTATGCAGGCACAACGGCGAAACCGTCCGCCTTGCGCCATTTTTTCCCGGCGATCGGCAGGACACCATTCTCGGTTTTGCTTTCAACACTGCTGGCGCTGTTCTTTATTGTGGCGGCGGTTGCGCCTGCGCTGCTGGCAACCCATGACCCTTTCCGCACCGATTTATATAACGCATTGCAGGGGCCTTCCGCACAGCACTGGCTTGGTACCGACGATATTGGTCGCGATCTCTACAGCCGGATCATCTGGGGAACCCGCCAGTCATTGCTGATTGGGATGGGAGCGATGGCCATCGCTTTAGTCGGGGCGATCGTTTTCGGCTTTACCGCCGCGCTGGCACCCCGCTGGATTGCCGGGCCGGTTAACCGGCTGCTGGAGATCCTGCTGGCTTTTCCCACTCTGCTGCTGGCTTTGCTGTTCGTGGCGCTGCTTGGCCCCTCGGCCAGCAGTTTGCTTATCTCTGTCGGGATTGGCACTGCACCGGGCTATGCGCGCCTGGTGCGGGCGCAGGCGCTGAAGGTCAAAGGTTCCGGCTATGTCGAAGCGGCCAGAGCGCTGGGGCATTCGTCGCAGAAACTCTTTTTGCAGCATATCGTGCCTAACGTCTTCCGGCCGCTCTCCTCGCTGGTGGCGCTGGGCATCGGTCAGTCGGTGGTGTGGGCATCCGGACTGTCGTTTCTCGGGCTGGGCGTGGTCCCGCCTTCCCCTGAATGGGGAGCCTTGCTTGAGGCGGGCAAGATTAATGTGACGGTGGCGTGGTGGCTGGAAGTGTTGCCAGGCATCGCCATTGTGCTGGTCGCGCTCTCATTTACCCAGATTGGCCGTTACGTACAGCAGCGCTCTGAAGGAGGACAGCAATAATGAACACCAGGAGTAAGGTGATTGAAGTGCGTGGCCTGAACGTCTGGTACGGCAATCAGGGTGGGCGTCGGCATATTGTGAAAGATATCGATCTGGATCTTTTTCGCGGTCAGTGTGTGGCGCTGGTCGGAGAGTCCGGATCGGGCAAGAGCGTGACGGCCAGGTCGCTGGTGGGGCTGGCTGGCGACCAGCTCAGCGTGGAGGCCGACATCCTGACTCTGGAAGGGGAAACATTGCTCAACCGCAGTGACGGCTGGTGGCAGTCGGTGCGGGGGAGAAAAATCGGTTTTATTTTGCAGGACGCGCTGGTGTCCCTCGACCCGTTACGGCCGGTCGGAAAAGAGATTGCCGAAGCGCTTTCCGTGCACAGCTGGGGCACGCGCATCGACCGGGAAGAGAAGGTGCTTTCGCTGCTTAATGAGGTCGGCGTTCCCGAGCCGCATCTGCGGGCAAAACAGCGTCCCGGAGAGCTTTCCGGCGGGCTGCGACAGCGGGCGCTTATCGCCTCGGCGATTGCACTGCATCCCGACGTGCTGATTGCTGATGAGCCCACCACCGCGCTGGACGTCACCGTGCAGGCTCAGGTGCTGGACGTGCTCAGGCAGATGCTGGATCGCGGCACCAGCGTGATCCTGATCAGCCACGATCTCGCGGTGGTGGCGAAAATTGCTGACCAGATTCTGGTGATGCAGGGCGGTGCCATCGTGGAGGCCGGTAGCGCGGAAGAGGTGCTTCAGCGGCCACGCCATCCCTACACTCAGGCGCTGATCAAAGCTATCCCCAGTGAACACACCAGAGGGCAACGGCTTTCGGCCAGTGAACAGCTTGCCACAACGCCACTGTTTACCCATCGCTCAGCTACGGAGCAGCCAGAACTGCTGCTTGAGGCCCGCCATATTATTAAGCAATTTCGTGGGCCGGATCGCCAGTTTCGCACGGTAGTGGATGATGTCTCTTTCAGCCTGCGAAGAGGGGAAACGTTGGGGATCGTTGGGGAGTCGGGATCGGGGAAGACAACGCTTTCGCGGATTGCCCTCTCTCTTGAGCAGCCTGACAGCGGCGAGATCCTCTTCCGTGGGCAGCCGTGGAGCAACGCTTCTCCCGCGACGCAGCGGGAAATCCGTCGTCATATCTCGGTGGTTTATCAGGACCCCTTATCCTCATTCGATCCGCGCTGGCGGGTTTCAGACATTCTTTATGATGCGATTACCCTCGGGCAGCCTGGCAAGGGACAGTCTTTGCGGGACAGTGCGGTAAGCCTGCTGGCAGCCGTGGGGCTTGGCCCGGAGCATCTGGAGCAGTGGCCTGCACGCCTGTCCGGTGGACAGCGGCAGCGAGTCGCCATTGCGCGGGCTATCGCCACCCGTCCCGAGCTGATCATCCTCGATGAAGCCGTTTCCGCGCTGGATGTTTCGGTGCAGGCGCAGATCCTCGATCTGCTGGCAGACCTGCAGACGCACCTGGGCGTCAGCTACCTCTTTATCTCCCACGATCTGGGCGTTATTCACCATATGAGTGACCGGGTACTGGTGATGCAAAACGGCGTGGCGGTAGAGCAGGGCGAAGCCGATGAGGTCTTTTATCACCCGCGCCATCCCTATACCCGGAAATTGCTCAACTCGCTGCCGCGGCTGAAAGCGGTCAGTTTTGCTTGATTACTGAAAAATGGAGTAATAATGTCACGTGAACTTATTTATAACGGGTTTTTACACCTGACCCCGAATCATCACAGCCACGGCTACTGGCGCACCCCGGAAGGGCAGGTGCAGTACGGCTATAACCAACTCGATGCCTACGTCAAAACGGTTAAAACGCTGGAGAAAGGGCTGTTCGATACGCTGTTTATTGCTGACGTGGTCGGTGTCTATGACCTGGATTATGGCGATGGCAAAACCACTATTCAGGCGGGAACGCAGTTTCCGGAACCGGACCCGATTACCATCACTTCGGCGCTGGGTCTGGCGACTGAACATCTCGGCATCGTGGTCACCAGTAACGTTATCCAGGCGCATCCTTTCTCCTTTGCCAGGCAGATATCGTCGCTGGATGAATTTACCCACGGGCGGATAGGCTGGAATATCGTTACCTCCTATTTATCCAATGGGTTCCGTAATTACGGTTTTGATGAGATCGTCCCACACGACGAGCGTTATGAGTGGGCGCAGGAGTACCTCGACGTCGCATACAAGCTGTGGGAGCTGTCATGGGAAGAGGGCGCGGTGCTGCACGACCCGGCGACCAATCGCTTTTTCGACGCCGACAAAATCCATAAGATTAACCACGTTGGAAAACGCTACAGCGTTGAGGGGCCGCATATTGTCGAGCCTTCGCCTCAGCGCAGTCCGGTACTGTTCCAGGCCGGAAACTCAGAGGCGGGCCGACGCTTTGCGGCGCGTAATGCGGAGGTGACTTTCCTGCCGTCTCAAACCCCGGAAACGGCGAAAAAGGACATCGCGATTTTAAATCAGGATGTGGTGGATTATGGTCGCAGGCCGGAAGATCTGAAAAAGCTGGTGATGCTCTCTACGGTGATTGGCTCAACTGAGGAAGAGGCAAAGCGCAAGCAGCAATACCTGTTCGATAATATTGATATCAATGCCCTGCAGGGCTTTTACAGCGGTGGCTCCGGGATTGATCTTTCCAGCATCGATCCCGACACGCCATTGAAAGAGCTGAGCCGACGTGAACAGTTCAGCCAGCATATGCGCTCGAAATTCCGTATCGCGGTGGATGCGGATTACGGCCAGGGCAGGGATCTGACGTGGCGTGAGTATCTGCTGCAACATGCCTTATTGCCAGGACGTTTTGCCGGAACGCCAGAGCAAATTGCCGATAAGGTGCAGGCATTTGCCGACGCAGGCGTCGATGGCTTTAACGTGGTTCCGGTCACCACACTGGGCTGGTGGGATGAATGGGTTGAGCATGTGGTGCCCGTATTGCAAAAGCGCGGCCTTGCTCAAAAGGAATATAAGGAAGGAACGCTGCGGGAGAAAATCTTCGGCCAGGGCAGCCAGCTTGCGGCGTCGCATCCACAAAGAAAACTCGCGCTCTGAAATGTCTTACGGGGGAAAAAGAGTCAGGGCGGTAACCTGCATGATCCAGCGTGCAGGTTACTTATTTTCAGATCGCAGGCTAATCCGGTGCGCTTTCACGCAGGGCTGTCAGATTGGCCTGTTGACCGAAGATGCCCCAGTGCTCTTCTTCAACTTCTTCAATGACGACATATACGGGTGCCAGTGAACCAGGCTCATTGAGTTGTTCAGCGATTATTCGTGTCGCTTCCGTAATAAATCATTGTTTTGCGCCGGCATTCAGTCCTCTTTTAATGACCCGAACCTCCAGCGTTGTGGCCTTGCGATAGGCCAGTTCTGCTCCCATAAAAGCCCCATCCGGCGCGGATTCAATGAAATATAACCACACCGTGCTTTTTACGAAGGGAGATTTGGGGAGCGCCTCGCAGTCGAGGCCCAGCTCTGTCAGTTGCGCGGCAATGTTCTGGCGCGCAGTTAAATCAAAGGTGCCATGAGGCGAGTAAAGATTCATTTTCGGCATGGGTGAGTCACTCCCCTGTGATTGAGTGGGCTGAAGGCGGGGCAAATCATGCCCACGCCCTCCTTTATTCAGATTGTCTGACCGCCGGACACCTCGATTCTTTGTGCGTTCACCCAGCGGTTATCTGTGCCCAGCAGGGAGGCAATCATTGGCCCGATATCATCAGGTACGCCTACGCGACCCAGTGCGGTCATGTCTGCGAACTGCTTGTTGAGGTCAGGGATATCTCGTACTGCTCCACCCAGGAAGTCAGTTTCAATCGCGCCTAGCGCGACGGTGTTTGCCGTGATGCCGCGACTTCCCAGCTCTCTGGCCAGATAGAGCGTAAGGATCTCAACTGCGCCTTTTGCTGCTGAATAGGCGGAAAAACCAGGAAAAGAGACGCGGGTCAGACCGCTTGAGAAGTTAACAATGCGGCCGCCGTCCGCCAGTAAAGGGAGCAGCGCTTGAGCCAGAAAGAACACGCCTTTTACATGCGTATTGAACAACGCATCGAATTGTTCTTCCGTCGTTTCATTAAAGTTAGCCATTACGCCCTGGCCGGCATTATTGATCAGATGATCAAAACTCTCTCTATGCCAGACAGACGAGAGCGCGGCGCTGACGTCATGACTGAAATATTTCAAAGAGGATATTTGCGTGACATCGAGATGAAGCGCGATCGCTTTTTGCCCCAGAGCTTCGATTTCCTCCACCACCGCCTGCGCTGCTTCTGCATCACTGCGATAAGTGATGATCACGTCGCCGCCATGTCGGGCAATACTTAATGCTGTATTACGTCCTAGACCACGATTTGCCCCGGTGACCAGAGAGATTTTTGCAGATGTCATTTTGCTGCCCTTATACGTGTTGAGTGTACAACTATAATGAGGCGGTTAAACACGATGCGGAATACCTAAAACCCTGCTGTTTTTTGCTCAATCATGCAAAATTTTTTTTGCTCATTGATGGTGTTAAAACGTTCCGGAGCGAATCTGTTTATTTTTGTTTTTTTAGTTCATTGATAAATAAGTTTTAAATTGGAGTTTTTGTCAGAAATAAGAGGGGGTGGTAAGTTAACTCAACTTCTTTACTTACCTTTTCCTGTAAACATGAATGTTCCACTCTTAACGGTCGTCCGGCACTATGCTGAGAGCCATGCACCTGAAGCTTCGGTTATTCAGACTCCAATACCTGGGCTGGTGATACTGCGCGAAAAGCAGCCTGGTGAGTTGCAATACGCGATATCTAAGACGCTGTTGCCGTGATCCTGCAAGGGGGGGAAATACGTTGCGATGGGGAGCCTGGCATTTGATTTTGGTCAGGGGGAGTCAATGAAGCTCTTTTCCCGACCTGCATCAATGCCGATCCTGCAACAATCACTGGTGCGTGAATTACATTACTGGTTGCTGACCGGTCGTCATGGTGCTGCGATTCAGGCACTGGGGATCGCGGACAGTCATGCAAAAAGACTGGCGCGCGCGATTGGGCTTCTCCGATCTGAATACGCCAAACCCCTGCTGATGGCACGCCTGGCGGAGTGTGCAGGAATGAGCCTTTCTGGCTTTCATAGCCATTTTCGTGTTTTGACCTCGCTGACGCCGCTGCAATTTCAGAAACAGCTCCGGCTGATTGAGGCCAGAAGGATCATGCTGTCAGACGGGGCGACGGTCAGCGACGCTGCGGTTGCCGTTGGCTATGAGAGCATTCCACAGTTTACTCGTGAATACAGCCGAATGTTTGGCAATTCCCCCGGCCGTGATATTCGTGATGCGCGGGCCCGCAGAGTGGCGGCATAAAACATCGCTAATTGAACAAGGGCCGAACATGGCCCCGTTATTATTGGTTGAATAAAATATCAGGGTGCTAATCGCCATCACTCATGCCCGCTCTGCAGCGCCCAGACCGCCGCTTCGACGCGCGATTTCAGCTTCATCTTTTTCAGCAGATGCTTCACATGCACTTTCACCGTGCTTTCGGTGATCGACAGCTTGCGGGCAATGGCTTTATTGGTCATCCCCAGGGTGATCAGCTTCAGGATATCCCGCTCACGGCGGGTCAGCTGCTGGATATCGCGATCTTCAGCCGGGCGGGTTTCCCGCAGGCTGGCAACCAGCACGTTGGTTAACGTTTCGCTAAGCACCATCTGGCCTGCCGCCGCCTGATGCAGGGATTTCAGCAGCTCTTCCGGCTCCATATCCTTCAGCAGGTAGCCATCCGCGCCGCGCTTCAGCGCGTTAACCACATCGTCTTCATGATTGGACACGCTGAACACCACGATACGGCCCGACAGATCGATGGTACGCAGCTGCACCAGCGTATCCAGCCCGTTCATGCCCGGCATGTTCAAATCCAGCAGGATCAAATCCGGGTCGTGCTGCTCGGCCAGCTCTACGCCCTGGACACCGTTGCTGGCCTCGGCAATTACCTGCAGCTCATCATCCAGCTCAATCAGCTGCTTCACTCCGTTACGCAGCATCGGGTGATCGTCGATCAGTAATATGGTGGCGGCTTCTTCTTTCACTGAGGTGATCCCTTTCGGTCGGTAACAAGGAGGCGAACGTCTGTTTTCGCGCCATTTTACTCATTGCCTGCATGAACCCTATACCACTAAAGGGGTGCCCCTTAATTTCCATTCGGTTTGGCTGTGTGAGTATAGCGGGAAATGTACTTTATAAACCCCATGATTTAAAAGGTTTAATTGAATTAAGACTCGCTACTCATTAAGGAGCGAGGGATGGGTGAGTGTAAAAAACAACCTGACTTCGCGTTGATTTACGTCAACCTGGCTACAGGCTCGCATAAGCAGGATAAGCGCAATAATAATCCTTTAATGAGAAAATTATGTCGCAACTTGCCCCTGAACGGCCAAAAAAAAGTGCTGCGGTAATTGAAGACTGGCAACCTGAAGACGCCGGCTTCTGGCAGCAACGTGGTAAACGAATCGCTAACCGCAATTTATGGATCTCGGTATTTGGTCTGCTGTTGGCGTTCTGCGTCTGGCAGCTGTTCAGTGCCGTCGCCGTCAATCTGAATAAAGTCGGCTTCAGTTTCACTACCGACCAGCTGTTTCTGCTGACCGCACTGCCTGCCGTATCAGGCGCACTGTTGCGTGTACCTTACTCCTTTGTGATCCCGGTCTTTGGTGGTCGTCGCTGGACTGCTTTCAGCACCGGCATTCTGATGATCCCCTGCATCTGGCTGGGCTTCGCGGTGCAGGACATCACTACTCCCTTTTCGACCTTTGTGATCATCGCTCTGTTGTGCGGTTTTGCTGGTGCTAACTTTGCTTCCAGCATGGGCAACATCAGCTTCTTCTTCCCGAAAGCACAGCAGGGTGGCGCACTGGGCATCAACGGCGGTCTGGGCAACCTCGGCGTCAGCGTGATGCAGTTCGTTGCGCCGCTGGTGATTTCCATCGGCGTCTTCAGCGCCTTCGGTGGGGAAGCGCAGGGCGTGGGGAATGGTCAGTCGATCTGGCTGGAAAACGCCGCCTGGGTTTGGGTGCCGTTCCTGGCTATCGCCACGGTTGCTGCCTGGTTTGGCATGAACGACCTCTCGGCGGCCAAATCCTCCCTGCGTGAGCAACTGCCTGTGCTGAAAAGAGCACACCTGTGGGTGATGGCGATCCTGTATCTGGCAACCTTCGGATCCTTTATCGGCTTCTCTGCCGGGTTTGCCATGCTCTCCAAAACGCAGTTTCCGGACGTGGTTATTCTGCATTATGCCTTCTTCGGTCCTTTCCTCGGCGCGCTGGCTCGCTCTGCAGGCGGCATGATCTCTGACCGTTTCGGCGGCGTTCGCGTTACTTTCATCAACTATATCGCTATGGCGATCTTCACCGCGCTGCTGTTCCTGACGCTGCCAGGGGAAGGCCAGAACGGATCGTTTATCGCGTTTTTCGCCGTCTTTATGGGGCTGTTCCTCACCGCCGGTCTGGGCAGTGGTTCTACCTTCCAGATGATTGCGGTGATCTTCCGCAAGCTGACCCTCGACCGGGTCATGGCGGAAGGCGGTTCCGACGAACATGCTCAGCATGAAGCGAAGACGGAAACCTCGGCCGCACTGGGCTTTATCTCGGCCATCGGTGCGCTGGGCGGCTTCTTTATTCCGCAGACTTTCGGTATGTCGCTGTCGATGACCGGCTCGCCAGCCGGAGCAATGAAAGTGTTCCTGGCGTTCTACATCCTGTGCATTTTGATTACCTGGCTGGTTTACGGCCGGAAAAAAGTCAGTTGAAAACACTCTGCTGGCCCGCTCTGAATCCGGGCCAGCTCTATTTTTATCTGCCCCGCACCGTTAAGACGCGCTGCAGATTTAGCAATGTCACTTAATACCCAACAGAGCCTTCAGGAGAATTCCGGATGAGCAAATTTCTCGATCGTTTCCGCTATTTCAAGCAGCAGGGGGAAACGTTTTCAGGTAATCACGGCCAGACGCTGAACACTAATCGCGACTGGGAAGACGGCTATCGCAGCCGCTGGCAGCACGACAAAATCGTGCGCTCCACCCACGGCGTAAACTGCACCGGCTCCTGCAGCTGGAAAATCTACGTGAAAAACGGCCTGGTGACCTGGGAAACCCAGCAGACAGACTATCCGCGTACCCGTCCGGATCTGCCAAACCATGAGCCGCGCGGTTGTCCGCGTGGTGCCAGCTACTCCTGGTATCTGTACAGCGCCAACCGCCTGAAATACCCGCTGATGCGTAAAAAGCTGATCAAGCAGTGGCGCGAAGCCAGGAGTCAGTTCAGCGATCCGGTGGAAGCCTGGGGCTCGATTGTCAGCGATCCGGAAAAAGCCAAAAGCTACAAGGTGGCCCGTGGCCGCGGTGGCTTTGTGCGTTCCAGCTGGCAGGAAGTGAACGAGCTGATTGCCGCCTCTAACATCTACACCGCGAAAACCTTCGGGCCGGACCGCATCATGGGCTTCTCGCCAATCCCGGCGATGTCGATGGTCTCTTACGCTGCTGGTGCGCGTTACCTGTCGCTGATTGGCGGTATCTGCCTGAGCTTCTACGACTGGTACTGTGACCTGCCGCCAGCCTCGCCGATGACCTGGGGCGAGCAGACCGACGTGCCGGAATCGGCAGACTGGTACAACTCTTCCTACATCATGGCCTGGGGCTCTAACGTGCCGCAGACCCGTACGCCGGATGCCCACTTCTTTACCGAAGTTCGCTACAAAGGCACCAAAACTGTCGCGGTCACCCCGGACTATGCGGAAGTGGCCAAGCTGTGCGACCAGTGGCTGAACCCGAAACAGGGCACCGACAGCGCGATGGCGCTGGCGATGGGCCACGTGATGCTGAAAGAGTTCCACCTCGACCGCGAGGTGCCTTACTTCCGCGATTACGTCCGTCGCTATACCGATATGCCGATGCTGGTGCTGCTGGAAGAGCGTGAAGGCGGGCATTACGCTGCTGGCCGCCAGTTGCGTGCCAGCGATCTGGTGGACAATCTGGGCCAGGAGAATAACCCGGAATGGAAAACCATCGCTATTGACAGCAACAGCGGCGATCTGGTGGCTCCGCTGGGCTCCATTGGCTACCGCTGGGGTGAGAAGGGCAAGTGGAACCTGCAGCAGCGTGAAGGCAAGGCGCAGCAGGAAGTGGAGCTGCAGCTCAGCCTGCTGGGCAGCCATGACGACGTGGTCGAGGTGGGCTTCCCGTACTTTGGCGGCGCAGCCAGCGAGAACTTCAACAGCGTGGCACTGGACGAGATCCTGCTGCATAAGCTGCCGGTGATACGCCTGCAGCTGGCCGATGGCAGCGAAGGTCTGGTTACCAGCGTCTACGATCTGATGCTGGCGAACTACGGCCTTGAGCGTGGTCTGGGCGACGAAAACTGCGCTCAGAACTATGACGAAGTGAAAGCCTACAGCCCGGCCTGGGCTGAGCAGATCACCGGTGTTTCACGCCAGAACATCATTCGTATCGCCCGTGAATTTGCAGAGAACGCCGAGAAAACTCGTGGCCGTTCAATGATCATCGTCGGTGCCGGGATGAACCACTGGTATCACATGGACATGAACTACCGTGGCCTGATGAACATGCTGATCTTCTGCGGCTGTGTCGGGCAGAGCGGTGGCGGCTGGGCGCACTATGTCGGCCAGGAAAAACTGCGTCCGCAGACTGGCTGGACGCCGCTGGCCTTCGCCCTTGACTGGCAGCGCCCGCCGCGCCATATGAACAGCACCTCGTTCTTCTATAACCACTCCAGCCAGTGGCGCTACGAGACGGTTGCCACCAGCGAGCTGCTTTCCCCGCTGGCGGACAAAACCCGCTACAGCGGTAGCCTGATTGACTTCAACGTGCGTTCAGAACGCATGGGCTGGCTGCCATCGGCGCCGCAGCTGGGCACCAACCCGCTGCACATTGCCGCGCAGGCGAAGGCTGCTGGTCAGTCACCCATCGACTTCACCGTCGACAGCCTGAAAAACGGCAGTATGCGCTTTGCGGCGGAGCAACCTGATAACCCGCAGAACTTCCCGCGTAACCTGTTCGTCTGGCGCTCCAACCTGCTTGGCTCCTCCGGCAAAGGGCATGAGTATATGCTGAAATACCTGCTGGGCACCGAGAACGGCATCCAGGGTAAAGACCTGGGCCAGCAGGGTGGCGTGAAGCCGGAAGAAGTGGAATGGCAGGATCAGGGCGGTGAAGGCAAGCTGGATCTGGTGGTGACACTCGACTTCCGCATGTCCAGCACCTGTCTCTATTCAGATATCGTGCTGCCAACCGCCACTTGGTATGAAAAAGACGACATGAATACCTCGGATATGCATCCGTTTATTCATCCGCTCTCTGCCGCCGTGGACCCGGCCTGGGAATCCAAAAGCGACTGGGAAATTTATAAAGGCATCGCCAAATCCTTCTCCGAGCTGTGCCCTGGCCATCTGGGCGTGGAAACCGATGTGGTGACTCTGCCAATCCAGCACGACTCCCCGGCTGAACTGGGCCAGGCCTTCGATGTGAAGGACTGGAAGAAAGGCGAATGTGAGCTGATCCCGGGCAAAACCGCCCCGCATATCATCGCGGTGGAGCGTGACTACCCTGCCACCTGGGAGCGCTTCACCTCGCTCGGCCCGCTGCTCGACAAGCTGGGCAACGGCGGCAAGGGCATCGGCTGGAATACCCAGACTGAAGTCGACTTCCTCAAGCAGCTGAACTACACCAAAGCCAGCGGCCCGGCAACAGGACGTCCGAATATCGACACGGCCATTGATGCAGCGGAAGTTATCCTCTCGCTGGCCCCGGAAACCAACGGTCAGGTGGCGGTCAAAGCCTGGCGTGCCCTGAGCGACATCACCGGTCTGGATCACACGCACCTGGCGCTGAACAAAGAAGACGAGAAGATCCGCTTCCGCGATATTCAGGCCCAGCCGCGCAAAATTATCTCCAGCCCGACCTGGTCAGGTCTGGAAGATGAACACGTTTCGTATAACGCCTGCTACACCAACGTACATGAGCTGATCCCGTGGCGCACCCTGACCGGCCGCCAGCAGCTTTATCAGGATCATGAGTGGATGCGGGCCTTCGGCGAAAGCCTGCTGGTGTATCGTCCGCCGATTGATACCCGCGCGGCCAAACCGTTGCTGAACCAGAAGCCGAACGGCAACCCGGAGAAGGCGCTGAACTTCCTTACGCCGCACCAGAAATGGGGCATTCACTCCACCTACAGCGATAACCTGCTGATGCTGACCCTGTCGCGCGGCGGACCGATTGTGTGGATGAGTGAAGATGACGCGAAAGAGCTGGGCATCGTCGATAACGACTGGATTGAAGTGTTCAACTCCAACGGTGCGCTGACCGCCCGTGCGGTGGTCAGCCAGCGTATTCCGGCCGGGATGACCATGATGTACCACGCGCAGGAACGTATCGTGAATATTCCTGGCTCGGAAATCACCAGCCAACGCGGCGGTATCCATAACTCGGTGACCCGCACCTGTCCGAAACCGACCCATATGATCGGCGGCTACGCGCAGCTGTCTTACGGTTTCAACTATTACGGCACCGTCGGCTCCAACCGCGATGAGTTCGTGGTGGTGCGCAAAATGAACAACGTTAACTGGTTAGACGGTGAAGGCAACGATGACTGCCAGGGCAGCCAGCAGGAGAGTAAATCATGAAAATCCGTTCACAAGTCGGCATGGTGCTGAACCTGGACAAATGCATCGGCTGCCACACCTGCTCCATTACCTGTAAAAACGTCTGGACCAGTCGTGAAGGGATGGAATACGCCTGGTTCAATAACGTGGAAAGCAAGCCGGGCGTAGGCTATCCGACCGCCTGGGAAGATCAGGAGAAGTGGAAAGGTGGCTGGATCCGCAAGATTAACGGCAAGCTGGTGCCGCGCATGGGTAACCGTGTCGGCCTGCTGTCGAAAATCTTCGCCAACCCTGACGTGCCGGGGCTGGATGATTATTACGAGCCGTTTGATTACGACTACCAGAACCTGCACAACGCCCCGGCTGGCAAGCATCAGCCGATTGCGCGCCCGCGTTCTCTGATCACCGGTCAGCGCATGAAGAAGATCGAAAACGGACCGAACTGGGAAGAGATCCTCGGTGGCGAGTTTGAAAAGCGTTCGAAGGACAAAAACTTCGACCACATCCAGAAAGAGATGTACGGCCAGTTCGAACACACTTTCATGATGTATCTGCCACGCCTGTGCGAACACTGTCTGAACCCGGCTTGTGTGGCCACCTGTCCGAGCGGTGCCATCTATAAGCGTGGCGAAGACGGCATCGTGCTGATCGACCAGGATAAATGCCGCGGCTGGCGTATGTGCCTGACCGGCTGCCCGTACAAAAAAATCTACTTCAACTGGAAGAGCGGCAAGTCGGAAAAATGTATTTTCTGCTATCCGCGTATCGAAGCGGGCCAGCCTACGGTCTGTTCCGAAACCTGCGTTGGCCGTATCCGCTATCTCGGCGTGCTGCTGTATGACGCCGATCGCATTGAGCAGGCGGCCTCAGCAGAGAGCGAAAAAGATCTCTACCAGAGCCAGATGGACATCTTCCTGGACCCGAACGATCCGGAAGTGATTGCTCAGGCGCTGAAGGACGGCATTCCGCAGAGCGTGCTGGACGCGGCGCAGCGTTCGCCGGTGTATAAAATGGCGATGGATTGGAAGCTGGCGCTGCCGCTGCATCCGGAATACCGCACGCTGCCGATGGTCTGGTACGTGCCGCCTCTGTCTCCGATTCAAAGTGCCGCCGATGCCGGTCAACTGGCACATAACGGCGTGCTGCCGGATGTCGAGAGCCTGCGTATTCCGGTGCAGTACCTCGCCAACCTGCTGACCGCTGGCGATACTGCGCCGGTGCTGCTGGCGCTGAAAAGAATGCTGGCGATGCGTCACTACAAGCGTGCCGAAACCGTGGAAGGTGTGGTGGATACCAGCGCGCTGGAGCAGGTGGGACTGACCGAAGCTCAGGCGCAGGAGATGTACCGCTACCTGGCGATTGCCAACTACGAAGACCGCTTTGTGGTGCCCTCCAGCCATCGTGAGTTGGCGCGTGAAGCCTTCCCGGAAAGTAAGGGCTGCGGCTTCAGCTTCGGCGACGGCTGCCACGGCAGCGATTCGAAGTTCAACCTGTTCAACAGCCGCCGCATCGATGCCATTGATGTGACGAAGAAAACCGACCGCCGGGAGGATGCCTCATGATCTCCGTGCGAGTCATCGGCCGCCTGCTGGATTATCCGGACAGCGACCTGTTTGAGCATCATCAGGAGCTGCTCGCTGCGCTGGAAACGGCCAGCGAGCTTCCCCGCCCGCACAGCTCGCGGCTGGTGCAGTTTATCAGCGAGTTCTGCTCCCGGCCGCTGCTGGACGTGCAGGCAGAATACTGCGAACTGTTCGACCGAGGCCGCGCCACCTCGCTGTTGCTGTTTGAACATGTGCACGGCGAATCACGCGATCGCGGTCAGGCGATGGTGGATCTGATGGAGCAGTACCGGGCCGACGGCCTGGTGCTGGACTCCAAAGAGCTGCCGGATTTCCTGCCGCTGTATCTGGAATATCTTGGCAGCGGGTCGCCTGAACGCGCCCGCTCCGGCCTGCAGGATATCGTGCCGATTCTGGCGCTGCTGGCGGCCCGTCTGCAGCAGCGTCAGAGCGCGTACGCCGTGCTGTTTGATGCGCTGTTGTCGCTGTCGGGTAGCGAAGTGGAGCCTGATGCGCTGCAGATACAGGTAGAGAAGGAAGCCCGTGACGACACGCCTGCCGCGCTGGATGCGGTGTGGGAAGAGGAGCAGATTAAGTTTCTCGGCGAGCAGGGGTGTGCTTCCGCTCAGCAGGCTGCGCACCAGCGTCGTTTTTCCGGAGCGGTTGTGCCGCAGTATCTGGACGTGGCAGAGGCCACTCAGCGTTCCAAAGGACATTAATTATGCACTTTCTAAATCTGTTCTTTTTCGATATCTATCCGTACCTGGCGGGTGCGGTGTTCCTGATTGGCAGCTGGCTGCGCTACGATTACGGCCAGTACAGCTGGCGCGCGGGTTCCAGCCAGATGCTGGATAAAAAAGGCATGCGTCTGGCATCGAACCTGTTCCACATCGGCATTATTGGCATCTTTGGTGGGCATTTTGTGGGTTTACTGACCCCACACTGGGTGTATGAATCCTTCCTGCCGGTTGCCGCCAAGCAAATGCTGGCGATGGTGGCGGGGGGAATTTGCGGGCTGATGACGCTGGTGGGTGGAGGATTGTTACTGAAACGCCGTCTGACCAACCCGCGCGTGCGGGCAACCAGCAGCGTGGGCGATATTCTGATCCTCTCGCTGCTGGTCATTCAGGCTAGTCTGGGATTGTTGACCATAGTCTTCTCCACTCAGCATCTGGATGGTTCTGAGATGATGAAACTGGCTGGCTGGGCACAGGCTGTTGTCAGCTTCCAGGCTGGTGCAGCACAGCATCTTGAAGGCGTGGCGCTGGTTTATCGGGTACACATGGTGCTGGGAATGACGCTGTTCCTGCTGTTCCCGTTCTGCCGTCTGGTGCATATCTGGAGCGCGCCGGTGGAATATCTCACCCGTCGTTATCAGCTGGTGCGTAATCGTCGCTGAGTCAAATATTGTTGCAAGTTTGTTGTTTATGTTGAGACGTTGGTCAGCGTAACGGCCAGATTTATTGATTACACTTCCTGTACTTGTGAGCGCCGGGACGGATCCTGACAGTATCCCGGTGGCTCATTCCAGAGTTCGCTGTGGTACTGGCTCAGGGATCTCGCCAGCGAGCGCATCATAAACAGGTGTGTACAGATGATCATTTCAGCCTCAACGGACTACCGGGCAGCGGCGAAGCGCAGGCTGCCTCCTTTCCTGTTTCACTACATCGATGGCGGTGCCTACAGCGAGCATACACTTCGGCGTAATACCGCTGATTTAGCCGACATCGCGCTGCGTCAGCGCATTCTTAACAACATGTCCGAGCTGAGCCTGGAAACCACGCTTTTCGATGAAAAGCTGGCGATGCCGGTGGTGCTGGCACCAGTTGGTCTGACCGGGATGTATGCCCGCCGTGGCGAAGTGCAGGCCGCGAGAGCCGCCGCGAAGAAAGGCATTCCCTTCACTCTCTCCACCGTTTCCGTTTGTCCAATCGAAGAAGTCGCTCCTGCAATTAACCGCCCGATGTGGTTCCAGCTGTACGTGCTGAAAGACCGGGGCTTTATGCGCAATGCGCTGGAGCGGGCGCAGGCAGCAGGCGTGAAAACGCTGGTGTTCACGGTGGATATGCCGGTTCCCGGCGCGCGTTACCGTGATGCCCATTCAGGCATGAGCGGGCCGAATGCAGCTCAGCGCCGCATTCTGCAGGCAGTGATGCATCCGCAGTGGGCGTGGGACGTGGGGCTGAACGGTAAGCCGCATGACTTGGGCAACGTGTCAGCCTATCGCGGCAAGCCGACCACGCTGGAAGATTATATCGGCTGGCTGGGTGTGAACTTCGATCCCTCCATTTCGTGGAAAGACCTGGAGTGGATCCGGGAGTTCTGGAAGGGACCGATGATCATCAAAGGCATTCTGGATCCGCAGGATGCAAAAGACGCGGTGAGCTTTGGCGCGGATGGCATTGTGGTGTCGAATCACGGTGGCAGGCAGCTGGACGGTGTGCTTTCAACTGCGCGGGCGCTGCCAGCGATTGCGGATGCGGTAAAAGGCGATATTAAAATCCTTGCTGACTCGGGCATCCGTACCGGACTGGACGTGGTGCGGATGATTGCGCTGGGGGCGGACAGCGTGCTGCTGGGCAGGGCATTTGTCTATGCACTGGCGGCGGGGGGAGAAGCGGGCGTGGTGAATCTGCTGGAGCTGTTTGAGAAAGAGATGCGGGTGGCGATGACGCTGACCGGCGCAAAATCTATTGCGGAAATTACCCGCGATTCGCTGGTTTCGCTTTAAGGTCGGGAAGGGCAGGCCCACTGCCACATAGTGATTGGTGTTGGTCGGGTCTGCTTAACTGCCACACAGTGATGGCATTGGAAAGACAACATCAACTGCAACACGGTGATCGGTGTCGGTCAGATCTGCTTAGCTGCCCTCATAGTGATCGGTGCCGGTCAGACCCGGTGCAGTCGGGACGGCGTAAATACGTCCATGTAGCCTTGATTGCCGCGTCCATGCGGCAAACACCCGCCAGCACCGGGTCTGACCGCCACCCGCGAACTTCTGAGTCGTGGGTGAGTGAAACCTGAGTCGCTGATGTAATCCTTTCTCACTCTGTTCAGAGATCGGCTTCGATCAAATCTGCTTAAAACGTTCCTCAGTCTTTGATGGTGATCGTCCAGGCAGAGAATGTACAGAGCGTAAAAAAGCCTTATGAGGCTGAGGGAGCGCCACTAAATCACTGCTGATAAACCAACACCATAGTTCTACAGATTCTTGCAAGGTGATTAAGAACAGCATCCAGTTCGATTAAACTTATATTTAGCGAAGAGTGTTGCAGGACATTCTCCGCTAACGTCAGATACCAGATCACCCGCCTTGGTTTCAGGCTGTCAGCCTGGTACTTCATTTAGATTTCATCCTTTATTTTCAGGGTGATACCCGAGTAACCACATTAACGTCGTGGCAAGTGTGGCCAGCTGGCTCAGTACAAACCTGCGGCAAGTTGAACGGCTGTAGCTGGAATGAATCCCGAGCCTGAAGCCATCACCAGATACTGCCGTGCCTTAACTCAGGTATTACTCAGCCGCGCAGCGGATTCAGAGACTCAGGAAGTGCTTACCGAATTGCTGTTCGATCTGGTGAACTTTCAGGTTGAGGATCTGAAAGCGCCGCGCTACATCGAGACGTACAGCGGGCTGGTCCAGGTCAGGTAAAAGATGTCCTTCTGCCACTGAAAGCAGTGCTGTTTTCGTGGCAGAAGGGGTTATCCGGAAAAAGTTGTAAGTGGTATATTGGGGCATTCTCGTAAAACACTCTCTTTGAAACAGGTAACATCGGAAATGGCTCTGATCCCAAAAAACTACATGCGGCTTGAAAGCGGCTATCGTGAGAAAGCCCTAAAAATCTACCCATGGGTATGCGGACGTTGCTCGCGTGAGTTTGTTTATTCAAATCTTCGCGAATTAACGGTTCACCATATCGATCACGACCATACCAACAACCCGGAAGATGGCAGTAACTGGGAGTTGTTGTGCCTGTATTGTCATGATCATGAACATTCGAAGTACACGGAAGCAGACCAGTACGGTACAACCGTTGTGGCAGGAGAGGATGCGCAAAAAGATGTTGGTGAAGCAACCTACAATCCGTTTGCCGATCTGAAGTCGATGCTTAATAAGAAGAAGTAATGTCCGTTATAGGCACAAAGCCGCCTATCAGATCAGCTCTGAGCGACAATAATTCATATGAAGAGATACCCTGTTTAAGGATCTGATCTTCCAAAGATTCATCCGGCTCAAACTCTTTTGCCACAAATCCCATTGTGCCATCACAGGTTCCTCCTCTTAAGAAAACACAACTCGCTGCCCCCCAAGCACTCAGCCCTCAATTATAAAAAACCAAATTCAAAGCAACACCTTATTGCAGCAACACCTTAGCTAATGGCAGGAGGGGCTATACGGATAAGCGGACTGTGTCGCGCATGGACGCGCGACTCAAGCCATCAGGGACGATTTAACGGCGTGTCCGTGTTCCGTATAGCCCCTCCAGCTACTGCGGCACTTTCAGCGACTAAACACACTTACCCGCGAATATTAGTGCTTACCATTCGGCAGTGGCACTTTCAGCGACTAAACGCACCTACCCGCGAACACTAGCACTCACCACACCACCAGTAGCCCTTACAGCGACCCAACCGCACCTACCCGCAAACATCAGCGATCCCCACTCCGCCAGTAGTCAAAGTAGATATGCTCGGCCTGGAAATCAGCGGTTTGCGTATCGCCGGTTAATCGCCATGCCAGCTGGAAGGCAAACTCGAAACTCTTACCCAGCCCCTTGCCGCTAATCAGGTTGCCGTCTTCCACCACATCCTCCGTGCTGTAGACACCATCCGTCACCGCTTTATGCAAATCCCCGGAACAGGTATAGCGCCGTCCTTTCAGCAGATGATGGCCTCCCAGAACCCTGGCTGCAGCCGAACAGATCGGGGCTATCCATTTCCCGGCATCATCGTGGCGGCGGATAAATGTCGTCACCAGCGGGTTGGCTGCCAGGTTCACCGTGCCTTCCGGCCCGCCTGGAATAACCACCGCATCAAACAGCTCATCCTGCAAATCCGCCAGCAACACATCGGCAATCACCGGCACGTTATGGTAGCTCGGTATCTCACGGACGGTATGACAGCCAACGGTGGTCACCTTGACGTGCAGACGGTTCAAAATATCAATAATAATAAAGGCTTCTGCTTCTTCAAAACCCGGTGCTAACAGTATCGCAGCCTGCTTACTCATCATTCCTCCTGAATAATTTATAGGACTAAATAATATTATTGAAATAGCGTTTTATTTTTATCATGTCAATCCGCACAGGGCAGGGATGCGGTCCATCGCAGAAAAAAGTAAACAAATCCCAACGAGTAACGCCTTTACATAACATCTCCTTTTCTTCGCGCCAGGCAATGCTTTACCATAACGACAACTCTTACCGCCCATATGGATATTCAATGCGTTATCTGGCCACACTTCTGCCCGCGCTCCTTCTTCTTTCGGCCTGCAGCAGCTCCAAAGCTCCCGAGCAGGTTGAACCTCACGGTAACCCTTTTAAAGGCGGCAACGGTTTTCTGCTGGAACCCTCGCACGATATCGCCCCGCTGGGTGGGGACTTTGCCAGTAATCCTGCGACGGCTGCTTTTATCGATAAAATGGTGCGTGAACATAACTTCGATCGCCAGCAGCTGCATGACGTGCTGGCGCAGGCGAAGCGACTGGATTTTGTGCTGCGGCTGATGGATCGCCAGGCACCTTCATATCAGGCACCCACCGGGCCAAACGGCGCGTGGATCCGCTACCGCAACAAATTTATCGTGCCGGGTAACGTGCAGAATGGCGTGCAGTTCTGGAATCAGTATCAGGATGCACTGAACCGTGCCTGGCAGGTCTATGGCGTGCCGCCAGAAATCATCGTGGGTATTATCGGCGTGGAAACCCGCTGGGGCCGCGTGATGGGCAAAACCCGCATTATCGATGCGCTGGCAACGCTGGCGTTTGACTATCCGCGCCGGGCCGAATACTTCAGCAGCGAGCTGGAAACCTTCCTGCTGATGGCGAGAGAAGAGAAAGACGATCCGCTCGATCTGCGCGGCTCCTTCGCCGGAGCGATGGGTTACGGCCAGTTTATGCCTTCTTCCTTTAAGCAGTATGCGGTCGACTTTAATGGTGACGGCCACATCAACCTGTGGGATCCGGTTGATGCCATAGGCAGCGTGGCGCACTACTTCAGCGCTCATGGCTGGCAGAAGGGCGGTGCGATTGCCGTTCCGGCCAACGGCCAGGCCCCATTGATGGAGAGCGGTTTTAAAACCCGCTACACCATGGGCCAGCTCTCCGCAGCCGGATTATCGCCGCAGGTGCCGCTGAACGGTTATCAGCAGGCCAGCCTGCTGCGCTTCGATATGGGCAAATATTATCAATACTGGTACGGGCTGCCGAACTTCTACGTGATCACCCGTTACAACCACAGCAACCACTATGCTATGGCGGTGTGGCAGCTGGGTGAAGCGGTGCGCGACGCCCGCTAAGGGCATCTCTTAATAATTGCGCTGGAAATGGCTGCTGACAAAGGCCCGGCAGCGATCGGAGTGGGGATCGGTGAAGACCTGCTCCGGCGGGCCTTCCTCCTCAATCATCCCCTGATGCAGGAAAATCGCTTTGTTCGACACTTCGCGGGCAAAGCCCATCTCGTGGGTGACGATAATCATCGTCCGGCCTTCTTCGGCCAGCCCGCGGATCACCTTCAGCACGTCGCCCACCAGTTCAGGATCCAGCGCGGAAGTTGGCTCATCAAACAGAATCGCCTTCGGATGCTGGGCCAGCGCCCGTGCAATGGCGATCCGCTGCTGCTGACCGCCCGACAGATGGGCAGGCCAGGCATCCCGTTTGGCAAACAGACCGACTTTTTCCAGCAGCGCTTCAGCTTCTTCAATGCACTCTTTGCGGTTACGCTTCTGTACATGGATGGGAGCTTCAATAATGTTTTGCAGCACGGTCCGGTGCGGCCATAAATTAAAGCTCTGAAAAACAAAGCCCAGCTGTTTGCGAATATTTTTAATTGCCGTCTGCTGAGCTTTGCTCAGCGTGCCGTTATTGCCGTTCAGGTTAATTTTCTCATCCGCCACCTGAATCTCACCGCCCTGAGCCACTTCCAGGAACGGGATGCAGCGCAGCAGGGTGCTTTTGCCGGAGCCGCTTGCCCCAATCAGTGAAATCACGTCGCCGTCGTTGGCCGTCAGGCTGATATCGTGCAGCACCTCATGCTGACCAAAACTCTTTTTAAGATTACGCAGCGTCAGGGTAGGTGTGCTCATGCTCTTGCTCCGGACTTCTCGGGTGAAAGGTATTTTTCAAACATGGCCAGTGCCTTGGTTACCAGCAGCGAAATCACCAGGTAGATCACCGCCGCACTGATAAACACTTCCAGCGCCCGATAGGTGTTGGAAACCTCGGCGTTGGCAATGCCGGTCACTTCCATCAGGCTGATGGTGCTGACCAGCGAGGTCGACTTGGCCATCGAGATCACTTCGTTGCTCCAGGCCGGTAACGCCTGGCGAATGGCAATCGGCAGAGTGATGCGTCGCAGGATGGTGAAGCGGGACATGCCGCAAACACGGGCCGCTTCAATCGATCCTGTCGGGATCGCGCGAATGCCGCCGCGCAGGATCTCTGAGGTATAAGCCGCATCATTGAGGATCAAAGCCAGCAGCCCGCACCAGTAAGGATCCCGCAGGAAAGGCCACAGAAAGCTGTGGCGAATAAAGCTGACGTTGCCCAGCCCGTAGTAGATCATAAATATCTGGATCAGCAGCGGTGAGCCGCGAAACAGAAACACGTATCCTTTTGCAACAACGCTACCTGGTTTGGTTGCACGCAGCAGATTAAGCAGCAGCGCCAGAATGCCGCCGCCCAATAGTGACAGCACCGCCAGGTTCAGAGTCAGCGGTAGCCCGGCCAGCAGTTTGATAAGAGTCTGTTGTATAAACGAAATATCCATGCACCGTGCCCCTAAAGCTGAGTGTAATCCTGACCGCGCAAGGACCATTTCTCAGCCTGGCGAATAACAAGTTCAGAGACGGTGGTGATCACCAGGTAAATCACCGCGCCAACGGCAAAGAAAAAGAACGGCATCTGGGTGGACCCGGAGGCAACCTGTACCTGATTCATGGTTTCCACCAGTCCGGTAACCGAGACGAGTGCCGACTCCTTGATGGCAGATTGCCACTGGTTGCCCAGGCCGGGGATCGCGGTGGTCAGGGCCTGTGGCACAATGACGCGGCGGAACATCAGCCATTTGCCCATCCCCACCACCGTCGCTGCTTCCAGCGTGCCTTTCGGGATGGTGCCGTAAGCCCCGCGGAAGACTTCGCCCTGTCCGGCACCGGAAATCAGGCCGATTGCCAGCGCACCGGCGACAAACCCGCTGATGTCAAAAGGACCGGCAAATCCAAGCGCATGACCGAAAAAGGCCATCACCTGACGTCCGCCAAAATAGAAAATGTAGATTACGATCAGGTCGGGAATGCCGCGCAGCACCACGGTGTAGCCTTCGGCGAGCCTGCTGAGCCAGCGGTTCCCGCCGATTTTGGCCCAGGCGACCAGACTGCCAATCACCGAGCCGAGCAGAAAGGCGCACAGGGAAACGGAAACCGTGACCCCGGCAGCCTTAAGCAGCACCGGCCCCCAACCCTCAGGACCGAAGCCGAGGAGCTGCCAGTCAATGCCCATATTTATCCCCACTGCGGCCCTTCAGCCACCGGCAATCTTTAACCATACCGGACTCCATTTACGCTTTTGGTGACAGATCCATGCCGAACCATTTGATGATTAACGCTTTCATCGTGCCGTCTTTCACCATCGAGTCGATGGCCGTGTTCAGCTTAGCCTGCAGTTCGGTGTCGTCTTTCCGCAACCCGATAGCCGAGCCTGCGCCCAGCACGCCGTTCTGGAAGGTGTAACCTGTCAGTTCGCCGTTGCCGTTAGAGCGTTTTACATAGGCGGTCAGGTTTGGCACGGCTGCCATCACCATATCGACGCGCCCGGCATCCAGATCGAAGAAGGTATCCTTGCCGCCCGGATAGGTGCGGATGGTGGCGATATTGCCGAAGTATTTCTGCAGGAAGTCAGCCTGAATGGTGGCAACCTGTACGCCAATCGTTTTGCCTTTGACGATTTTCGCGATGTTGTCGATGGCGGTTTTTCTGGCGGCTTCATCGGTCAGCGAAATGCGTGTACCGGTGCCTGGCAGGCTGGTGATGCTGCTGTCTTTGTTGGTGACAAAACCGGAGCCGCCATTGATATACGGGCTGGTGAAGTTAATGGTTTCCTGGCGTTTAGGCGTGATCGACACTGCATCGACAATCGCATCGTATTTGCCATCCAGCAGGCCGGGGATCATTCCCCCCCAGCTCTGAGCGACCAGTTTGTAGCTGAAACCCGCACGCTTCGCGATCTCTTTCAGCATATCCGGCTCGAAGCCAACGATTTCACCGCCCGGTGTGGTCATGTTGTACGGAGGGAAGGCGGCTTCGGTGGCGAAGGTCAGCGAGGAGAGATCCCGCGCCTGCAACTGTGGCAGAACCAGCAGGCCGAGAGCGGCAATAGCACCGGTGAGAAAACGTTTGCGTGTCAGAGTCATTAGCTACACCTGTTAAATTTGAAATACGGTTAAGAAAGAATATCCAGCGTTAAGCGGGTCAGGGCGATGGCACCCAGCGAGATGCAGCTCTCGTCCGGCTGGTAGTCAGAGTTATGTACGTGGTCGTCACGTCCCGGTTGCCCCGATCCGATGTGGATCTGGCAGGCAGCCATCAAATCGGAGAAGTAAGAGAAGTCCTCCGCGCCAAAACTCCGGCCCTGCTGGATCTCCGGCTGTTTGCTGAACTGGCGGGTAATGCTCTTTTCGGCGAGATCGACCATCCGGTCATCATTCAGTAGGGGAGGGACGCCGCGCTGGTAGTTGATGTCCACTTTCACATTCATCGACAGCGCCACGCCAGCACAGATACGGCGGAATGCCGTTTCCACATGATCGCGCGAGGCAGTTGAGCGGGCACGAACGGTTCCCCGGAACAGGCAGGAATCCGGAATAATGTTGTGGATCGCGCCGCCTTCAATATGGCCGACGGTCAGTACGGCTGATTGTGCCGGGTCCATTTCACGGGAGATGATGGTCTGCAGCTGGGTGATCAGATACGCCGTGGCAACGATAGGATCGGCGGCAGCGTGCGGGCGGGCAGCATGTCCTGACACGCCGGTCACCACCACATCAAATTCATCGCAGGAGGCGGTACTGGCCCCGCGTGTCAGCAGAATATTGCCTGCTGCCAGTTCCGGACGGTTATGGAAGGTGATCGCCATATCCTGACCTTCAGCCGCGCCATCGGTAATCATCGCCGCTGCGCCACTTTCGGTGGTTTCCTCAGCAGGCTGAAATACCAGACGGACTGAGCCCTTCAGCTGGGGCTGCAGCTCTTTCAGCGTGGCAGCCACACCGAGCAGGGTTGCGGTGTGCAGATCGTGGCCGCAGGCGTGCATTTTGCCCGGGTAAACGCTGGCGTAGGGAAGGCCGGTTTTCTCTTCGATGGGCAACGCATCCATATCGGCACGCAGCAGCAGGTTTGGCCCTTTCTCTTCGCCGTGAATATCCAGCACAATCCCGGTTTTGCCGATGCCTCTTTGCGGCTGATAGCCCAGCCTTTCCAGCTCCTTCGCCACCACTTCCGCCGTGCGCACCGTGTCAAAACCCAGTTCCGGATGTGCGTGAATGTCGCGTCGCAGGGCGATCAGCTGCGGTTCGAGCTCTTTCACAATTCCGGCAATTTTTACCTCAATCCCCTGTGGATGAGACGGTTCCATGCATGCACCTCGCGTGGGTCAGGAAAGTATTGACCCTCGATAATGGCCAAAAGAGCAGCGTGAAACAAGAGGTTAGCGGGCATCGGATGCACTTCAGCCCTGCTGCACTGGTCCGGCTGAATACGGCAGTGGAATCAACCGGACTCTGTGGCTGAGACAGAATTTTCCGGGAGCATCAGGGCCTTTTAAAAGTAGCTTTCAGCGGCTTATTCATTGACCTGTCTGCGCTGGGGAGCTTGTATAAAAATTTGTATCCCACTATTAAAACTCTTTATTTCTCATCTTATGCAGAATCCCTATGCTGGGGTCATACTCTACTGACAACCAGTAATATGAGGATCGACCATGGCAGCTTCCCCGGGTAACGTTTTTTGCCGTCATCTTATCGCCATTGCCGTTCTGAGCGCGGGCAGTGGACTGTATGCCACAAGCGCTTCTGCTGCTGAAACCCTGCGCCTAGCTCACGCCTCCAGCAGCGACAGCCTGGTCAACCAGGCGATGGTCCGTTTTGCGGCAGAAGTGAAAGAGAAGTCGCACGACGCGCTGGAAATTCAGATATTCCCTGATGGCCAGCTGGGCGATGAGGGCGCGATTGCTGACTCAACCGGGTCTGGTGCAATCACTATGGGACTGGGCGGCGTGGTGGATGCTATCGATCCGCGTCTGAATGCGGTTTCCCTGCCTTTCCTGTTTAAAGACGCTGACTCGGTGCACCATTTCCTCGACAGCTACGCGGGCAAGAAACTTTTGTCGATGGGCGAGAGCCGTGGCTACGTGATGCTGTCGGCGCTGGACTCCGGTTTCCGTCAGTTCGCTAACAGCAAAAGAGCCATTGTGAAGCCGGAAGATCTGAGCGGCCTGAAGATCCGCACGCCACCAAACCCGGTAATCCTCGCCACCATCAAACAGCTTGGCGGCCTGCCGCAGTCAATTCCGTTTGGTGAAGTTTATACCTCTCTGCAGTCTGGCGTGGTTGACGGCGTGGAGCCAGAGCTGCGCGACTTCAGCGACCAGCGCTGGTACGAAGTTGTGAAGCATGTCTCGATGGCGAACTACATCTGGTCAGCCAACTTCTGGTACATGAACAAATCTGCTTATGACGGGCTGAGCGCGGAAAACAAAAAAGCACTGACTGAGTCCGTGGCTGATACCACCACTTGGTATCGCAGCCAGCTTGACCAGGTTTACGCCAAACTGACCGACCAGTTGAAAGCGAAGAAAGTTGAATTTAACGAGGTGGATCGCGCGGCCTTCGTGGCCAAAGTCGGCCCGGTTTACGACCAGTTCAGCAAAGCCTGGGGCGCAGACTTCGTCAAACAGCTGCGTACTGACGCGGGCAGTAACTGATGACGCCGGTTCACTACGCACCAACCAGTGGCCCGCGGTGGCTGACGTTACTGCTGATGTGGACAGGCGGCGCGATGTTCCTGGTGACGATGGGCTCCACATTGCTGGGGATCGTCGCCCGCTATTTTGCCTGGACGGGGCTGGAGTGGACCTTTGAAACCGCTGAAATCTCGTTTATCTGGGTGACCTTCCTGGGCGCGGTGCTGGCTGAAATTCGCGGCGAGAACGTGAGCTTCACCAGCGTGGCAGCACTGTGCCCGGCAGGTGTCCGGCGCTGGCTGCGGCTGTTTTCGGCGCTGGTGCTGCTGGTGCTCAGCGGCTGGCTGCTGACAAGTGGGATGAAAATCCTGCAGACCTCCGCCTGGGTGCCGACACCGGTGCTGAGGCTGCCGAATGCAGTGATTACCTGCTCGCTGGCAGGGTTTGCGGTGATGCTGATATTCCTTTCGCTCTGGCGGATTTGGCACTTTTTCTTCTCACGCTCGGGTGAAGCGCTATGACTGTTTTAATTCTGATTGCCGCCTTCCTGGTGCTGCTGTTTGCCGGGGTGCCCATCGCCTGGGCGATAGCGGGCGGAAGTATTGCCGCACTGGCGCTGGGTGACTTCCCGATGCCGATTGCCTGGCTGGCTCAGCAGACCCTGCGCGGCGCTGACACCACCTCGCTCATCGCCATCCCGCTGTTTTTATTTGCCGGGGAATTGATGAACCGCGGCGGGCTGACTCACCGCATCATGCACGTTGCCGAGCACCTGTTCGGGCGTTTTCGTGGTGGCCTGGGACTGGTTAACGTTGCCACTGCTTTTGTGTACGGTGGCCTGACCGGTTCTGCCACGGCGGATACCAGTACCGTGGCAAAGGTGATGATCCCGGTGATGGAGCAAAAGGGCTATCCACGCGATTTTGCGGCGGCGGTCACGGCGGCCTCCGGCACGCTGGGGATTGTGGTTCCTCCCAGCGTGATCCTGCTGCTGTACGGCGTCATCACTAACACTTCCATCGGCGGGCTGTTTGTCGCTGGTGTGATCCCCGGCTGTATGCTGGCCGTGGTCTTTATGCTCACCGCCTGGTTTATCGGCATGCGGGAAAATTTCCCAAAGGTGGAAGGGAAGTTCGATTTCAAAGCCTTCTGGCGGGATTTCTGGCGGGCGTTCCCGGCGATGTGTATGCCGGTATTTGTTCTCGGCGCTATCATCACCGGTTTTGTCACCGCGACCGAAGCGGCCGGGTTAGCCGTAATTTATGCGCTGCTGATTGGTGGGTTGTATTACCGCGAGCTGGGGTGGCGCGACCTGATCCCGGCGATTATTGAATCGGTCACGCTGACCGGATCGGTGATGATCATCATGGCTGTGGCGGTACCCTTCGGCTGGCTGCTGACGGTTACTCAGGTCCCGCATATGGCCGCCGCCTGGATTGGCGGGCTGCATGCCGGACCGATCGCCACCATGCTGCTGGTGATCCTGCTGCTGAAAGTCGTGGGCTTCTGGCTGGATCTTGGCCCGGCGATGATTATTCTCGCGCCGATCCTGGTGCCGATTGCCAAAACCGCCGGATTTGAGCCTTACCAGATTGGCCTGATCTTTACGCTGACGCTGGGCTGGGGGCTGTTCACGCCGCCGATTGGCACCAATATTTTCGTGGTCTGTAACGTGGCAAAAATTGATATCGGCCCGGTCTCACGCAGGCTGATCCCGTTCTGGTTCGCGACCGCCTTCGCTATCGCGCTCCTGATTTTCTTTCCTTCATTAACCGGATGGTTGCCCGCAACGCTGGGCTACTGACAGTCAAACAGACGAGAACTGTGATGAAACATTTAGTTGGTGGAATATCCAGCGCCGGCCGCGCTTTGCCTGAAATTGACGGCCAGACGCTGATGATTGAAAAAGCACAGGGTGCCTGGCTGTGGAATGCGGACGGTCAGCGCTATCTGGATACGGCTTTAGGTTTTGGCGCGACGCTGCTGGGGCATAACCCTCCGGCGGTTGTCGATGCCGTGCAGCAGGCAGTTAAAACAATGATGATGCCAGCCTACTCACATGCTTTAGAAGAAGAGGCGGCAACCACTCTGAGTGCCTTCACCGGGGAACTCAATAAAGTTATTTTCGTAAACTCAGGTAGTGAAGCAGTCCATCTGGCCTGCCGGGGAGCGCGCGCCGTGACTGGCCGTCATAAGGTGGTGAAATTTGCCGCCGGTTATGATGGCTGGTTCGACAGCGTGGCCTTCGGCAATGCCGGATCGGCGATGGCAGAGATGCCAGGAGCCACCCGTCCGGAAAAGGAAGGGATGCTGCTGCTGCGCTACAACGATTTTAAAGATGTCGATGCGCTGTTTGCTGAACATCCCGATATCGCCGCCGTGATCGTGGAACCGGTCATGGCGAATGCGGGCTGTGTTGAACCCGCCGAGGGCTATCTGCACTATCTGGCCGACGCCGCGCACCGTTCTGGTGCAATGGTTATTCTGGATGAAGTGCTGATGGGTTTTCGCCTGCATGCCGGGCTGAGTGGGCATCTGTTTGGCGTGGATGCTGATTTCGCAACGGTAGGCAAAGCCATTGGCAACGGCACCGTTGTCGCTGCGCTGGTGGGTAAAGAGCAGTACATGAAGGTGTTTGAAGATGGTCGTGCTGTGCGGGCAGGAACCTACAGCGGTAACCCGCCGGTTTGTGCTGCGGTAATCGCCACGCTCAACGAGCTGCGTAGCAAGGATTATATGCAGCTGCTGCGCAGCGGCGATGAACTGTGCCGCAAGGTAATTGCCGACTGTAAGGCGCAGGGGGTCGAACTCGCCAGTTCCGGATATGGCACGGTCTTCACCTTCTGGCAGCAGGCAACCGCACCTGAAACTTATGCTCAGGCGGTGGCGGCTGCCGATCATCAGTGGAGTATGGCGCTGCACGTGGCGCTGCGGCGTCAGCACATCCTGTCGATGCCTTCCGCGTTTGGCCGTTTCTATCTGTCATTCAGCCACGACCAGCAGGCTGTCGACCTGCTGGCTGCGGCGTGCAGTCAGGCGATCATAGCGCAGTCTGCATAGGCAGAGCTTCCACCGCTGAAACCAGCTCACGGATGAATTGAGCCAGGCGGCGGGTGCCCACGTGGGCATCTTCCGGCACCAGCAGTGCCAGATCCAGCGACTGCAGGGCGGGCAGCTGTTCATTCTGGCCGAGGATCCGCCAGTCGTCAGGGATCACCGAGGCAGGCAGAACGGTCAGCGCTTTGCCAATGCGGATTGCGGTCTGCACGCCTGCCAGATGTGATGAGGTGCAGACGATATGCCAGCGCAAACGGGCTTTACCGAGTGCGCTGATGACCTGAGGCCGCGCACGGCAGCCTTCGGGAAACAGCACCAGCGGCAGAGTGGTTTGCTGCTCCGGAAAGCAGTCCGGGGCAGTACACCACAGCTGTGGCTCTTTGCGAAGAAACTCGCCGTTCTGTTCACCAGGCTGGCGGGTGAAGATCGCCATCTCCAGATGACCATCGTTGACCAGCTTCTCCAGCTTGCAGGAGAAGTCGCTGACGATCTCCACCTGCAACTGCGGATTGCGCTGCGAAAAGTTTTCAATCAGCTCTGCACCAATAGTGCCCAGATAATCGTCTGGCATCCCGATACGAATGCGTGATTTTGCCGCGAAACAACCCAGCGCGGTGAGCGCTTCTTCTTCCAGTGCCTGCATCTGCCGGGCGTAGCCAATCAGCTTTTCACCGGAGGGGGTGAGGGTGATGCCCTGGCGCGAGCGCTCCAGCAAACGCTGGCCCAGATGTTTTTCCAGCCGGCTCAGCATGATGCTGACGGCAGCCTGGGTTTTTCCCAGTTGTTCTGCGGCAAGAGTAAAACTGCCGTGGTCGTAAACCGCGATAAAAGCGGCCAGGGTATCATTATCAAGATGACGCATAAGTCTCTCCGATCAAAAAGCGAGCAGGGGAGGTAATGCAATTTTTATTCCAGGCTACAGTTATCAGCGTGGTTGATCGTTTTAATGAGGAACAAATGAAAGACTGGAATCCCGATCTCTACCGTCAGTTCGAGGCTGAACGTACCCGTCCCGCTAAAGAATTACTCTCCCGAATTCCCCCCCGTGAAGTGAACTCTGCCACCGATCTCGGTTGCGGTCCCGGTAACAGCACAGAGCTGCTGCGAGAGGCCTGGCCCACCGCACGGATTACCGGGCTGGACAGCTCACAGGCAATGCTGGAACAGGCGCTGAAGCGTTTGCCCGACTGCCAGTTTGTGCAGGTGGATATTCGCGGCTGGCAGGCTGAAAAGCCGCAGGAGGTGATTTATGCCAACGCTTCGCTGCAGTGGCTGACCGATCATCAGCAATTACTGCCGCACCTGGTGGATCAACTGGCGAAGCGTGGCGTGCTGGCAGTGCAGATGCCGGACAACCTGGACCAGCCGACCCACAGCCTGATGCGTAAAGTCGCTGAGCTGCCCGCCTTCCGGGATAAAATTGGCCCCGGAGCGGCTGATCGTAAGCGCCTGCTCACCACGGAAGCGTATTACGATCTGTTGTGCCAGGCGGGGTGTTCGGTGGATATCTGGCGCACCACCTACTATCACGTGATGCCTTCACACCAGGCCATGATTGACTGGCTGAAATCGACCGGGCTGCGGCCTTTCCTGGCCCCACTAAAAGAAGAAGAGCAGGAGGCTTTTCTCGCTCACTATCTGCAGGAGCTGACATCAGCCTATAGCGTTCGTCAGGATGGCAACGTGCTGATGCCTTTTCCCCGTTTGTTTATGGTGGCGCAGAAATGCTGAAGCCTCTTCCTGCGCCCCTGCTGAGCGGGGCGCAATTAATCCCGATCAGAGTACCACGCCAGTCACAGCGCTGAACCTGTTGAAGATTAAGTGTTTTCAGTGCCGATAAACACCTCAATTAATTTATTTTAAAAATTAATAATAAAAAAAATTTAAGTCAGTTGACCTTTCTGTCGTATTTATTTTGCAACGAGTGTGAACTGTTTTGGTTTTGTTTACTGAGGAGTGGTTAATATTTACTCGCCAGGTTGGTTGTACTTATCTGGTTCAGAAAAAAATACCGGTATAAGCCGGATTTGGAAGTCTTATTGCACTCTTTTGGTTGTTTTAATTTTGTTATAGATAATTGTTGTGAACGTTATCGACAAGATAACTTGTATATTTATGGTTAACGATAATAGTGCGCGAATAATAAAGAGAGCCGGGAGTTATCTTTCATTGTTATTCACCAAGTGGCTATTTTCGAAAGTTATTTACATATGGAGAATGTAATTATGCGTTTTATGCTGAAATCAGTCACGGCAATGTCCGTTTGTGGTGCATTGGCTCTGCTGCCAGCGATGTCCTGGGCCGAAGACCCTGTACCAGTCACTGTAGATGGTGGCACCCTGAATTTTGAGGGCAGCGTTATCACCGCCGCTTGTGCACTATCCAGCGGCTCGGCGGTTCAGAACATTAATATGGGGCAGGCTCGTGCCGCCTCTCTTGCGACTGCCGGAACCACACTGGCAACAGGCAAAACCTTCACCATCAGTCTGGAAGATTGTGACAACAGTACTTTTAAGAATGTTGCCGTAACCTTCTCCGGAACTGTTGATGCAGATGATGCAAGCGGTCTGGCAACTGGCGTCAATGGCGGCAGTGGTTCAGCACAGAACCTGTCAATTCGTATTTTTGATGAGGCAGGTTCACAGGTTAAGTTGAATGAAGCCAGTGGTAATACTGCACTGCGTGCGGGCAGTAACACCCTGAACTTCACCGCGAAATACCATACCGAAAAAGGTAGCGTAACCGCGGGTGATGCAAGTGCTGTTGCGACTTACACCCTGACTTATTCCTGATTAAATTAACCTGGATTCAGGACCGAAAGGATCCTGAATCCTTTTTTCCCCTGAGGTAAATTATTATGCGTATTCCTGCTCTCTTTCTGGCGATATGCTCATTGCTGTTGCCTTTGGTTGCCAGTGCTGGCGGAGTGGGTCTGGGAACGACTCGTCTGGTCTATAATGCCGGAGATAAACAAGCTTCGCTGGATATTCGCAATACTCATACTACTTCACCTTTTCTTATTCAGACCTGGTTGGATAATTCAGCCGGAACTAAAACGCAGGATTTTGTGGTGGTACCGCCGCTGTCGGTATTACGCCCAAACAATGAGAATACTTTACGGGTTATTTTTACCGGAAAAGGCCTGCCTGCCGACAGAGAAACGCTGTACTGGATGACGGTGAAAGCCATCCCTCAGAGTGAGTCTCAGGGAAATAATACCCTGCAGCTTGCTGCTGCCAGCCGCATTAAAGTTTTCTATCGTCCGGCAGGGCTGACTGAAAAAGTCACTGAAGCCCATAAGAAAATCACCGGCTCCCTCAGCAGAGGACAGCTGACGCTTAAAAACCCCACGCCCTATTATCTGACGCTGATTACGTTGCGGGTGGACGGTAAAGAAATTAAACCCCTGATGCTGCCACCAAAAGGAAGTGCGGTCGTGCCGGGAACGTTCAACGGTGCAAAAAACTTCAGTTATCAGACCATCAATGATTATGGCGCGTGGACCACGCTGCTGAGCAAAAAGCTGGATTAACGTTCATCCGTTTTAACCTAATGGGTTGCAGGCTAATACTATTATGAATTCCTCCTTTTCATTCCAAAAAAATGCGGTGGCATGCGCGCTTTTACTGGTCATTCACCAGGCTGCTGCTCAGGATAAATACCAGTTCAATCCTCTTTTCCTGGGCGGGAAAGATGGCGACGTGGCTGATTTATCCTGGCTGGAAAAAGGAGGTGATATTCCTGCCGGAAAATACCGCACGGCTGTTTTCGTCAACGGTGAATTTATCGCCGAAAAGGAAGTGACGTTTATTGCCGGAATGGATAACGGGACTCCACAGCTGCTTCCCTGCTTCACTGGCGAAGAGATGGATGAGCTGGGGCTGGATCGTCGTCATGCCGTGAAATTATCGCCGCAGGATGGCTGCATGCCATTAACCGATCTTTTTCGGGGGCATGATATTCAAAGCGATTTCGATGCCGGAAAAATGGCCCTCAGGCTGACTGTTCCTCAGGTACTGATGCAAAACAGGCCCAGAGGATTTATCAGCCCGACAAGCTGGGAGCAGGGGATTACTACGGCTTTTGTCAGCTATAACGCTAACGGCTCGCAAAGTGATTACCTGGGCGACAGCCGCTGGCAGCGGACCAACTATTTCCTCGGGCTGAACAGTGGCATCAATCTTGGCGCATGGCGGGTCAGGGACACTTCCAACTGGAATTATACCAGCAGCCAGGGCGGTGAATGGGCGCACATCAGCACCACTGTGCAACGGGATATTGTGCCGTTAAAAGCTCAGGTTACCCTGGGCGAAACTTATACTTCTTCCGCCATTTTTGACAGTGCGGGAGTCCGGGGCGTGCTGCTGGCGTCAGATGACAATATGCTGCCAAACAGCATCCGTGGTTACGCACCGGAGGTCAGAGGCATTGCCCGGACTAACGCGACGGTGCGTATTCGCCAGAACGGCAATGTGATCTATCAGACCAGCGTCACGCCTGGTGAATTCGTTATTAACGATCTTTACCCGACCTCTTCAGGGGGCGATCTCGACGTTTCAATCGAGGAAAGCAACGGTCAGGTCACTCACTATGTGGTGCCTTTTGCCAGCGTGCCAAATCTGGTCCGGCAGGGACAGTTAAAATATTCCCTCAGTGCGGGAAAATTCCGCAATAACGATCAGCAATCCTCCCCGGCATTCACGCAGAACGATTTTTTCTATGGCTGGCGCTACGGGCTGACGTTCTATGGTGGAGTGCAGTTTTCAGACCACTATCGTGCTTTTGCGGCAGGTGTCGGCCAGAACCTCGGCGCGTATGGTGCCTTCTCTGTCGATGCTATCCATGCCAACAGTACGCTGGCGGACAACAGCAGCCACAGTGGTGATTCAGTGCGTTTTCGTTACAGCAAGGTGCTAAACACTGCGGGAACAACCCTTAATTTCTATTCATGGCAATACACCACCAAAGGTTTTTATACCCTGAGCGATACCGCTTATAAACGGATGAAAGGTGGCGAAAGCACGATTTCACTGGATGAGCACGGCCAGCCAGTTGTTGATACCAGCAGCTACTACAACCTGAATTACTCGCGCAAAATGCACAACCAGCTGCTGCTGTCACAGCGCATTGACGGATATGGCTCGGTTTCCCTCTCTCTGGATCAGCAGCGCTACTGGAATTCCGCCAAAACCAACAACAGCGTGCAGGTGGCTTACAACACCAGCTGGAAAGCTATCTCACTCGGCCTGGCGTGGCAGCACAGCCAGACACTCTGGTCCGACAAAAGTGACAATACGGTGGCATTCTCGGCTTCTGTCCCGCTGGACAAATTGCTGCCAGGTTCGCGGGCCAGATATTCGATGACCAACAGCGCCCGCAATGGCACCACTCATTCCACCGGGATCAGCGGCTATATGCCGGAGCATGATAATTTAAATTACAGCCTTAACGCGCGTTACAGCGCCCGCAGCAACAGCCAGAGCGGGGCGGATATGTCGATGCAGTATCAGGGCAGAAACGGGATTTATAATGCCGGATACAGCTACACACCGGACAGCCGTTATTACAACTATGGCGTCAATGGCGGTATTGTCCTGCACGAAGATGGCATTACTTTCAGCCAGCCGCTGGGCAATACCAATATCCTGGTGAAGGCTCCCGGTGCTGCCAATATCAAAGTCGGCAATCAGAAAGGGATTTATACCGATTCCCGGGGTTATGCCGTGATCCCTTACGCCTCTCCGTATCGTGAAAACCGTGTTGATCTTGATGTGAAAACCCTCGGAGAGAATATTGAGATCCCGCAGTCCATCGTCAGCAAAATCCCCAACGGGGGAGCTATGGCGCGCGCAACGCTGGCGACGCGGATTGGTTACAGGGCCATCTTTACTATCAGTAAAGAGGGTTCCTGGCTGCCTTTTGGCACCACCGTCACCCTTAAAAATAGCGAAAACTCTACCGGGATAGTGGGCGATGCGGGTGCACTCTGGCTTTCCGGATTACCGGAAAATGGCGTGCTGATTGCGCAGTGGGGGCGGGAAGCTAAGCAGCGATGTGTGGCCCGTTATCATCTTGAGGCCGGGAGTTATAACCCGGATACCAATATTTATACACAAGGACTGGTGTGTCAGTGAAATCGATAATCCGTCTGTTATTACCGTTACTGCTGGTCGGCAGCTGGCCGCAATTTGCATCAGCCTATGACGTTTATATTCAGGTTACAGGCGTGCTGTATGGCAATACCTGCACGCTCTCAACCGACTCAGAAAATATCAATGTTCATCTGGGAAATATCTCCCTCCGCCAGTTTTTAGCGGTGGGTGCCGTCAGCCAGATTAAAACGCCTTTTACCATCAGACTTGAAGAGTGTGGACCGACGTTTAAAGGCGCACAGGTCACATTCAGTGGTGAAGTGGATGACCACGACAGCCGTTATTTAAAAACGGATGAGGGTGGCGCGACCGGCGTGGCTATTTCTCTGCTTGATAGCAGCAACACTATTATTCCGCTTAACACTGCCACTGACGCTTACAGCCTGACCGGGGAAAACAGCGTGGATATGCTTTTTTATGCGCGGATGGTCGCGACACAGCTACCCGTCACGCCGGGTGATGTGACAGCAAGAGCAACTTATACGGTTGAATACCTTTGATGTTGCACGGATTGCCTTTCTTACGGCACTGGGGGAGTTTTAAATGAGAAGTTTTGTGAAATACGGCGTGGTATTTATGCTCGCCGGACTGGTTTGTCTTCGTCCTGCCTTCGCACTGGACTGGGTCTCGGATATCACTCTGTCACCCGCAGAGATGAGCTATTCCGGTCCAGCGGACTCCGTCACCGGCGGCAGCATTATTGGCGGAAACTGGAGTGCCACAGCAACGGTTACCCAGGTTTTCTGGTGCGGTTGGGTCTATTGGTGCTCCCAGGGGACGATGGAGCCTGACAGTGGTCTTGTGCCCTCTGGTCAGACGGTGGTGGTGGAGGGTGTGAGCTACGCAGTATTTGAAACGGGTGTGCCTGGCGTAGGATTTATTCTGGGCCTGAAAGATACCAACGGTACGACTTATGTTCCGCTGCAGAGTGGTATTACCCAGACCTATCCCGCCGAAGGAACAAATGATACCGCAACTGAACTGGGATGGTCTGCCAAGGTCACCTTCGTGAAAACCGGGCAGCCTCTTGCCAGCGGCACCTTTATCACGCCGACGATTAATGCCGCTATATTAACCGCATATAATAATGAAGTGGCCACGGCCAAAGTGATCATCAGCCCGACTTCCATTAATGTTAATGCCACGGGCTGTACCATCAATACTCCCAGTGTGCCGGTCGATATGGGAAGCCTGGATGTGCGGTCATTTAATGCGGTTAACAGCACCTCAGCGCTGAAAAATTTCTCCGTTAACCTGAACTGTGATGCCAACATTGCACTGCATGCGGTGGTCACCGACCAGACCGACCCAACCAATATTACGGATACGGTTTCACTGACGCCTGATTCCACGGCAACGGGTGTGGGTGTGCAATTTTTCTATAACAACACCGGCCCATTGTCTCTGGGGCCTGACAGTTCTCTGAATTCGACTGTCGGCCAGTTCTTTATTCAAAGTACCTCACAGGCAGAAACGCTGACTTTGCCGTTTCAGAGCCGCTATATCCGTACCGGCGACATCACGCCAGGTACGGCGGACGCGGTTGCCAGCATTACTTTTTCCTATCAATAAAAGCGCCGCCCAAAAAATGCTAACCTTGCACTTTCATCCATAAGGGAAGTGAGGCGTCATCATGACGGATAATGAGTTATCGCAGCTGAGCCACGAAGTGGGGCAGTTATTACTCAAGCGCAGGGCTACAGTGACCACTGCCGAGTCCTGTACCGGCGGCTGGATTGCCAAGATTCTCACCGATATTGCGGGAAGCTCTCAGTGGTTCGAACGGGGATTTGTCACCTACAGCAATCAGGCCAAGCAGGAGATGGTTGGTGTGACGGCGGCTTCGCTGGAAAGTTATGGTGCGGTGAGTGAGCAGGTGGTGAAGGAAATGGCTGAAGGTTCACGTGCAGAAGCCGGAGCTACCTTTGCCCTTTCCGTCAGCGGGATTGCCGGGCCGGATGGTGGCTCGGTGGAAAAACCGGTCGGCACCGTCTGGTTTGGTTTTGCGGCAGAAAGCCGTGAAACGCTGGCGCAGCGCAAGGTTTTTTCCGGTGACCGGGAAGCGGTTCGTCGTCAGGCAACGGCCTGGGTGCTGCTGACGCTGCGCGATCATTTTCTTAAAAATTAAACTTGATACTGTATGACCATACAGTATAATCACTGCCATATTGAATTTATGCAAAGCCGCGTATGTGTGCTTTACCCGCGTAATCAGGAGTTGAAATGGCTATTGACGAAAACAAGCAAAAAGCACTGGCAGCAGCGCTGGGCCAGATTGAAAAGCAATTTGGTAAAGGCTCCATCATGCGCCTGGGTGAAGACCGCACCATGGACGTGGAAACCATCTCTACCGGTTCCCTGTCACTGGATATTGCGCTGGGCGCGGGCGGTCTGCCAATGGGCCGTATCGTCGAAATCTATGGCCCGGAATCTTCCGGTAAAACTACGCTGACCCTGCAGGTTATCGCGGCTGCTCAGCGTAAAGGTAAAACCTGTGCGTTTATCGATGCAGAGCACGCGCTGGACCCGATCTACGCGAAAAAGCTCGGTGTGGATATCGATAATCTGCTCTGTTCTCAGCCTGATACCGGTGAGCAGGCGCTGGAAATCTGTGATGCGCTGGCACGCTCCGGCGCTGTTGACGTGATCATCGTTGACTCCGTAGCGGCCCTGACGCCGAAAGCGGAAATCGAAGGGGAAATCGGTGACTCTCATATGGGCCTGGCGGCACGTATGATGAGCCAGGCGATGCGTAAGCTGGCCGGTAACCTGAAAAACTCCAACACGCTGCTGATCTTTATCAACCAGATCCGTATGAAGATCGGTGTGATGTTCGGTAACCCGGAAACCACCACCGGGGGTAACGCCCTGAAGTTCTACGCTTCTGTCCGTCTGGATATCCGCCGTATCGGTGCGATTAAAGAGGGTGACGAAGTGGTGGGCAGCGAAACCCGCGTGAAAGTGGTGAAAAACAAAATCGCCGCGCCGTTCAAGCAGGCTGAGTTCCAGATCATGTACGGTGAAGGAATCAATATCTACGGTGAGCTGGTTGAGCTGGGCGTTAAGCACAAGCTGATTGAGAAAGCCGGTGCCTGGTACAGCTACAACGGCGACAAAATCGGCCAGGGCAAAGCCAACGCCGGTAACTTCCTGAAGGAAAACCCGGCGGTTGCCAGCGAGATCGAAGCGAAGCTGCGCGCCACGCTGCTCACTAACCCGGATACCAAGCCTGATTTCGTGGCTGATGCAGCCGATATTGACGAAACCAGCGAAGAAAACTTCTGATTTCCCGCTGAGGGCGCTCAGCGCCCTGCAGAGTGATAAAAGGAACGGTTAAACCCGTTCTTTTTTTTATGGTTGCTGAAAACCGGACACGCGCCGTAAAACAACTTTTGTTTCTTCCCCTGTTCCTCGCTACCCTTATCCCGATCGTATTAAACAAGCTGAAAAGCCGTGGAGTGAGATGTCAGACGCCACAGAACGTAGCCAGTTTGCCCGTCTGCTGGACCGGGCTATGCGTATCCTTGCGATGCGTGACCACAGTGAAGCTGAGTTCCGCCGCAAGCTGTCGCTGTCAGTTGAACGTGCGGCCATGTATGCCAAAACCAGAGAGCAGGAGCCGGAAACCGTCACCCCGGAGCAGATCGACCGGGTGGTGGCCTGGTGTTATGAAAACCGCTACCTGGATGATGCCCACTTTGCTGAACGCTTTGTCGCCAGCCGCAGTCGTAAAGGTTATGGCCCGCAGCGTATCCGCATGGAGCTGGGACAGAAGGGCGTGGACAAGGCGCTGACGGATGAAGCGCTCGCCAGTGCAGAGATAGACTGGACCCGCCAGGCGTACGAAGTGGCAGAGCGTAAGTTTGGCCTGCCGCTGCCGTCAGACTGGAAGGAAAAAGCGAAAGTGCAGCGCTATCTGATGACGAAAGGCTTCTTTTCCGAGGATATTCGCAGCATTTTCTCAAATTTTGATGATTGAACCGTGTTGGGGTTTTACTTCCCACCGAAGAAAATTTATCTTATTCACCACTTTTTGTTCGTGCGTTGCCGGGAAAAGGGTAATCCTGCCGGCGTATCAGACCCACGAAACGTTCGTTAGCGTGATTCCAGGACAATTATGAGCAAGAGCACTGCGGAGATTCGCCAGGCGTTTCTCGACTTTTTCCATAGCAAGGGACATCAGGTTGTAGCCAGTAGCTCCCTCGTCCCGACTAATGATCCGACGTTGCTGTTTACCAACGCCGGTATGAACCAGTTTAAAGACGTTTTCCTTGGCCAGGACAAGCGTAACTACTCCCGCGCCACCACCTCGCAGCGCTGCGTGCGCGCAGGCGGCAAACATAACGATCTGGAAAACGTCGGTTATACCGCCCGTCACCACACCTTCTTCGAAATGCTGGGTAACTTCAGCTTCGGCGACTACTTCAAGCGTGAAGCCATTGGCTACGCCTGGGAGCTGCTGACCGGTGCACAGTGGTTTAACCTGCCGAAAGACAAGCTGTGGGTCACCGTGTACGAGACCGACGATGAGGCTTTCGAAATCTGGGCGAACGATGTTGGCGTACCACGCGAGCGTATTATTCGCATCGGCGACAACAAAGGTAGCGCCTACGCTTCTGATAACTTCTGGCAGATGGGCGATACCGGTCCGTGTGGCCCGTGCACCGAGATCTTCTTCGACCATGGCGATCACATCTGGGGAGGGCCGCCGGGCAGCCCGGAAGAAGATGGCGATCGCTACATTGAGATCTGGAACATCGTCTTCATGCAGTTCAACCGTCAGTCTGACGGCACCATGCTGCCGCTGCCAAAACCTTCGGTGGATACCGGAATGGGGCTGGAGCGAATTGCTGCGGTCCTGCAGCACGTTAACTCCAACTACGAAATCGATCTGTTCCAGAAACTGATCAAATCCGTGGCGGAAGTGACCGGTGCTACCGATCTGACCAGCAAATCGCTGCGGGTGATCGCGGACCATATCCGTTCTTGTGCTTTCCTGGTGTCTGATGGCGTGATCCCGTCGAATGAAAACCGTGGCTACGTGCTGCGCCGTATCATTCGTCGTGCCATCCGCCACGGTAACATGCTGGGCGCGCAGGGCACTTTCTTCTGGAAGCTGGTTGCGCCACTGATTGAGGTGATGGGTGCGGCCGGTGACGAGCTTAAAAGCCAGCAGTCACAGGTTGAGCAGGTGCTGAAAACCGAAGAAGAGCAGTTTGCCAAAACGCTGGAACGCGGTCTGGCTCTGCTGGATGAAGAGCTGGCAAAGCTGCAGGGTGACACGCTGGATGGCGAAACTGTGTTCCGCCTGTATGACACCTTTGGGTTCCCGGTTGACCTGACCGCTGACGTTTGCCGTGAGCGCGATCTGAAAATTGATGAAGCCGGTTTTGAGCAGGCGATGGAACAGCAGCGTCAGCGTGCGCGCGATGCCAGCGGATTCGGTACCGATTACAACAACGTGATCCGCATTGATGCGGCTTCCACGTTTAAAGGTTATGACCAGCTGGAGCTGACTGCTGTCGTGAAGGCTATCTTCGTCGACGGTAAGACAGCGGACGAAATCGCAGCAGGCCAGGAAGGGGTTATCGTACTTGATGAAACACCTTTCTACGGTGAATCCGGTGGACAGGTTGGCGATACCGGTGAGTTAAAGGGCAGTAATGCCACCTTCACCGTGAACGACACGCAGAAATACGGTCAGGCCATCGGCCATGTTGGCAAGCTGGCTTCCGGCCACCTGCGCGTGGGCGAGCCTCTGGCGGCGCATGTGGATGAAGCGCGTCGCGCCCGCATCCGCCTGAACCATTCAGCCACTCACCTGCTGCATGCAGCACTGCGTCAGGTCCTTGGTCACCATGTGGCGCAGAAAGGCTCTCTGGTTAACGACAAGTACCTGCGTTTCGACTTCTCGCATTTTGAAGCGATGAAGCCTCAGGAAATTCGTCAGGTCGAAGAGATCGTTAACGCGCAGATCCGTCGCAACCTGTCCGTCGATACCAACATCATGGAACTTGAATCAGCCAAAGCGCAGGGTGCCATGGCGCTGTTTGGTGAGAAATATGATGACCATGTGCGCGTGCTGACCATGGGCGACTTCTCTACCGAACTGTGCGGCGGGACTCACGCCAGCCGTACCGGTGATATCGGCCTGTTCCGCATCACTTCGGAGTCTGGTACGGCCGCCGGTGTGCGTCGTATCGAAGCAGTGACCGGTGAAGGCGCGCTGAAGCAGATGTATGCGCAGAGCGAACAGCTGCTGGACATTGCTCAGCTGGTTAAAGCCAACAACAGCAACCTGAATGAAAAAGTCCGTGCAATGATCGATCACGTGCGTGGACTGGAAAAAGAGCTGCAGCAGTTGAAAGATCAGCACGCAGCGCAGGAGAGTGCCTCGCTGAGCAGTAAGGCCGTAGAGGTGAAGGGAGTGAAACTGCTGGTCAGTGAACTGACTGGCGTTGAGCCGAAAATGCTGCGTACTATGGTTGACGATCTCAAAAATCAGCTTAAATCGGCGATTATTGTGCTGGCGACCGTGGATGAAGGTAAGGTGTCGCTGATTGCTGGTGTTACCAAAGATGTGACCGATCGCGTTAAGGCCGGTGAGCTGGTGGGGCAGTTAGCCCAGCAGGTTGGCGGTAAGGGCGGAGGTCGTCCGGATATGGCTCAGGCGGGTGGTACAGATGCTCAGGCGCTGCCTGGTGCGCTGGCTGGCGTCGAAGCGTGGGTTACTACAAAACTGTAACACAATAAAAAGGCACCTCTGAGGACGCTGTGGCGAGGGTTTCACGGCGTCCTCCGCTCAGGTGCAGTCTCAATAAAACACAAAGTCAGGTTGATGGTGTGTATTTCGGCTAAACTAAGTATCAGCAGAATGTATTGGTATGATGGTGCACTTGTAGTGTATTTGTCATAGTCTACATTTAGCGTTATATGATGGATAATGCCGGGCGACAGTTAACCCGACTCTTTTAATCTTTCAAGGAGCAAAGAATGCTTATTCTAACTCGTCGAGTTGGTGAAACCCTCATGATCGGTGATGAGGTGACTGTAACGGTGCTGGGAGTGAAAGGGAACCAGGTTCGCATCGGTGTGAACGCCCCTAAAGAAGTTTCGGTTCATCGCGAAGAGATCTATCAGCGTATCCAGGCCGAAAAAACTCAGCAAACGAGTTACTAACGGATCCAGCGCCTCGCTGCTGCAGCGAGGCGCTACCGGTTTTTCCTCCCTTCCCGCGCATTATTTCTCTTTTCTCTCGATTTCTATGTTCCTTGCACACTTTCGGGGGCGGCTTCTTATTGCTCAGAGTCATCCTGATCCTTGTTGATAAATCACTCTTTTTGTCGTCAAAATACCCGTATTGCGTGGGAATTGTGCAATCAAACACGCAGGGGGAAAAATTGTTTGACTTATAAGTGCGGGAAAGTAATATGTGCGCCACGCAGTGCCGATGAGCAGAAACAAAGTTCTGAAGCACAACTCGCAAGAGTGCGTATGGTGAGGTGGCCGAGAGGCTGAAGGCGCTCCCCTGCTAAGGGAGTATGCGGTCAAAAGCTGCATCCGGGGTTCGAATCCCCGCCTCACCGCCATTTGCATCCGTAGCTCAGCTGGATAGAGTACTCGGCTACGAACCGAGCGGTCGGAGGTTCGAATCCTCCCGGATGCACCATTACTTGTCTCTCACAAGTAACCCGTTAAGAAGTTCCGGTACGGTGTTAGCAGCCTGTATCAAGGTGAGTCGTCAGCACCCCTGCGTTATGCCAGAATTTGATATGCATCCATAGCTCAGCTGGATAGAGTACTCGGCTACGAACCGAGCGGTCGGAGGTTCGAATCCTCCTGGATGCACCATATTTTGTCAGACTGGCCGCAACACTGTTCTGGCACAATTTAAGTAGTAACATTCATCCTTATTTTACGCTGCAGCAGGATGAGTGAAGATAGTCTGCACCACCAGGCATTTCCCCAATGCATCCGTAGCTCAGCTGGATAGAGTACTCGGCTACGAACCGAGCGATCGGAGGTTCGAATCCTCCCGGATGCACCATATTTTTGATGAATTGGTCGCAACATTGTACTGGCATAGTTTAACGCTGTACCAGCCAGCACCAGGGATGATTATCATTTCCGGAAGTGAACAGTTTTTACCTCCCCACAGTTTTTTTAGTTGTTTACCTCTTTATAATCTCTTTAATCAATTCATTGTTTTTTAACCAGAAATGTCAACATTTTATCAGAAAAATCGGCTGAGTTTTTTCTGACGCCAAATTCTGATAATGGAAAACCCCAGGTAATTCAAGGCATTTGCAGATCCATCGCGACAGCGACAAATTCAGTGCTTTGCGCTAAAGTATCCGTTCGCTGGTGCAAGGATGGAGAAGAGTATGTACGAGGGTTATGACGGTCTGATATTCGATATGGATGGCACCATCCTCGATACTGAACCGACGCACCGTAAAGCCTGGCACGAAGTGCTGGCCCGTTATGGACTGGATTTTGATGAGCGCACGGTGATCGGCCTGAATGGCTCTCCCACCTGGCGCATCGCGGAAGTGATTATTGCCAGCCATCAGAGCAGCCTGGATCCCTGGGCGCTGGCCGCTGAGAAAACCGCCACGCTGAAAGAGATGCTGTTCGATACCGTCCGGCCACTGCCGCTGATTGACGTAGTGAAAGCCTTCAAAGGCCGCCGTCCGATGGCGGTAGGCACCGGCAGCGAGCACGCCATGGCAGAGGCCTTGTTGCAGCATTTAGGACTGCGCGACTGTTTTGATGCGATTGTAGGTGCAGATGATGTCACTCGGCACAAACCTGAACCCGATACTTTTCTACGCTGCGCAGAACTGATTAAGGTCGCTCCGGCGCGCTGTGTGGTGTTTGAGGATGCCGATTTTGGGATCCAGGCCGCAAAGGCTGCAGGAATGGATTACGTTGATGTCCGCCTGCTGTGAGTGAGTGGCTCAGTTATGGTTCGATGTTTGCCAGCAGTTTCCTCAGTGCCACACTGTTGCCGGGCAGCTCAGAAGTGCTGCTGGCAGGCCTGCTGGTCGCGGGAAAAGTCTCTGTTCCCGGAATAATTTTTATCGCCGCACTTGGGAACACTCTGGGCGGCCTGACAAATATTATCATTGGTCGCTGGCTGCCTCTGAAAGAGCAGGGGCGATGGCATAACACAGCAAAAGCGTGGCTGCACCGATGGAGGCCTGCCGCGCTTCTACTTAGCTGGTTGCCGGTCGTCGGCGATCTGCTTTGTGTTCTGGCCGGCTGGCTGCGTTTTTCCTGGCTTCCGACGGTGTTTTTTCTCGCCGCAGGCAAGACGCTTCGCTACGTTGTGCTGGCTTTCGCAACACTACAGGGCATGGAGTGGTGGCGCTGATTCGCGAATAATTCGCGCTGCGATTAACATTATGCTGAACAATAATAAATTTTCCCCGAGCGGGAGGTCAATTTGATCCCGGACGTATCACAGGCGCTTTCCTGGCTGGAAGCTCATCCTGACGCATTGAAAGGTATCGGTCGCGGTATTGAACGCGAAACATTGCGTGTCAAACCTGATGGCCATCTGGCCACTACCGGACACCCCGAAACGCTTGGCTCAGCCCTAACGCACAAGTGGATAACCACTGACTTTGCGGAGACGCTGCTCGAATTTATTACGCCGGTTGATGACAATATCGATCATCTGCTGGCTTTCCTGCGTGATATTCATCGTCACGTCTCGTGCGATCTTGGCGAGGAGCGGATGTGGCCGATGAGTATGCCCTGTCTGATTGAAGACAGTCAGCAGATTGAACTGGCACAGTACGGCAGCTCGAACATCGGCAAGATGAAGACGCTGTATCGCGAAGGATTGAAAAATCGTTATGGCTCGCTGATGCAGGTGATCTCCGGCGTGCACTACAACTTCTCGCTGCCGATCTCCTTCTGGCAGGCCTGGGTGGATGTAAAGGACGAGAAGAGTGGCCAGCAAGCTATCTCTGATGGCTATCTGCGCCTGATCCGCAATTACTACCGCTTTGGCTGGATCATTCCTTATCTGTTCGGGGCTTCACCGGGAATCTGTTCCTCTTTCCTTCAGGGCAAAGAGACCGCGCTGCCGTTTGAACGCACCGATAAAGGCATGCTCTATCTGCCTTACGCCACTTCATTGCGCCTGAGCGACTTAGGTTATACCAATAAGTCACAAAGCGGCCTTGGTATTACCTTCAACAATTTGCCAGACTATGTGAAGGCGCTGAAAGCGGCGATCAAGACCCCTTCTGAAGAGTATGCGAAGAAGGGAGTGAAGGATGAGCAGGGGAACTGGCTGCAGCTCAACACCAACGTGCTGCAGATTGAAAATGAACTCTATGCGCCGATTCGCCCTAAACGTGTCACGCGAGCGGGTGAGAATCCTTCAGATGCTCTGCTGCGTGGTGGCATCGAGTACATCGAAGTGCGCTCGCTGGATATCAACCCGTTCTCGCCAATTGGCGTGGATGAAAATCAGGTCCGTTTCCTCGATCTGTTCCTGATCTGGTGTACGCTGGCGGAAGCACCTGAAATGAGCAGTGAAGAGCTGCTGTGCACACGTGCCAACTGGAACCGGGTGATCCTTGAAGGACGCAAACCGGGTCTGATGCTGGGCGTGGGTTGCAACGAAGCTCAGCACCCGCTGAAAGAAGTGGGCAAAACATTGTTCGGAGATTTACGTCGCGTAGCGGAAACGCTGGACAGCCAGCATGGCAATCGCCATTACCAGGAAGTCTGTGACCGCCTGGTGGCTTCATTCGATGATCCGGATCTGACCTACTCAGCACGTTTCCTGATGGCGCTGAAAGAGAACGGCATTATCGGCACAGGCCTGGCGCTGTCGGAGCAGTATCGTCATCAGTTGGCGGAGGAGGGGCTGGAAATTCTTACTGACGCTCAGTTTGAACAGGAAGCCGTTCGCTCAAACGATAACCAGCAGGAAATTGAAGAAAGTGATACGCTTAGCTTTGAGGATTTTCTGAAGAGCAGAAGCTAGCACAAAAGAAAATGGCCACATCAATGTGGCCAAAATTAACATCTCTGTTGTCAGGGATGATGATAACAAAATGCGCGTCTTTCATAAATTCAGACCCGGGACGACAGAGAAAGTTTCATCGTTGCAAAAATAAATTCATTTAGTTGAGGTAACAATATGCCATTGCTGGATAGCTTTACCGTCGATCACACTATCATGGCGGCTCCTGCGGTACGTGTAGCCAAGACCATGAACACTCCTCATGGCGATACCATTACCGTTTTCGACCTGCGCTTCTGCAAGCCGAACAAAGAAGTGATGCCAGAACGCGGTATCCACACGCTGGAACATCTGTTCGCCGGCTTTATGCGTAACCACCTGAACGGTGAAGGCGTGGAAATCATCGACATCTCCCCAATGGGTTGCCGTACCGGTTTCTACATGAGCCTGATTGGTACGCCGGACGAGCAGCGCGTGGCGAAAGCATGGAAAGGGGCGATGCAGGATGTGCTGAAAGTCACAGACCAGCGCACAATTCCGGAACTGAATGAGTACCAGTGCGGCACCTATGAAATGCACTCTTTAGATGAGGCGCAGGACATCGCCCGCCACATTATCGACAACGACATTCGCGTTAACCATAACGACGAGCTGGCGCTGCCGAAAGAGAAGCTGAAAGAGCTGCACATCTAGTTTTCAGCTTTACCGTCCTGGCCTCCGGGACGGTAAATCCTTCCCCTGCAGTTGACCTGTAGGGGCGGATTCTACCATCTGCCTTTACGATCCTACCGACTCTTTCAGTGACTTTTGCGGCGTAATCCTTACCTGTTTGATCATATTTTCCTGCACGTCGAGAATATCGACCGCGTAGTGGCCAACATGCACCGTGGTGTCCGGCAGGGGGATGTCCTCAATCGCTTCCAGAATCATCCCGTTAATCGTACGTGCCTCTTCTTCCGGCAGGTTCCAGTTAAACGCTTTGTTTAACTCACGAATGTTGGCGCTGCCTTCAATCAGCACCGATCCGTCATTCTGTGGCACCACTTCTTCCGCCAGCGTTGGCGACATCGAGGTAGTGAAGTCACCGACGATCTCTTCAAGAATATCTTCAATGGTCACCAGACCTTTGATATCGCCATACTCATCAACGACCAGTCCGACTTTCTTCTTGTTGCGCTGGAACTTCACCAGCTGCACGTTCAGCGGCGTGCCTTCTGGCACATAATAAATCTCGTCTGCCGAGCGCAGCATCACTTCTTTGGTGAATTCTTTCTTCTCGGTCATCAGGCGGTAGGCTTCGCGCACGCGCAGCATGCTGATGGCGTCATCAAGAGAGTCACGATACAGCACCACGCGCCCATGTGGCGTGTGGGTCAACTGGCGAACAATTGACTTCCAGTCATCGTTAATGTTGATACCGACTATTTCATTGCGCGGCACCATGATGTCATCAACGTTCACTTTCTCCAGATCCAGTACTGACAGCAGCATGTCCTGGTTACGGCGGGACATCAGCGAGCGCGATTCATAGACGATGGTGCGCAGCTCTTCTTTGCTGAGCGCAGAGTTGATCGCACCTTCGGTTCTCATCCCCACCAGGCGCATCAGGATGCGGGTAATGGTGTTCAGCAGCCAGACCAGCGGCATCATCACTACCTGCAGCGGCCCCAGCAGAAGACTGCTCGGAAAGGCGACTTTTTCCGGATAGAGCGCAGCGATGGTTTTTGGCAGAACTTCGGCAAACACCAGCACGCAGAAGGTCAGAATACCGGTGGCAATTGCCACGCCCTCGTCGCCATGAATCCGCATCCCGACGATGGTGGCCAGAGCAGAAGCGAGAATATTGACAAGGTTGTTGCCGATCAGCACCAGACTGAGTAAACGGTCGGGGCGGCGCAGCAATTTCTCGACGCGGCGGGCGGCACGGCTGCCGTTTTTAGCCTGATGACGTAACTTATAGCGATTCAGCGTCATCATGCCGGTTTCAGAACCGGCGAACCAGGCTGATACCAGAACCATGATCACCAGAATAATAATCAGGGAGGTAGTTGAAACTTGTTCCAACGAAGGAATTCCTTGTGGTTGTGGGTCAGGAGGTCAGGAAATGCTGCAGCATACGGCTACCGAAGTAGGCCATGGTCAGCAAAAATGCCCCGCCAAAATTGAACCAGGCGACGCGGCGACCGCGCCAGCCTTCATGATAGTGACCCCAAAGCAGAACGATATAAACGAACCAGGCGAGGATCGACAGCACGGCTTTGTCCACATTCTCGCGGCTGAACAGGTCATGCATGTAGAACAGACCGGTGCACAGTACCAGCGTCAGCAGCACCACGCCCACCTGAGTAATATGGAACATCTTGCGCTCAATGGTCATCAACGGCGGAATGTCGTTGCTGAACGCCAGCTTTTTATTCTTCAGCAGATAGTCAATCCACGCCAGCTGTAAGGCATAAAGAGCCGCGATGATCAGCGTGGCATAGGCAAAGAGCGCCAGGCCGATATGCACCATCATTCCCGGCGTGGTTTCCAGATGAGTGATAAAGGCATTGGGGACAAAGGTGGCAAACGCCAGATTGATCAACGCGAAGCTGTAAACAATCGGCAGCAGTATCCAGCCACGATTACGTGACGCCACAATGGTCATAATGGCGCAAATCAGCAGGCTGACCAGCGAACCAATGTTCAGCAGGCTGAGATTCTGACCACTGTTCATAGCAAAAATTCGCTGTTCCAACGCGATGGCGTGGCAAATCAGCGCAATGGTGGCCGATATCACCGCCAGACGCCGCCAGCCGCTTTGTTTGCGCAACAGGCTGGGAATGATCAGAGCAAGGCTGAAGGAATAGGCGAGCAGCGCCAGAATCGCAAATACGGACATAGAGGTTGTCAGTTACCGGTAAGACTAAGAAAAAAATCAGTATAGCGCCAGCGGCTGCTGGCTCCAAACGATCTCAACTCAGATGGCTGAGATCGCAGCGTCTTCATGTTATAATCCGCGCCATTGTGTCGCCTGGCGACCTCTCATTACGTGAGCGAGAGACGATGTTTGATAATTTAACCGACAGATTGTCGCAAACCCTGCGCAATATCAGCGGCCGTGGACGGCTGACAGAAGACAACATTAAGGACACCCTGCGTGAAGTTCGTATGGCACTGCTGGAAGCGGACGTAGCGCTGCCGGTAGTGCGTGACTTTATCGCCCGCGTTAAAGAGCGCGCGGTGGGCCAGGACGTCAACAAAAGCCTGACGCCGGGTCAGGAGTTTGTAAAAATCGTGCAGAACGAGCTGGTCGTCGCCATGGGTGCCGAAAACAACACGCTCAATCTGAACGCCCAGCCGCCTGCCGTGGTGCTGATGGCTGGTTTGCAGGGGGCGGGTAAAACCACCAGCGTCGGTAAGCTGGGTAAGTTCCTGCGCGAGAAGCACAAGAAAAAAGTGCTGGTTGTTTCTGCTGACGTCTATCGTCCCGCAGCCATCAAGCAGCTGGAAACGCTGGCCGAACAGGTTGGGGTGGATTTCTGCCCGTCAGACCTGAGCCAGAAGCCGGTTGACATCGTTAAAAACGCTCTGCAGCAGGCTAAACTGAAGTTTTACGATGTGCTGCTGGTCGATACCGCAGGTCGTCTGCACGTAGACGAAGCGATGATGGACGAGATCAAACAGGTTCACGCCGCGATCAATCCGGTAGAAACTCTGTTTGTGGTCGATGCCATGACTGGCCAGGATGCCGCCAACACGGCGAAGGCGTTTAGCGAAGCGCTGCCGCTGACCGGTGTGGTCCTGACCAAAGTTGATGGTGATGCCCGTGGCGGTGCTGCGCTCTCAATCCGTCATATCACCGGCAAGCCGATTAAATTTATGGGTGTTGGTGAAAAAACCGAAGCCCTGGAGCCGTTCTACCCGGACCGTATCGCTTCCCGTATCCTCGGCATGGGCGACGTGCTGTCGCTGATCGAAGATATCGAGAGCAAGGTTGACCGCGCGCAGGCAGAGAAACTGGCCAGCAAGCTGAAAAAGGGCGACGGTTTCGACCTGAACGATTTCCTGGATCAGCTGAAGCAGATGCGCAATATGGGCGGCATGGCCAGCCTGATGGGTAAGCTGCCAGGTATGGGGAAGTTGCCGGATAACGTTAAGTCGCAGATGGATGACAAAGTGCTGGTGCGGATGGAAGCGATGATCAATTCCATGACCCGTAAAGAGCGGGAGAAGCCAGAGATCATCAAAGGTTCCCGTAAGCGTCGTATCGCCACGGGTTCTGGTATGCAGGTGCAGGACGTTAACCGCTTGCTGAAGCAGTTTGACGACATGCAGCGCATGATGAAGAAGATGAAGAAGGGCGGTATGGCGAAGATGATGCGCGGCATGAAGGGTATGATGCCGCCGGGCTTCCCGGGCCGTTAAGTAAGCCGGAAAACCACTCAGGCGAATTAGATTGCTTTTTGCGCCAAAATGAGTAAAATTTTCGGGCTTTTTATATTGCATCCGGGCCCCGTTCCCTCAATGGGGCCCGGTTGTTTTATTAACTAAAGAGGATGTTATGGTAACAATTCGTTTGGCACGTCACGGCGCTAAAAAGCGTCCGTTTTATCAGGTAGTCGTCACTGACAGCCGTAATGCTCGCAACGGTCGCTTCATCGAGCGCGTTGGTTTCTTCAACCCGATCGCATCTGGTCAGGCTGAAGCACTGCGTCTGGATCTGGACCGCATTGAGCACTGGGTTGGCCAGGGCGCAACTCTCTCTGATCGCGTTGGTGCGCTGATCAAAGAAGCTAAGAAAGCAGCTTAATCTGTCATGGTGGTCAACATGAGCAAGCAACTCACCGCGTCGACGCCTGCTAACCCATTAATTTTGGGAAAGATGGGATCGGCCTACGGTATCCGTGGTTGGCTCAAAGTGTTTTCCTCCACCGAAGATGCCGAAAGCATTTTTGACTATCAACCCTGGTTTATCCAGCGGTCGGGTCAATGGCAGCTTATCGAGCTGGAAGGCTGGAAGCGCCACAATCAGGATATGATCATCAAAGTCAAAGGCATTGACGATCGTGATACTGCCGGTCTGCTGACTAATTGTGAAATTGTCGTGGATTCTGAGCAGTTGCCCGCGCTGGACAACGGCGACTATTACTGGAAAGACCTTATCGGTTGCCAGGTTGTCACCACCCAGGGCTATGAACTCGGTAAAGTCACAGAGCTGATGGAAACCGGTTCAAACGACGTTCTCGTCATAAAGGCAAACCTGAAGGATGCATTCGGTGCGAAGGAGCGGCTGATACCGTTCCTTGATGGACAGGTTATCAAGAATGTCGATCTCACTACCGGCACCATTGAAGTAGATTGGGATCCTGGTTTTTGAGCTCCGGACAAAGCGGTAAAACACCGGCGCAGTCGATGTGGATAGGCATAATCAGCCTGTTCCCTGAGATGTTCAGCGCAATTACCGACTACGGAGTAACTGGCCGGGCAGTAAAAAATGGCCTGCTCAGCATCCAGAGCTGGAGTCCTCGTGACTTTGCTCATGATCGGCACCGTACCGTGGACGAACGTCCTTACGGCGGCGGACCGGGGATGCTAATGATGGTTCAGCCCTTACGGGATGCCATCCACGCAGCAAAAGCGGCGGCAGGAGAAGGCGCCAGGGTGATTTATCTTTCACCTCAGGGTCGCAAACTCGATCAAGATGGGGTTTGCGAGCTGGCGACCAGTCAGAAGTTAATTCTGGTGTGTGGTCGCTATGAAGGGATTGATGAGCGCGTAATCAAAACCGAAATCGATGAAGAATGGTCGATTGGCGATTACGTTCTCAGCGGTGGGGAGCTGCCAGCGATGACGCTGATTGACTCGGTCGCCCGGTTTATACCCGGCGTACTGGGGAAGCAGGCGTCAGCCGAGGAAGATTCATTTTCCGATGGGTTGCTGGATTGCCCGCACTACACCCGACCTGAAGTGTTAGAAGGGATGGAGGTTCCGCCAGTTCTGCTGTCGGGCAACCATGCTGAAATTCGCCGCTGGCGTCTGAAACAGTCGCTGGGCCGTACCTGGCTTAGAAGACCTGAACTTCTGGAAAACCTGGCTCTGACTGAAGAGCAAGCAAAGTTGCTGACCGAATTCCGCAAGGAGTTCAACCAGCAACATAACGATGATGGGCAGTCCGGGCAGTAGTCGCGGTGCCTGAATATCAGTTTACCCAGGATAAGAGATTAAATTATGAGCAACATTATCAAGCAAATCGAACAAGAGCAGATGAAACAGGACGTACCTTCATTCCGTCCGGGTGATTCCGTGGAAGTGAAAGTATGGGTCGTTGAAGGTTCAAAGAAACGTCTGCAGGCATTCGAGGGCGTGGTTATCGCTATTCGTAACCGCGGTCTGCACTCTGCATTCACTGTTCGTAAAATTTCTAACGGCGAAGGTGTTGAGCGTGTATTCCAGACTCACTCACCTGTGATTGACAGCATTGCTGTTAAACGCCGTGGTGCCGTACGTAAGGCCAAACTGTACTACCTGCGTGAGCGTACCGGTAAGTCTGCACGTATCAAAGAACGTCTGGGCGCTAAAGCAGCATCCTAAGTTAATAGTGAACAAGGGGCTGACCGAAGGTTGGCCCCTTTTTTTATGCCTGCAATTTATCGCTGTGTGGCTTTAAGCAGTTCAACAACCAGCGGTGACAGCTCATTACGTAGCGAAGCGCGTTCGGACTGGAACAGCGTGGCAACAAAGTATTTATGATCGGGCAGTTCAATGCCGCGCACGTCTCCTTCACCATCCCATGCGCTAATACGCAACGGGAAATCCGCCAGCTCAGAGATAAAATCCGGATCCACGCCGAAATTGCAGTGGTAGCCTTCGTGCGTGCTGAGCTTGCCATAGGCGCGGGCAATAATGGTGTCAGGATCGATCACGATATCACCAGTTTTCTCCACCAGTGAACAGCTCAGCGGGGCAATCACTATACGCCCTTCGGTGTCGGTCTCTGCGTGAGCGGCATCGCTCCAGCCCATTACGTTACGGGCATATTCCACCACTGCGTACTGGAAGCCGCCACACGAACCAAGAAACGGCACGTTATTCTCACGGGCATAAGTGATAGCCAGGAAGGCACCACGATCGTTTTTATAAGGGCTGCCGGGCACGCCCCAGATGGCATCAAAATTCTCTAAAACGGCAGAACTGGTGACGGATTCGGTTGGCAGCCATTCTGCAATCATTGGAAGGTTCAGGGAGGCGGCGGCAAGTTCGACAGCGGGGGGAATAGCCTGGTGAGCAACAGCATCGGAACGATAATCACCAACAAGGGCAAGGCGGAGGGGGGAGTTCATCTTATCTTCCTGTTCAGGTAAAAGAGGATGCTACAGCAGCCTTAACAAGTTGACAACATCGAACTTTCGGGCCGGATTAAGAGAGGCCGCGCAAATTTCAGCACGGCGGCTTGGCAAGCAGAAGTCCACTTCGTATGCTTGAGCTTTACCCGCAGAGGAGACCGATTGCGATGCAGCAAATGAATCAGTACAACCAGCCCGTCGGCCCGGCATTGCCGGACTGGCAACCCCCTAAATTGCCTCAGCGTCAGACGGTAGCTGGGCAGTACTGCCGCCTGGAGCCTCTGGATACGGCTAAACACTGCAGCGATCTCTACGCCGCCTATGCTTCAGCACCTGACGGCCGCGACTGGACCTATCTGACAGAGGAGAGACCAGCAACGCTTGAGGCTTTCCGGGGCTGGTTGAATAAGCGGGCGGCAGAAGCTCACTGGGTCACCTTCACTATTTTTTATGCCCGTCGCAATCGTCCTGTGGGGCTGGCCTCCTATATGCGCATCGATACCGTTAATGGCTCGCTGGAGTTAGGTGGCCTGACCTGGTCACCGCTGATGAAGCGCACCATAGTTGGCACGGAGGCGCTGTATTTGCTGCTGAAGACAGCCTTTGCGCTGGGCTATCGCCGCCTGGAATGGAAATGTGATTCGCTGAATGCCCCTTCCCGTAAGGCGGCTGAAAGGATTGGGTTCCGTTATGAAGGCACTTTCCGGCAGATGATGACCCGCAAGGGACGCTCGCGTGATACGCAGTGGTTTTCGATTCTGGATGGTGAATGGCCAGCCATCGATCAGGCTATTTCTCTCTGGCTGGCAAAGAATAATCTTGACGAGCACGGACAGCAGTTCCGGCGCCTGTCTGCGTTACTGCGGCCTGCGGAAATGGTAGACAGCAGTGTTGACCGGGCCGCTGTCTGACACGATCAGGCCGTGCTGAATGCCGATGAAATCAGTGCCGCATTTGGCTGCCACACGGCGGCTGGCGGCATTTTCCGCCACGGCGAGGATCTCAACCGTGTCTCTTTCCGGGCTTTGCCACGCCAGATCGACCAGGTAGTGCACGGCCTGGGTGGCGATGCCCTGGCTCTGCTCACTGCTGCGTACCCAGTAACCCACAGAGCAGTGGTTGTGATCGATGCTGGAGTAACGCAGCCCGGCACCGCCCAGTAAGCGGCCATCTTCCGCAAACAGGCCCAGTTCGTTCGCTGCGCCTTTGTCCCGCAGGATATGAGTGGCAGCAAACCATTTACGGGCATCTTCTTCGCTAAATCCCTCATGAGCCCATAAGAACCACGGTTTAAGCGTATCCAGCGAGGCAGTAACGGCGCTGGCAAATTCCCGTGCATCGGAATCGGCAAAAGGGCGGTAGATCACTTTCATGGCTGACCTCCTTATTTGTCCTTATTTATCTTCATCATAAGTCCGGAGGTGAAAATTTACGAATCGATTTATCTCCGGGTAAAGGATTTTATTCCACCGGAAATTTTGCAAAAGTAAAACGATCGGTTTACTTTTAGTGAATGAATAAAAAACAAGATATCCTCAAGGCCGCAGAGCGGTTGTTCTATCTCAATGGATTCCATGCGACCAGTACGGATCGGATCTGCAGTGAAGCAGGTGTTTCTACCAGAACGCTTTATCGGTACTTTCCCTCGCGGGAGATGCTGACAGAGGCGGTGCTGGCTGAACGACAAAACCGCTTTTTTGCCGCGCTGCTTCCACCCGAAGAGCCAAAAGCTATCAGCCGTCTTTTTGCGGTCCAGGGTGAGTGGATGCAGAAAAATGGCTCCTCAGGATGCTTTTTCCTGAAAGCCTGGGGCGAATATGCTGAAGAAGATCGGCGGCTGTCGGCGCTGGCGCTGGATTACCGCTACAGGCAGCGTGAATACATTGCGGCCTGTCTGCGAAACTCACCGGCCGCAGGGCTTTCCGATGCGGTGTGGATGCTGTTTGAAGGGGCCATTACTTCTGCATTGGTCATCGGCCCCCAGGCGGCGATTTATGCCGGAGAGGCTGCAGAAAAACTCCTGGCAGCCAGCGGTAAAAAGTCATGAGAGCTTCTCTGAAACTGGGCTTGACCGGCTTCTCACTGATCGCTGTCACCTACGGGATGGCGAGATTCTCCTGGGGGCTGATGTTGCCTGCCGTAGTGAAAGATATTCCGTTCAGCACCGGGACGGCAGGGGTGATCTCTGCCAGCAGTTTTGCTGCCTACTGTCTGGCAATAACCGGCGCACCGGTACTCACTGAACGTTTTGGCCCACGCTGGCTGGCCGCTGCGGCCGCTATTTTGGCGGCTGGCGGCATGCTGATGCTGGCGTTTTCGTTCTCTCCCCTCATGCTTGCCGTGGGGCTGTTTATTGCCGGGTTGAGCCCTGGCGTGGCTTCTCCTTCCCTGGCTGCGGCGGTCAGTCGCCGGATCACCGGGCATCAGCAGCCGCAAATGAACACTGTTATCAATGCCGGAACCAGCGCGGGAATTATTATGTCCGTGCCGGTTTTGCTTTATCTGCCCGGTGGCTGGCGAGTGGCTTGTCTTCTCTTCAGCGCAATAGCGCTGTTATGTCTGCTGCCGGTGATGCTTTACCTGCCCGACGACAGAATGAAAAACCTGGTGGAAGAGGATGCCCGGACCGGCAATGCTGCGACTGATGATCATTGCCTTCGTCAGCGGGAGCACCAGCGCGGCATGGTGGAGTTTTGGTCCGCAGATTTTACGCCAGCAAGCTGGTGTGGACGCGCAATCCGTCAGCCTCCTGTGGCTGATCGCGGGTGGGGCGGGGATCTTTGGTGCGCTGACCGGGCCGGTAGCTGACCGCATCGGTATGAAACAGGTCTACCGGATTTCGTTGCTGTTTATGGCTTTGCCACTTGCCATGCTGCCCTGGATACAGGGGCCGTGGTGGTGGTTCATTCCGGTCGTCGCTCTGTGCCGTGCTGGCTACGTTACCCTCTCCGGCGTGCTGTTGGTCTGCGGCGCAGCGGCTAATAAAAATGCTCCGGCTTCAGGTGTGGGATTGGTTTTTCTGATGCTCGCGGCGGGACAGGTGGCGGGCTCCGTTCTGTTTGGCCAGCTTTATGCTTTGGCGGGCGCTGCTCCTGCTCTGCTGGTGTTCTGTATGCTTTCGTTGCTGGTGATGCTACTCAATCCGGTCTACGGGCACACCGGTCGCAAATCTTTGCTTAAGCAGGAAAAAACCGGATGCTGATTACGCCGTACGCTTTTGGTGTAAATATAATTGTACATTTTGGCAAGTTTATTGTGCTTGGTTTTGTTGTTTTATTTTATTGATATTGAAAGTAATTTCATATTTTATTTTCCGGAAATTATATTGTGGTAATTAAAGTGTACATGCATGGGTTGAGTTTTGTACCGGTTCTGATACATTATTCACACCTCACTAAGGGCTGACCTACGCATAACGAGATAAACAGGATGACTATCATGCAAAAAGACGCGCTGAATAACGTACATATCGTTGAAGAACAGATTCTGATCACCCCGGAAGAGCTGAAAAAACAGTTTCCGCTGAATGCCGCTCTGGAAGCGCAGATCGCCGATTCCCGCCAGACCCTTTCCAACATCATCAGCGGTAAAGATCACCGCCTGCTGGTAGTCTGCGGCCCCTGTTCCATCCACGATACCGAAGCCGCTCTGGATTACGCCCGTCACCTGAAAACTCTCTCTGACCAGTTGAAGGATCAGCTGTATATCGTTATGCGCGTCTATTTTGAAAAGCCCCGTACCACCGTCGGCTGGAAAGGATTAATCAATGATCCTTACATGGATAACTCATTCGATATGGAAGCCGGTCTGCACATTGCCCGTCGCCTGCTGCTGGATCTGGTGGAAATGGGCCTGCCGCTGGCAACTGAAGCACTGGATCCGAACAGCCCGCAATACCTGGGCGATCTGTTCAGCTGGTCAGCCATTGGTGCGCGGACCACGGAATCTCAGACTCACCGTGAAATGGCCTCTGGCCTGTCAATGCCGGTGGGCTTCAAAAATGGTACCGATGGCAGCCTTGGCACAGCGATCAATGCCATGCGTGCCGCAGCAATGCCGCACCGTTTTGTCGGGATCAACCAGAGCGGCCAGGTCTGCCTGTTACAGACTCAGGGTAACCCGGATGGCCATGTGATCCTGCGGGGGGGGAAGAGCCCGAACTACGGCCCGGAAGATGTTGCCCAGTGTGAAAAAGAGATGCTTCAGGCGGGACTCCGCCCGTCCTTGATGATAGATTGCAGCCATGGCAATTCTAACAAAGACTTCCGTCGTCAGTCCGGCGTGGCTGAGTCTGCCGTTGCGCAGATCAAAGATGGCAACCGTTCTATTATGGGTCTGATGCTGGAAAGTCATCTTCACGAGGGTAACCAGTCATCCGAGCAGCCGCGCAGTGAAATGCGCTACGGCGTTTCCGTTACCGATGCCTGCATCAACTGGGAAACAACCGAGTCGCTGCTGCGTGAAATCCATCAGGATCTGGACGGGGTGCTGGCGGCGCGTTTGTCGCATGAGGGTTAATTATGGTGGCTGAACTGACCGCGCTACGCGATCAAATTGATGAAGTTGATAAAGCGCTGCTCGATCTGCTGGCCAAAAGGCTGGAGCTGGTTGCCGAAGTGGGCGAGGTGAAAAGCCGTTACGGATTACCGATTTATGTGCCTGAACGTGAAGCTTCAATGCTGGCTTCACGGCGTAAAGAGGCCGAACTGCTGGGCGTGCCGCCGGATTTGATTGAGGATGTTCTGCGCCGTGTGATGCGGGAATCCTACTCCAGCGAGAACGATAAAGGCTTCAAGACGCTGAATCCTGATCTGCGCCCGGTAGTGATTGTCGGGGGCAAAGGCCAGATGGGGCGTCTGTTTGAAAAGATGCTGACCCTGTCTGGTTATCAGGTGAAGATCCTTGACAAAGAGGACTGGGAGCAGGGTGAAAGCATGCTGGCGGATGCCGGGATGGTGATCATCAGCGTGCCGATCCATCTGACTGAGCGGGTGATTGCCAGCCTGCCGCTGCTGCCGGAAGACTGCATTCTGGTCGATCTGGCCTCGGTGAAAAACAGCCCACTGCAGGCGATGCTGGCCGCGCACAGCGGTCCGGTTCTTGGTCTGCATCCGATGTTCGGACCGGACAGCGGCAGTCTGGCGAAGCAGGTTGTGGTGTGGTGTGACGGTCGTCAGCCGGAATCCTACCAGTGGTTCCTGGAGCAGATTCAGGTCTGGGGAGCGAGATTGCATCGCATCAGCGCCGTTGAGCACGATCAGAATATGGCTTTTATCCAGGCGCTGCGCCACTTTGCCACCTTTGCATATGGTCTGCATCTGGCTGAAGAGAACGTGCAGCTTGAGCAGCTACTGGCCCTGTCTTCTCCGATTTACCGTCTGGAGTTGGCGATGGTCGGGCGGCTGTTTGCCCAGGATCCGCAACTTTATGCAGACATTATTATGTCTTCGGAAAGTAACCTGGCGCTGATCAAACGTTACTACCAGCGTTTTGGTGAGGCGATTAAGCTGCTGGAGCAGGGTGATAAACAGGCGTTTATCGACAGCTTCCGTAAAGTGGAGCACTGGTTTGGCGATTACGCCCAGCGCTTTATGCTGGAGAGCCGGACTCTTCTCCGTCAGGCTAATGACAGCCGTCAGTAACTGACTGGATACACCTTCAGCCTGCGATCAACGCCTGATGAATTCCATCAGGCGTTTTATATTTTTAGTGGCTGAAGCCCGCTTTCTGTAAAATTTCCTGCGCCTGGGGTGATACCAGAAACTCAGCCAGCGGCTGGGCTTTACTGTGGCAGACCGCCAGAGCGTAATCAGCCCTGACCTGGTAAGGTGCCGGGATATCCATTGTAACGATGCCGCTGTCCCTGGCAATCAGCGGCGCATAACTCTGATAGCCGATAAAAATTTCAGCCTGATGGCTGTTGATGGCCCAACTGGCCGCCAGCTCACCTGCCGGAACGGCTGGGTTGTCCGGTCCGCCAACCAGCTGTAACGCTCGCTGCTTCAGTAAATTCCCCGTTCCTTCATGATGTTGTTCAATACGATCAAACAGCTCCCAGGTGTAATCACCTGAAGGATCGCTGAGTGGGGTGGAAGTTGCCACGCGGAGTGTCGGATCGCTGAGCAGCTCAAGCCAGTCTCGTTCTGTGAGGGCCAGATCTGCCCTGATGCTCAGGCAGAGCTGGTTATGGGTGAAATTCGCAACGCCGATCGCTTTACCGGCCGCCAGTAAGGTCTGCGGGTGTGCCACATTTGCCGAGGCAAAGAGATCGCAAGGTTCATCCTGCTCAATGCGCTGACGCAGCAGGCCGGCAGGGCCAAACGCGGTGTTCACGAAACACTCATTTTGCAGATTAAACGCGGCGATCAGCCTGGGCCAGACAATCCGCAGGCTGCCGGCCGCCAGTACCCGCAGTTCGTTCATCAGTTGCTGCCCACATAGTGGGTGCGATAGAAGCGCTGATACCAGCTGTCGGCTTTTTTCTGCATATCAATATCGCTGAATTTTTCCGGATAAAGTTTTTTCGCCATCCACAGTTCTCCCAGCGCCAGCGCTTCCGGCATCGGATAGCCCCATGCTTTGGCATACTCCGGCATCAGATAAACCCGGTGATGTTTAACCGCATCAACGGCCTTCCAGGCTGGCTGATGGTTGATTTCGTCAATCACCCGCGGATAGCGGTCCTGCACAAATATCACCTGAGGATTCCAGGCGAGGATCTGCTCCATCGAAACCTGTTTATAACCTTTGACCGTGGCCGCCGCGACGTTCATTGCGCCTGCATGAGCCATCATCAGGCCGGTGTATTTGCCAGAGCCATAGGTAGTCAGGTCAGGATTCGCCATATAGACGCGGATCCTCTGGGCGGCCGGAATACTCTTCAGGCGATCGCTGGTTTCCTGGCGCTGACTGAAGGTGGCGCTGATCAGATCTTCCGCCTGCTTCTGGTGGTTAACCACGCTGCCGATCAGCCGGATACCGTCCTTCAGGCCCTGATTATAGGCCTGTTCTTCATCCTGAAGCTGTGGATTGAGACGGTTTTCCTGCTTCTCGTCGCCTGCACGCAGTGATATTGCAATCACTGCAATACCGAGATGCTGGATCTGATCGATCATTTCCTGCGGGGCATAGTTGGTGACAAACACCACCTGAGGGTGCAGGGCGACCAGTTTTTCCAGGTCGACATGAGTCAGGTCGCCCAGCGTTGGCAGGCTGGTCAGTTCCGGCACCAGGCGCTGGTAGCCATCACCCAACTGCTGCTTCCAGTTGCCTAAAATCCCCACCATGGTTTTGGTGGCATCCAGCTGGACCAGCAGATTGAGTGTCTGATGTTGCAGCACCACCACGCGGTCAACGCGATCCGGAATGCTGACCTGGCGACCCAGCTGATCGGTAACCTGGCGGTCGGCATAGGAGGAGAAAGGCAGTAACCCAATGAAAAATAATAAAGAAGCGGTGCGGAGAATGTTACGCATGTCGGTTTCCTGATAATCGTTATAAACACTATGATATAGCGATTAGCAGAAAGGGGAAATCGCTACTCTGGGAGTAGGGGTATCCAGCCGCAGGAGCCGCGGCTGGAAACAGGAGATTAGTTCGGTTCTACCGGAACGACGTTCTCGCTCGGATAGCAGCCAAGCACCTTCAGTGAACGGGTAATTGGTGCCAGCTCACGCAGGGCCTGCTGCACCTCACCGGAACGCAGATTGCCCTGGAAATCAATATAGAACATCTCTTCCCACGGATTGCCGTAAATCGGACGCGATTCCAGCTTGCTCATGGTCAAATTATGCTTGCGCAGAACCAGCAGCGCCTCCACCAGCGCACCGGCCTGCTGTCCGGTCGCCATAATCAGCGTGGTTTTTGCCGGAACCTGCTCAGTCACTTCAACCGGCTTGCGGGCGAGGATAATAAAGCGGGTGATGTTTTGCAGCTGGTTTGCCAGGTTGCGCTCCAGCACTTGTAAGCTGTATAGCTCGCCGCCAGCCTCGCTGCCCAGAGCGGCGGCTTTCGGTGAATTGAGTTCCGCCACCTTTTCCATCGCGGCTGCCGTGCTTTCGGTGTATTCAATTTTCCAGTGCGGGAAGCGGTGAATAAACTGGCTGCACTGCTGAAAAGGCTGAGGATGGCTGTAAACCGTTTCGATTTGCTGCAGGTCGGTGCTGCCGGAGACCAGTACGCAGTGATCAATAGGTACGGTGCTCTCGCCGATGATAGACAGGCTGGTTTGCTGCAGCAGGTCATAGACATCGGTGATTGAACCGGAGGTGGTATTCTCAATCGGCAGCACGGCATAGTCTGCCTGACCGGTTTCAACCTGACTGAAAATATCGCGGAACTTCAGGCAGCCGCTTTCAATGAAATTGTCAAAGTGGCGGGCTGCATAGTGACGTGCCGCCAGGTGAGAGTAAGAGCCTTTAGGGCCGAGGAAAGCGACACGGGCAGACTGTGCATTGGTTTTGTTAAGGTGTTTTTGCAGCAGTGCCTGCTGGGTAAGAACCGAGTCTTCAATAATCAGCTGGAACAGACGGGTAATGTAGTGGGCGTCCAGCTTATGTGCTTTGCCCAGCCGGATCAGATTTTCAAGCAGATCTCTTTCACGGTCAATGTCACGGATAGGGCGGTGGGTGGCCATTTTCGCCGTGGCGACTTCAATCGCCAGCGCGCGGCGGTTCGCCAGTAAGCTCAGCAGTTCTTCATCCAGCGCACTGATCTTGTCGCGCAGGCCCAGCAGGGGATTTTCAGCGGTCATAATGCTACCTGTCAGATGTTCATAAAAAAAAAGCCTCCCGCTGGGGAGGCTTTGTTGTTCGTCTTCGCATTCTCTCTTACACGACGAATTGCCTCCCGGTCAGGGGAAGGTAAAAAAGAATGCGAAGAAGAACGGCTGCTTTTTCATGGTGGTGTCCGGTATTGTCGAGCGTTTAAAGTAACCGCTGCAATTTCTTTCTGTCAATAAAAAACGCGCCCTGAAGGCGCGTTATCTCCCTTTTACGGTTATTCCTGATCGACGACGCTAAGGTCTTTGACGCTGGCAGTCGCGCGGCGCGCTTCGCCTTTGTGCTGAACTTTATTCAGCTGGCGCTCCAGTTTGTTGATCAGGTCATTTATGGCCGTATACATATCATCGTGTTTTGCGCTGGCCACCAGGGGGCCATTTGGCGTGTTGATAGCCGCATCGGCAACGAATTCCTTCGGCTCCTTTGAAAGAACGATATGGGGATTAATCAGATGAGTTTGCCACTTTTCAAGTTTGGCCAGACGGTCTTCGACATGTTGGCGGATAGCCGGGGTGATTTCCATGTGCTTGCTGGTAATGTTCAGAACCATAGTGCTTACCTCTCTGTCATTTCCGTCGAATGTAGGTCCAGCATACCCTGAAAAAAGGCTTGATGCGTGATCGATATCACGTTTTTTTGTCACTTTTTGTCAAGTGGGCAAAATTTGTGAGATGGGGTGATTATTCCCTTGTTGAGGCTTGAAGGGCTGATTTTAAGGGTGCATTATGGGTAAGTTAACTCAGAAGGAAAATCGAAAATCCGGTGCTTTTCTGGGCAAAAAAAATGGCAGCCACCGGCTGCCATTTTTCGTTTTTGTGACTTAAGCCTTATTAGCGGCGATGATCTTCGCGACCTTATCCGCTTCGGCATTCAGCTGCAACTGACGGTAGGCATTTTCCATCAGTGGCAGAGCCGTACGGGTAGCCTGAGTATCCGGGTAATCCTGCATCATTTGCTCTACACGGTTAACGACGGCGACATAGGCCTCGCGCTTGGTGTAGAATTGGGCAACGGATAACTCATACTTCGCCAGACGATCTTTCAGGAACACCAGACGCTTTCTGGCGTCAGTGGCATACTGGCTGTTTGGATACCCACGCAGCAGCTGAGAGAAGTCATGGAAGGCATCACGCGCATGCGTAGGATCGCGGTCTGAGCGATCGATGCCGAAAAAGCCCTGCAGCGCGCTGTCATCAAGCGCCATGTCCGTCAGACCACGCATATAAATCACGTAATCAATGTTCGGATGGGTTGGATTCAGACGCATAAAGCGGTCAATTGCGGCCTGCGCCAGCGGCAAATCGGCATTTTTGTAGTAAGCGTAGATCAGGTCTAGCTGAACTTGCTGGGAGTAAGGCCCGAACGGATAGCGGTTATCAAGCGCTTCCAGTTGCGTTATTGCTCCTTTAAAGTTACCGTCCTGCAGTTTTTGCTGGGCTGTGGCATAGATCTCGGAAGGTGGGTTATCGGGCACCGTATCCTTCGAGCCGGAACAACCCGCTAATGCCAGGCTCAACGTGGCTGCAGCCACCAGATATTTCATACGCGTCATGACGATTTGATTATCCTCAGAGTGTTATTCAGGAAGCTGTCCATGTAGCTCCCGATAGTGACCAGGTACAATAGCACATTATATTAAACGGCATCGCCGTGAAAACCCAACGTTAACGAAGAAGCTGTTTATGGCACAACAAGTAAAACTCAACGCAACGGTCTCCGAATCGCAACTCGGACAACGCTTAGATCAGGCTTTGGCCGAATTGTTCCCTGATTATTCAAGATCTCGTATAAAAGAGTGGATTCTCGACCGTCGCGTCAGTGTTAATGGCGTAATCATCGATAAACCAAAGGAAAAAGTGCTTGGTGGCGAACAAATCGCTATCGAGGCCGAGATTGAGGAAGAAGCGCGCTGGGAAGCGCAGGATATCCCGCTGAATATCGTTTATGAAGATGACGATATTATGGTCATCAACAAGCCTCGCGATTTGGTGGTTCATCCGGGGGCTGGTAACCCTGATGGCACAGTACTGAATGCGTTGCTGTATCATTTTCCGGCCATTGCTGATGTGCCGCGTGCGGGCATCGTGCACCGTCTGGATAAGGACACCACTGGCCTGATGGTGGTAGCGAAAACGGTTCCTGCTCAGACTCATCTGGTGGAGTCATTGCAGCTGCGTGAATTCACCCGTGAGTATGAAGCGGTGGCTATTGGCCGTATGACTGCGGGCGGAACGGTAAACGAGCCGATCAGTCGTCACTCGACCAAGCGCACCCATATGGCGGTACATCCGATGGGCAAACCGGCCACCACGCACTACCGCATTATGGAGCATTTTCGTGCTCATACCCGTATGCGTCTGCGTCTGGAAACCGGCCGTACTCACCAGATCCGTGTGCATATGTCCCACATCAACCATCCCCTGGTGGGTGACCCGCTCTACGGCGGTCGACCGCGTCCACCGAAAGGCGCTTCTGAAGCGTTTATCTCCATATTGAGAAAGTTTGACCGCCAGGCTCTGCACGCCACCATGCTGCGTCTGTATCATCCGATTACCGGGATTGAGATGGAATGGCACGCGCCGCTGCCACAGGATATGGTGGAGCTTATCGAGGCCCTGAAAGCCGATACTGAAGAGTTCAAAGATCAGCTGGACTGGTAATGAGCCTGATCATTCCCCAATGGAGCGTGCCCGCCAGCGTACGGGCCTGTTCAACAACCCGGCTGGCAGGCGTCAGCCATGCGCCCTGGGATTCGCTGAATCTTGGTGCGCATGTGGGGGATAATCCGCAGGACGTGCAGACCAACCGTGAAAGTCTGGTCCGGCTGGCAGAAATGCCGGCAATGCCCGTCTGGCTGGAGCAGGTTCATGGTGTTCGGGTATTACATCTTACCGGGGAAGAGCCTGACTCACTGCAGGCCGATGCTGCTTATACCCGCGAACGTGGCGTGGTTTGTGCAGCGATGACGGCTGACTGTCTGCCGGTACTGTTCAGTTCTCTGGATGGTAAAGAAGTGGCGGCAGCTCATGCTGGCTGGCGGGGATTGTGTTCAGGGGTTCTGGAAGCCACGCTCGATGCTTTTATCGCTCCGGCAGAAGAGATTGTTGCCTGGCTGGGACCCGCCATCGGACCGGAGGCCTTTGAGGTGGGACCGGAGGTGCGTAACGCCTTTTTAGCGCAAGATTTAATCACTGACGCGGCATTTCGTCCTGTTGGTGAAAAATATTATGCCGATATCTGGCAGCTTGCCCGGAACTGTCTGACACGCAGAGGAGTGCGCCATATCACGGGTGGCGGCCTTTGTACTGTCTCCGCACGGGAACAATTTTTCTCCTTCCGACGCGATGGCGTTACCGGCCGTATGGCAAGTTTGATCTGGCTGATATAACCTAGCGCCATAAGACGGTCCAGATTGATGTATTTTTCACCAAAATATTTGGGTCATTAAACTTGAAAATTTGAGGGATGACCTCATTTAATCTCCAGTAGCAATTTGACCTGAATGGGGGAATTATGCGTCTGGATCGTCTTACTAATAAATTCCAGCTTGCTCTCGCCGATGCCCAGTCTTTAGCACTCGGGCGCGACAACCAATTTATCGAACCTCTTCACTTGATGAGCGCCCTGCTCACTCAGGAAGGGGGCTCCGTACGTCCTTTACTCACCACCGCGGGTACTGATGTGTCAGCCCTGCGCAGCGGCGTGGAACAGGCTATTGCTCGTCTGCCACAGGTTGAGGGGACGGATGGCGATGTGCAACCTTCAGCGGATCTGGTCCGCGTCCTGAATCTCTGTGACAAACTGGCGCAAAAACGTGCCGATAACTTTATCTCATCCGAACTGTTCGTTCTGGCCGCTCTCGATTCGCGTGGCTCACTGGCTGATTTACTGAAATCCGCTGGAGCAACCAGCGAAAAACTGGCCCGGGCTATTGATCAGATGCGTGGAGGCGAAACCGTGAACGACCAGGGAGCTGAAGATCAGCGCCAGGCACTGAAAAAATACACCATCGACCTGACCGAAAGGGCGGAGATGGGCAAGCTGGACCCGGTTATCGGGCGTGATGAAGAGATCCGCCGTACTATCCAGGTTCTGCAGCGCCGTACCAAGAATAATCCGGTACTGATTGGCGAGCCTGGCGTGGGTAAAACCGCCATCGTTGAAGGCCTCGCTCAGCGCATTATCAACGGCGAAGTGCCGGAAGGGCTGAAAGGCCGCCGCGTGCTGGCGCTGGATATGGGGGCGCTGGTTGCCGGTGCCAAATACCGGGGTGAATTTGAAGAGCGCCTGAAAGGCGTGCTCAACGATCTGTCCAAACAGGAAGGCAACGTCATTCTGTTTATCGACGAGCTTCACACGATGGTCGGTGCGGGTAAAGCCGATGGCGCGATGGATGCAGGCAACATGCTGAAACCAGCGCTGGCCCGTGGCGAGCTGCACTGTGTTGGCGCCACCACGCTGGATGAGTATCGCCAGTATATCGAAAAAGATGCGGCACTTGAGCGTCGTTTCCAGAAAGTGTTTGTGGCGGAGCCGAGCGTTGAAGATACCATCGCCATCCTGCGCGGGCTGAAAGAACGTTATGAGCTGCATCACCATGTGCAGATTACCGATCCGGCCATTGTGGCGGCGGCTACGCTGTCTCACCGCTATATTGCCGATCGCCAGCTGCCGGACAAAGCTATTGACCTGATCGATGAAGCGGCTTCCAGCATCCGTATGCAGATTGACTCGAAACCGGAGTCGCTGGATCGTCTTGAACGCCGCATTATTCAGCTCAAGTTGGAACAGCAGGCGCTGAAGAAAGAGTCCGATGATGCCAGCATCAAACGTCTGGACATGCTGGAAGACGAGTTGAATCAGAAAGAGCGTGATTACTCTGAGCTGGAAGAAGAGTGGAAGGCGGAGAAAGCCTCACTGTCCGGCACCCAGACTATCAAGGCGGAACTGGAGCAGGCAAAACTGTCCATTGAGCAGGCGCGTCGTTCCGGCGATCTGGCACAGATGTCTGAGTTGCAGTACGGGAAAATACCTGAGCTGGAGAAACAGCTGGAGTTAGCCACCCAGGCCGAAGGAAAGACAATGCGTCTGTTGCGTAACCGCGTAACCGACGTGGAGATCGCTGACGTGCTGGCTCGCTGGACCGGTATTCCGGTTGCCAGAATGTTGGAAGGGGAGCGCGACAAACTGCTGCGGATGGAGCAGGAGTTGCACGAGCGTGTTATCGGTCAGGACGAAGCGGTTGAAGCTGTATCAAACGCCATCAGGCGGAGTCGTGCAGGTCTGGCCGATCCAAATCGCCCCATCGGCTCGTTCCTGTTCCTCGGCCCGACCGGGGTAGGTAAAACCGAGCTGTGCAAAGCGCTGGCTAATTTTATGTTCGACAGTGATGATGCGATGGTGCGTCTTGATATGTCTGAGTTCATGGAGAAACATGCGGTTTCGCGGCTGGTGGGCGCACCTCCCGGATATGTGGGTTATGAGGAAGGCGGCTATCTGACCGAAGCGGTCCGCCGTCGCCCCTATTCGGTGATCCTGCTGGACGAGGTGGAGAAAGCGCATCCGGACGTGTTTAACATTCTGCTGCAGGTGCTGGATGACGGTCGTCTGACTGACGGGCAGGGCAGAACAGTGGACTTCCGTAACACGGTGGTGATCATGACGTCTAACCTCGGATCAGATCTGATTCAGGAACGTTTTGGCGCGCTGAGTTATCCGGAAATGAAAGAAGTGGTGATGACCGTTGTCGGCCACCATTTCCGGCCGGAGTTCATTAACCGTATCGATGAACTGGTGGTGTTCCATCCACTGGGTGAGAAACACATTGCCTCCATTGCTAAAATTCAGCTGCAGCGTCTTTACAATCGTCTGGTTGAACGTGGTTATGAACTTCATATCTCCGATGCGGCGTTGCAGATGCTCGGTGAAAATGGCTATGACCCGGTTTATGGTGCAAGGCCGTTGAAACGAGCCATACAGCAGCAGATTGAAAACCCGCTCGCCCAGCAGATCCTCTCAGGCAGTCTGGTTCCGGGAAAAATGATCGAGATGGACGTGCAGGATGGGGCGATAGTTGCCCGTCAGTAATCGCAGTAAAGAACAGAAATGGGCCTTCGGGCCCATTTTTGTTTAAGAAAACGGCATTTGTGGTCGTCTTTATTACTTTTGGGTTGAATTTTGAGCGCTTGAAAAGTTTTTTGCATTTACCCCTTGTCAGCCGTCAGGAACTCCCTATAATGCGCCTCCATCGACACGGAACAACGGCTTACAGGCCGCCGGGTTGAGAGGTTCAGGAAGCTGAA
>NZ_JBYUWC010000024.1:0-65684 GCF_058137865.1 Erwinia sp. 009765445
CGTAGCGGGTCGTTAGCTCAGTTGGTAGAGCAGTTGACTTTTAATCAATTGGTCGCAGGTTCGAATCCTGCACGACCCACCAATGTAGAAAGGCGCCCTAAAGGCGCCTTTTTGCTGTCTGCAATTCGGGCAGGGTTCAGAGATTACTTCTTGTCAGGTGTCATATTTTTCCAGATATGCATCACCGCATAGCTGCGCCACGGCCGCCAGGCCTGCGAAATCACCTCCGCCTGCTTTGCCGTCACGCCCCCCAGATTCTTTCTTACCACCACATCCTCTTTCGGAAAGGCATCCGGCCAGCGCAGGGCGCGCATAGCGATATAATGCGCCGTCCATTCGCCAATACCGGGTTGCCTGATGAGCCGCGAAATAGCCTCTTCAGGATGCACAGCGGCCTCAAGCTGCAACTCTCCCTGCACACAGGCCTCTGCAACGGCCAGCAGCGTCTTCGAACGGGAGCTGACGATACCGAGGCTGGCCACGTCGTCCAGCGTTGCCACAGCCACTCTGGCAGCTTGTGGTGAGAGATGCGTCAGTTCCGGATAGGGTGTGGCAAAGGCTTCGCCGAAAGCCGCTGCGAAACGTCCGCCAATAGTCGTGGCTGCTTTAACCGTAATCTGCTGCCCGAGAATTGCCCTGACCACCATCTCAAAACCTTCGAACGCGCCAGGTACCCTCAGTCCCGGATTACTTGCCAGGCTCTTCTGCAATAGCGGATCTTTTTGCAGATGCGAGGCAATCAGATCCGGGTGTGCATCCAGATCGAACAAATTCCTCAGCCGACGAAGCAAAGCGGGTAGCACCGGCGTCAGCGAATGCGAAAACTCCACCTTAAGAGCGTGCTTATTGTTGGCCTGTACCACCTTAATCCAGCCTTTGTGTTCGCCCAGACGCACTGTACGGGCATAACTCTGTTCATCCACACTCTCAACACCCTTAATGGCACGCATGCGCAGAAAGGCCAGCAGGGCGCTCCAGTCGAACGGTGGACGGTAGCTCAGCAGCAATGTTGACGTTTCACCAGCGGTAAGCTGGTTTCCTGTATGGCTGGCTTCTTTGCGCAACCGGCTGGGCGGCATCCGGTATCGGGCGCTGAACACATCATTAAAGCGCCTCAGGCTGGCAAATCCACTGGCATAAGCCACTTCAGTCACCGGCAGGGTGGTTTCCGTGAGCAGCTGTTTTGCTAGCAGTAAACGGCGGGTTTGCTTTAATTCCACAGGCGATACGCCCAGCTCCTTCTGCACAATGCGTCGCAGTTGGCGGGAACTCAGTGAAAACTGAGCGGCGATTTCTTCCAGACTGGCAACGTCCTCAATCAGACCCTCTTCAATTCGCTGCAACAACAGATCCGCGACCCGATGGCTGCTGTCGACAGGCGCATTGCCCGGCGCAAGCTCAGGACGGCAGCGCAGGCAGGGACGGAACGCCGCTTTCTCCGCCGCTTCCGCGCTGGCAAAAAACAGGCAGTTCTCTTCGCGAGGGGGTTTAACCGGGCAGACCGGTCGGCAGTAAATGCCGGTCGAGGTCACACCAACGTAAAAAACGCCGTCAAACCTGACATCCCGGGAGGTGAGTGCCCGGTACGCTGCTTTTGCATCGATCATCATCGGTTCCTGTGGACTGGATTTTCTGACAGGTTAAGTGCATTTTATCCGCAGCGCTGGCTGTTTTCGGACAGATAACTGCCCGGTACCGGTGTCCGAAAACGGCTAGCACGAAGATCATTATTACGGATAATAAGCCTTATCCATGCGATAAGGCGTGACAGAGGGAGAAGAGTGATGGGCTATTTCTACAAAATGCTACCTTCACCGGTTGGTGAGCTGAAACTGGTCGCAAGCGTCAGGGGGCTGGCCGCGATCCTGTGGGAGAACGAAGATCCCAAACGTGTGCGACTGCTTAACCCACAGGAAGATCCTCAGCATCCGGTGCTGCTGGAAACTGAAAAGCAGCTGAATGAATATTTTGCCGGTGAACGTCAGCGCTTTACCCTGACACTGGACTTCAAAGGCACTGAATTCCAGAAAAAAGTCTGGCGGGCACTGGTGGCAATTCCGTTTGGTGAAACCCGCAGCTACAGCGAAATAGCCCGCGAAATCGGCCATCCTACCGCCGTCAGGGCTGTGGGCGCGGCAAACGGCAGAAACCCCATCTCGATTATTGCTCCCTGTCACCGGGTTATCGGTGCGAACGGGAAACTGACCGGCTTTGCGGGCGGGCTGGAAGTTAAAGCCTTTCTGCTCAACATTGAAGCCAGCGAACCTGCTGAATTTATTCTCAGGTGATCGCCATCATATTCTGAGCGGCGAGTGAAAAATTGAGCGACACAGGCGACTATTTCGGCTATCTTGTTTAGCATACAAAACAAACCGGCCTGTAAACCGGTGCGGATGCGATAACTTCCGCAAAATTGTTAAGTTAAAAAAACGAGAGTCGTGATATGAGCATGATGTTGTTCGATCCTGAAACCGCCGTTTATCCTTTTCCACCAAAACCCGCACGCCTTTCCGGTGAAGAGAAGCAATTCTACCGGGTGAAAATCAAGCGCTTACTGAAAGAGCGCAATGCGGTGATGGTCGCGCACTACTATACCGACCCGGAGATCCAGGCTCTGGCAGAAGAGACGGGTGGCTGCGTGGCAGACTCGCTGGAAATGGCCCGTTTTGGCAGCCAGCATGCGGCCTCCACACTGCTGGTGGCTGGCGTGCGATTCATGGGGGAAACGGCTAAAATCCTCAGCCCGGAAAAAACCATCCTTATGCCCACGCTACAGGCAGAGTGCTCGCTGGATCTGGGCTGTCCGATTGACGAATTCAGCCGTTTCTGCGACCAGCACCCGGACCGCACCGTGGTGGTGTATGCCAACACCTCCGCAGCAGTAAAAGCGCGGGCTGATTGGGTGGTCACTTCCAGCATTGCGGTGGAATTGATTGAACATCTGGACAGTCTGGGTGAGAAGATCATCTGGGCACCCGACCGCCATCTGGGCCAGTACGTCACCCGCCAGACCGGCGCGGATATTCTCTGCTGGCAGGGAGCCTGCATCGTACATGACGAATTCAAAACCCAGGCACTACAACGGATGAAGGCGCTCTATCCTGACGCGGCGGTACTGGTTCATCCTGAATCGCCGCAGGCCATTGTGGATCTTGCCGATGCAGTGGGATCAACCAGCCAGCTGATTCAGGCGGCGAGAACGTTGCCTCATCCGCAAATGATCGTGGCAACCGATCGCGGCATTTTCTACAAAATGCAGCAGGCCTGCCCGGATAAAGAGCTGCTGGAAGCACCAACGGCGGGCGAAGGCGCAACCTGCCGCACCTGTGCGCACTGTCCATGGATGGCGATGAATGGCCTGAAGGCGATTGCCGAAGGGCTGGAGCAGGGAGGCAGCCAGCATGAAATCCATGTTGATGCTGCGCTGCGTGAAGGCGCATTGATACCGCTGAATCGTATGCTAACCTTTGCTGCAAGTTTAAAAGGGTAACGCCTGACCCCTTGCTGCTCAGGACTGAGGTGCCAATATGGATTTTTTCAGCACGCATAACATTCTGGTTCACATCCCTCTTGGTGCCGGTGGCTACGATCTCTCATGGATTGAAGCGATTGGCACCGTGGCGGGTTTGCTCTGCATCTGGCTCGCCAGCCTTGAAAAAATCATCAATTATGCCTTCGGGTTGATCAACGTCACGCTGTTTGCGGTGATCTTCTTCCAGATCCAGCTGTATGCCAGCCTGCTGCTGCAGGTGTTCTTCTTTGTCGCCAATATCTACGGCTGGTATGCGTGGAGCAGGCAGACGGCAGATAACCTGAACGCGCTGCAAATTCGCTGGATGAGTCTGCCAAAAGCACTGGGCTGGGCGGCAGGCTGCGTGGTGGCGATTGGGCTGATGACGCTGTATATCAACCCGGTGTTTGCGTGGCTGACCCACGTTGCGGTGTCGCTGATGCAGGGGCTTGGGTTGTTGGTCACCATGCCGGAACTGCAGCCGGATGCTTTCCCGTTCTGGGACTCCTGCCTGATGGTGCTGTCGATTGTGGCGATGATTTTGATGACGCGCAAATACGTTGAAAACTGGCTGCTGTGGGTGATTATCAACGTGATCAGCGTGATGATTTTCGCCCGCCAGGGGGTCTATGCCATGTCGCTGGAGTACGCCATTCTTACCCTCATTGCACTGAATGGCTGCTGGCTGTGGATCAAAAGCGCCCGCGAACAGGGTTCACGGGCGCTGTCATAACCTGTGCAGGTGGGGAAAGCATCCCCATCTCCGTTCTCAGTGATGATGGTGGGCATGAGCATGATCGTGCCCACCTTTGCCCCAGCTCAGCTCGCAATCTCCGTCCTCGCAACTCTGGTATTCCATCTGCACCGTGGCATGCTCAATCTGATAGTTTTCATGCAGATAATTATGAATACGGTGCAGCAACGCATCGTGATCGTAAGGTGGAATAACCTGCACATGCAGGGTCATTACCGGTTTTTCGCCGACCTGCCACAGGTGGAGATGATGAACGTTACGCACTTCCGGGATCCCCCGCGTAAGCGCCCGCTTCAGTTTTTCCACATCCACCGAGGCCGGAGCGCCTTCCAGCAGCTCATGAATGCTCTCCTTCATCAATGCCCAGGCGCTGCGCAGCACCAGCAGGGAGACCAGTATCGACAGAATGGGATCGATTGGCGTCCAGCCGGTAAACATGATGATCAACGCAGCGGCAATGGCACCGACGGAACCGAGCAGATCGCCCAGCACATGCAACGCTGCGGCGCGGACGTTAAGGTTTTTCTCTTCGCTGCCATGGTGCAGCAGCCAGAAAGAGAGAATATTTGCCAGCAGGCCTGCGATGGCGATAATCAACATAAAGCCACCGGCAACCGGTTCAGGATGCATAAAGCGACGTACAGCTTCCCAGACGATCAATACCGTGATCACCAGCAGGGCGATGGCATTCACAAAGGCGGCAAGAGTGGTCAGCCTTAGCAGGCCAAACGTGTGGCGGGCATTGGGTCTGCGGCTGGCAAACTGCACTGCCAGCAGAGCCATCAGCAGGGCCGCCGCATCGGTCAGCATATGTCCGGCATCTGCCAGCAGGGCCAGCGAGCCGGAAATCAGCCCGCCGGCAATTTCTGCCACCATAAAAACAACGGTAACCAGAAAGGCCGCCAGCAGACGGGTACGATTGCTGTTCGGTTCAGAGTGGGTGTGCGCCATAAGTATCCAGTTCTTTAAGTAAACTTTCCGCTAATTCTATCAATAAATTCAGTGCTGAAGAGGATGAGCGGTGCGATCTGGCTTGTTCAGCCACCTGCTGACACAGGGATTCCCCTTGAGCATAGCCCAGCATTTGCCAGCTGCCCTTCATACGGTGCACGGCTTTTTCCGCCTTGTCCCACGCCTGCTCAACAAAAGCGATCTGCAACCGGTCCTTATCTTCCCGCAGGGTTTTTTGCAGGGTCTGGATAATTTTCCTTAAAAATACGCTGTTGTGACCGGCCAGATCGTCCAGCCGGGACGGAAGATCGCCAAAAGCAGAGTGAGGTTCGCCTGGTAAAAGGGCTTCGATCTCGCGCAGTGAAACGGGTTTCAGCAGCACGTTGTCGGCAAGCGCCTCCACGCGAGGATGCGCAAGGATATCAGCGTCGGCTGAACAGAGCACAATGCGCGTGCGGGTCGCCCCGTGGCGCTCACGGCGGCGAATGATTTTTGCCAGCGTCACGCCATCAGGATGCGGCATGCTGTAATCGATAAACAGCAAATCATAAGATCGGGTAGCGGCCAGCAGCATTCTGCCATCAGGGTAACAGTCGGCCTGCAGGCCAAACCACGCCAGCTGCTGCTGCATCACCAGCAGATTGGCAGGGTGGTCATCCACGACCGCGACTCTCAACTGCGGGTCAGGTTGAGCGGCTGTCGCGGAGGCCATCATCTGCTGACCGGATGAGGCTGTCTCCAGTTTCTGCCAGGGCAACTGTACCGTCACCGTCGTTCCCCGGCCCACTGTGGAATCCAGCAGGATTTCTCCTCCCATCCGCGAGACAATCTCTTTACAGATCGACAGTCCCAGCCCGCTGCCCTGAACGGAAAGCTGGCGGCCGGAGGGCGTCTGATACCAGGGCTCAAACAGCCGTGCCTGCTCTTCCGGAGGAATACCGCTGCCGCTGTCAATTACCTGCAGGCGCAGAAGTTGAGTCGACTCGTCTGCCGTGAGAGTGACGCGGATTTCACCCTGGCGGGTGAATTTGATCGCATTGCTGATCAGATTATTGGCAATCTGCTGCAGCCGCTCACCGTCAATCATGACCAGCACTGGCAGTGGCGTAGCTGTCCGAACGCTGAAAACCGGGCCGTTCTGGCGCATCAGTGGATGGTAAAAATCGGCCAGGCGATTCAGCCAGCGTGCCGGATCGAGCTGCTTCGGAACCAGAGTGAAGCTGTTGCTCTCCAGTTTCGCGTGATCCTGCAGATCGTTCAGCAGGGTCAGCAGGGCGGCGGCGCTGCTGTGGATCACCGCAAGATTCCCGGCGGCAGGCTGGCGTGAAACTTCCAGCTCAAGAAGACCGAGGATCGCCTGCATTGGCGTGCGCAGCTCGTGGCTGACGGTGGCCAGAAACTGGCTCTTCATCTGGTTGGCCCGATCGGCCTCTTCGCGCTCGCGCTCCAGCTGCCGGCGCTGGATCTGTTCGCGGCGCTGCTCAAGGTAGCGCCGTCCCAGCAGGATCAGCAGGATGACGATGGCAAACAGTGCGGCAATCAGCACAAACAGCGAGATGGGGCGCATCATATTCTCACTGCCGCCTGCCAGGACCGTGGTGTTGTTGCTCCAGTTTTCACGCATCCGCTGCTGCGTGTCCGGTGGGATTTGCTGCAGGCTGGTATTCAGCAGCGTGCGCAGCAGCGGCAGAGCGGGATTGACGCCGATCGTAATGGGCCACGCGGTGTCGCTGGCGGCAAACGCCAACCGCAAAGAGTTACTGTAGCGGGACTGGATCGTCCAGCGGGCCGAAATCACATTATCAACCAGCGCGGCGATCTGACCGTTTGCCAGCGCGTCGTAAAGCATTTTGCTGTCATCAAAGACCACCACATCCACGCCAGTTGGGATCATCTGTCGGGCGATATCTCCCCGGCGGATCCCAATTTTACGGCCTTTCAGTTCCTGCCAGCTGGTGACGGGGGTTGACATCTGGCCGACATAAATGCCCCACAGCGCACGCCAGATCGGCAGGGTATTCGCCCGCATGGCGTCATCTCCGGTGAGTGGCAGGGTGAGTTGGATCATTGCGCGGCCCTGGTCGACCAGCTCGCGGGCCTGTTGCGCATTGTTAACCCACCAGGGCTGGAAGTGCAGGCCGGTGTTCTGGCTGATGATATTTAGCAGCTCAACGCTGTAACCGGCGGGCTGGTCGTTAGCAGCGCGGTAGCTCCAGGGATAATCATCCTCGATAGCGGCATAGGTGACCAGCGGATGGTCTGTAATCCAGCTTCTCTCCATCGGGGACAAGTGAGCGGTAAAAGTGTCCTGGTAGCGCGGCAGCTGGCTGCTCCAGCGGCCCTGAATACCATTGACCACCTCCATTGGCAGCTGGCGGTGTCGAGCTGCTGCGTCAGTGCCGGGCTGGTGGTAACGGCCTGCAGGTGGAGCGCGCCGGGGTGCAGCGGAGAAGCCAACTGATAAATCTGCCCCTGCTGCAGCTGGCTGAGCAGGAAACCGGCGCTGGTTTCATCGGCGATCACATAGTCGCTCTGATTGTTCAGTAGCGCGTACAGTGCCTGCAGATCGTTCTCCACCACCTGGAAATGATGACGCTGAGCAAAGGCCGGATCGACCAGAGCCAGCGCGGCACGGCTGAGGGTGATTTGAGCATCGGCAGAGTTGAACATCACCGGACGCAGGTTGTCCCGGCTGCGATAGATGCGTAGAGGGCTGGTAAACCAGGGCTGAGTGGCGCTCATGCCCTCAGCCAGTTTATGCTGTGGTACACCAAACAGAATATCCAGCTGCTGGTGCTGCAGGGCTTGAACCAGTGCCTGCCAGTTATTGAAGGCATCAATCTGAAAGCGCATCCCGGTGGCGCGGCTAAGTGCGACCAGATAATCGGCGTTGATGCCATACAGATCCTGACCGACCACCATATTCCACGGCGTGCTGTTGTCCCGCAGGACCCCAACACGCAGCGTTTTGTCCTGCCAGGCCGCAGATTGCTCCAGCGGCATCATCTCCTGCGGCAGTGTAACGCTGCTGATCGGGCGCAGCGCAGCACCAGCCGTCAGGCTGATCAACAGCAACAAAACCATCAGCAGGCGTGCCGTCACTGCCGGGTTTTCCATATTTCAGCCAGTTCAACTACCGAGCCGGCTCCGGTTTTCTCCATAATATTTTTCTTATGGGTACTGACCGTTTTATTGCTGATATTTAGCTGCCCGGCGATTTGCAGATTAGAGAATCCCTGCGCCAGTAAAGCCAGAATTTGCTGTTCCTTGGCCGTGAGCAGCGACTCACTGTGGTCCAGGGCCATTTCAGGAGGGAAAGCACGCTGTCCACCCAGCACGGCGAGGATGGCGGAGAGAAGCTGGGGCAACGGCTGGCGCTTGGCAACATAGCCCGCTGCGCCAGCTGCTTCAGCCAGGCGCGAATAGAGACGTTCCTCCTGCGCGGAGTAGACTATCACCGGAATATCCGGATGGTGGCGTCGGATAAACTTGAGCAACTGTAGCCCGTCGCTGTCCGCCAGGCCAATATCCAGCACCACCGCCTCAATGGGCTGCTGCTCCAGCAGCTGGCGGGCCTGAACGTTTTCTTCTGCCGCCAGCAGCATAACAGGGAAGGGCACATTGACCAGCGCCGCTTCAAGTGCAACCTGCACCAGCGGATGATCGTCAATCAACAGCAGCGTAATCATCAGGTTATCCGGAGAAAATCTGGGAGTTTAAGAATAGCGTAACTGGCTGAAGTAAGTCACCGGGAGAAAGAGGGCGGGCAATAAAAAGGAGAGCCGCAGCTCTCCTTAATCGTCACTAAAAGCCTGTATATATTACTGTGAGGTACCGTCCGTTTTGGTATCCGCGCCTGGACCGACTTTTTTATTAATGTCCGGGCACTTACCATCTTTGCACTGCGTGTTTTTATCGATCTGGTCCGCAGTCATTTTTTTATGATGCGTAGCTTTCTTGTGGTGCTTAGGCGTGGTGGCGTCGCCGGTATTGTTGATATTACTGTTATCAACATTGTTTGGGGCCATTTTCTGCACGGAGCCACCCCCTGCAGCACCTGCATCAGCAGCCTGATTGGCTGTCCCGTTGTTGCTGTCCTCAGCCATTGCCGCACCGCTGCCTAAAGTCATCGCTGCTGTCAGGAATACGATTGCAAACTTATTCATCATTATGCTCCGTTAAATTTTGAATATTGCCCAATCAAACCCTTTAAAAAAGCAGTTTGAATAAACGTCCTCAGGATGTGAAATAACACCCCGCATAATGTCCACAAAGGTAAAGCTTGTGATCTTTATGCGTTTTTTTTAAGTATTGACAACAAAAAGTGTAGTTAAGAACCACAAAACATCAACTCTGCAGGGCAAGAATTTGAGCAAAGTCGATTTACACCACTCCCCTCACGCGATAAATTGGGCGTGATGCGCCTGGTGTGCAGTACGGCCAAGAAAAACACTGGAAATATTATGAATTATCAGAATGATGACTTAAGAATCAAAGAGATAAAAGAGCTTCTTCCTCCTGTCGCTCTACTGGAAAAATACCCTGCCACGGACCTGGCGGCGCAGACCGTTGCCCACGCCCGCCAGGCCATTCATCATATTCTGAAAAAAAAGGACGATCGTTTATTAGTGGTTATCGGGCCATGCTCGATTCACGATACCGCGGCGGCAAAAGAATACGCCGGGCGTCTGCTGAAATTGCGTGAGGAACTTAAGGGTTCGCTGGAAGTGGTGATGCGCGTTTATTTTGAAAAACCGCGCACCACCGTTGGCTGGAAGGGACTGATTAACGATCCGCATATGGATGGCAGCTATCAGATTAATGATGGCCTGCGTATTGCCCGTAAATTGCTGCTGGATATCAATGACTCAGGTCTGCCAGCGGCGGGTGAATTTTTAGATATGATCACGCCGCAGTATGTGGCCGATCTGATGAGCTGGGGCGCTATCGGAGCGCGTACCACGGAGTCTCAGGTTCACCGCGAACTCTCTTCAGGTCTCTCCTGTCCGGTTGGTTTTAAAAACGGCACCGACGGCACTATCAAGGTGGCGATTGATGCTATCAATGCCGCCGGCGCGCCTCACTGCTTCCTCTCCGTTACCAAATATGGGCATTCAGCGATTGTTGAAACCAGCGGTAACGGCGACTGCCACATCATTCTGCGTGGCGGTAAAGAGCCTAACTACAGCGCGCACCATGTCAATGCGGTGAAAGCGGGTCTGGAGAAAGCGGGCCTGGAGCCTCAGGTGATGATTGATTTCAGTCATGCCAACAGCAGCAAGCAGTTCCAGAAGCAGATGACGGTAGCGGACGACGTGGCGCAGCAGATTGCGGGCGGCGAGAAGGCCATTATCGGCGTGATGATTGAAAGCCACCTGGTGGAAGGCAATCAGAACCTGGAAAGTGGTGAACCGCTGGTGTACGGCAAGAGCGTCACCGATGCCTGTATCGGCTGGGAAGATACCGAGAAGGTGCTTCGCCAGCTGGCCGACGCGGTGCAAACCCGCCGTGGGTAAATGCCGGGTGTTCTCTGACAGCTAGCGGAGTATTTTTGACGCGGATTGCTGGCTCAGCAATATTAAAGTCCCTGCCTGTGGCAAACGTTTTTGCTATGGGCAGGTTGTCAGATTTTTAAGCCTTTCCAGAGCATCCAGGGAATCGTGATTATTTCCGCTGGGTATTTAGCAGTAAAGTCACATTTAGCTGACTTTGATTAACCTCATCAAAGCTCAACACTGATTCTGATTTCAGCGGGTCGGGTTTTTGCATCCAAATATATTTTTCAAGTATAATTTTTTCTGCTCAGGATTTTTAACAGATTTGAAATCAACAGAGTAGTGTTCGTAACCATAGTTATCATCTGGAGTATACGAAAAGCTGTAATTTTCGGACGCTTTTGGCGTATTGGTAATCACTGAAGGCGTCATCAGGTAATATTTTAATATGTTATTTTCTGTGTGGCTTGATTCTTTGGTTAGCATAAGTAACATGGTAAAAATTATAATGATGATAAAGAATACACTTAAAAATATAAATTTCACTCTGTTCTCATTCATGATTATTAATGTGACTCCCTGATCAGTTTTTTATCAGACAGCGGTCTTAATCTGATAAGAAAATCGGGTGACGGTATTTTATAAGGTTGATGAGAAATCATTTGGTCATGAGGATCTGCGAATAATACAGGTTTCAATTCTGTGTTTTTGTAGTTTCCTGTCGGGCCATAATAGTCCCATAATCTAAGTGCAAATTCAGCGCTTTTTATTTTTAAATATTGCATATAATTTCGCCCACAAACGGCAGAATGAAAACCTGAAATATCAGAGATTAGATCTTCAACGCTATATTCACTTTCAGTGGCTAGATTGGTGTAGCTTACAGTAAAATAAGCGCTTGTTGCAGCATGAGGGTTTATCATCTGACGCCATAATGATAATGCACCTGTTGCGTCTGCATGCCCTGCATCTATCCTGCAATGCTCAGCTTTTGCTGGACATAAAAAAACCTGAGTCCGGTGCAATATCGAACTCAGGTTCAGATTACTGACTGATAAATTGCCCGACGTTAACGGGCTTTATCAAAAACGAGTATTCTTACTTCGCTTTACCCTGGTTAGCAACGGCTGCGGCTTTTGCGGCAATCTCGTCGGCATCGCCCAGATAGTAGTGTTTGATCGGCTTAAAGTTTTCGTCGAACTCATACACCAGCGGTACGCCGGTAGGGATGTTCAGCTCAAGGATCTCTTCTTCGCTCATGTTATCCAGGTATTTTACCAGCGCGCGCAGGGAGTTACCGTGTGCAGCGATAATCACTTTCTCACCTTTCTTCATGCGCGGCAGAATGGATTCATTCCAGTATGGCAGCACGCGGTCGATGGTCAGTGCCAGGCTTTCAGTGGTTGGCAACTGCTCAGCGGTCAGTGACGCATAGCGTGGGTCATGGCCTGGGAAACGCTCATCTGCACGGTCCAGCTCTGGTGGAGTCACTGCGAAGCCGCGACGCCACTGTTTAACCTGATCGTCACCGTATTTCTGTGCGGTTTCAGCTTTATCCAGACCCTGCAGCGCACCGTAGTGACGCTCGTTCAGACGCCAGGATTTTTCAACCGGCAGCCAGACCTGATCCACTTCGTCCAGGATGTTCCACAGCGTGTGGATGGCACGTTTCAGCACGGAGGTGTAAGCGAAATCGAAGGTGAAACCCTCTTTTTTCAGCAGCTGACCCGCCGCTTTCGCTTCGGTACGCCCTTTATCGGACAGATCCACATCGTACCATCCGGTAAAGCGGTTTTCGTTGTTCCACTGGCTTTCGCCGTGACGTACCAGAACCAGCTTAGTTACAGCCATAGCTTAACTCCTTAATAATCTGACGTTTCTAGATAATGGTAAACTGAAAATTGCCCGACACAGACCGTCGCAATTTTTCTGGCCATTACCATAACGGAATTCTTCACGGCAAGTAAGCCTGTAGCGCATGCGATGCGCGATTTTCATGCGCTTAGTCAAACCGCCGTCAGGCGATAGCGCGTGAATGACTGATACGATTCACCTGGTTGCAGCCAGCAGTCGGGCTGCGGCCATTCCGGATGATTCGGTGAGTCAGGCAGAAACTCGCTCTCGAGGGCAATCCCCTGAAAGGCAGTATAGACGCCCTGCTCGCGAGCAGGAGTGCCTTCCAGATAATTACCCGTGTAGAATTGCAGGGCAGGGGCGCTGGTGAAGACGCTGAGCTTCAGTCTGCCGTCTGCCGACCACAGCTCTGCTGCGGGTTGTTCCCCGTCCGTACTGTTCAGCAGAAAGGCATGGTCATAACCCTTAACCGCACGCTGATCTTCATCCTGCAGGAAATCCTGCGCGACCGTTTTCGGCTGGCGGAAGTCAAAGCTGGTACCTGCCACTTCTTTCAGGTCGGCATTGGGGATGCCTTCGCTGCTTACCGGCAGATAGTGCCCGGCATTGAGCTGCAGACGGTGATGACGGACATCGTCGTGATCCGCATCCAGATTAAAGTAGGCATGGTTGGTAAGGTTCACCGGACAGGCCTGATCCACGGTTGCCTGATAGCTGATTGACAGGGTGTTATCATCTTCCAGGCGATACAGCAGAGTCACCAGCAGATTGCCCGGATAGCCCTGATCGCCATCAACAGAATCCAGCTTGTATTCCACTTCCTGCTCTGCCTGACGCACGATTTGCCAGCGGCGGTTGTTAAAGCCTTCCGGCCCGCCGTGCAGTTGGTGGGCGCCCTGGTTAGCCGCCAGCTGATAAGTTTTGCCATCTGCGCTGATAGTCGAGTTGGCGATACGGTTGGCGTAACGGCCGACGGTCGCTCCCAGATAGGCAGACTGATGCAGATAGTCAGACGGTGTGGAGCAGCCCAGCAGCGCTTCACGCATCGTACCGTCTCTCATCGGCACCCGCGCTGACAGCCAGGTGGCACCCCAGTCCATAATGGTGACCACCATACCTCCGGCATTACGCAGCGTGGTGATATGCCACGGCAGCCCATCCGGCGCACGGGAAGAAATAGTTAGCATTGACCCGCTCCCGTAGAGGCTTTGCAGACGTAAAAGGTTTCTTTGATGCCGGATTTCGCTTCGTACTGGTCCGCCACGGCAGCCTTGACCGTGTCCACCAGATCCAGCGGCATCAGTGCCACCACGCAGCCCCCAAAGCCGCCGCCGGTCATACGTACGCCTCCGCGATCGCCCAACGTGGCCTTAACGATATCCACCAACATATCAATTGGCGGTACGGTGATTTCGAAGTCATCACGCATGGAGGCATGAGATTCCGCCATCAGCACGCCCATCCGCGCCAGATCGCCTTTTGCCAGCGCATCGGCGGCTTCCAGCGTACGGGCGTTTTCGGTCAGCACGTGACGAACACGTTTGGCTACCACCGGATCCAGCTCGTTCTCAACGGATTTAAACTTATTGAGATCCACGTCGCGCAGTGAAGTCTGGGTGAAGAATCTCGCGCCGGTTTCGCACTGCTGGCGGCGGGTGTTATACTCGCTGCCCACCAGGCTGCGGCGGAAGTTAGAGTTGATGATCACCACCGCGATATCTTCAGGCATTGGCACCGGACGGGTACCCAGCGTGCGGCAGTCCAGCAGCATCGCATGGTCTTTTTTACCCAGCGCGGAGATCAGCTGATCCATAATGCCGCAGTTACAGCCGACGAACTGATTTTCAGCTTCCTGGCCGTTGACCGCGATTTCTGCGCCATCCAGCGGCAGATGATAAAGCTGCTGGAAAACAGTCCCCACAGCCACTTCCAGCGATGCGGATGAGCTTAATCCGGCTCCCTGCGGCACATCGCCAGCGATAACCATATCCATGCCGCCAAAGTCTTTACTGCGCTTCTGCAGGTGTTTGACCACGCCACGCACATAGTTAGACCACATCTGATCTTTATGGGTCAGGATAGGTTCATCCAGCGAGAAGATATCCTGCTGATTATCGTAATCAGCGGCGATAACACGTACCTGACGATCGTCACGTCTGGCACAAGCGATCACCGTCTGGTAATCGATAGCGCACGGCAGAACGAAGCCGTCGTTGTAATCGGTATGTTCGCCAATCAGGTTCACACGGCCAGGGGCCTGGAAGGTATGGTCAGCGGCATAGCCAAACTTCTCGGCAAAAATCTGTTGGGTAGAGGTCTTTAAAGTCATTGTTATGCTCCCGTCTCGCGGAAATGAATATCACTGACGGAACGCAGGCGCTCTGCAGCCTGCTCCGCCGTTAAATCGCGCTGGGTTTCTGCCAGCATCTCATAGCCGACCATAAATTTGCGCACCGTGGCGGAACGCAGTAGCGGCGGGTAGAAGTGGGCATGCAGCTGCCAGTGATCGTTGGTTTCACCATTGAATGGTGCGCCGTGCCATCCCATCGAGTAGGGGAAGGAGCACTGGAACAGGTTGTCATAGCGGCTGGTTAATTTTTTCAGTGCCAGCGCCAGATCCTGGCGTTGGGCACCAGTGAGATCGACCAGGCGTTTGATGTGCGCTTTCGGCAGCAGCAACGTTTCAAATGGCCACGCTGCCCACCACGGCACCACGGCCAGCCAGTGTTCGGTTTCCACCACGGTGCGGCTGCCATCTTTCAGCTCGCGGGTGGTGTAATCCACCAGCATCGGTGACTGGTGCTGAGCGTAGTAAGCACGCTGTAAATCGTCCTCGCGCTTCGCCTCATTCGGCAGGAAGCTGTTGGCCCAGACCTGGCCATGCGGATGGGGATTAGAGCAGCCCATCGCTGCGCCTTTGTTCTCAAAAACCTGCACCCAGGGGTAGTGCTGGCCGAGATCGGCGGTCTGCTCCTGCCAGGTTCTCACCACATCTTCCAGTGCGGAAACGCTAAGCTCAGGCAGCGTCTTACTGTGATCTGGTGAGAAGCAGATTACCCGGCTGGTACCGCGTGCGCTTTCGCAGCGCATCAGAATGTCTGCACTTTCTGGCGCATCCGGCGTATCGGTCATCAGCGCGGCAAAATCGTTAGTGAAAACATAGGTACTGGTGTAGTCCGGGTTTTTATCACCGGTAACGCGCGTGTTGCCAGGACACAGGAAGCAGTCCGGGTCATGTGCCGGCAATTTTTCTTGTGATGCGGTCTCCTGCGCGCCTTGCCATGGGCGTTTAGCGCGGTGAGGAGAAACCAGAATCCACTGATCGGACAATGGGTTATAACGGCGATGCGGGTGATCGACCGGATTAAATTTTTGCATGTTGAGTCCTGATAACCTTCTTTATGCCCTGGTAGCCTTAAAGAAAAATAGCACAGTGCGGGAAAACAAAGCGTGATCGAGTCTGGATAAATGGAATCGTTTACACAAGCTGAAAATTCCGAAGTATCAGGATAAACGACAAAATAATCCATGAATGGGGTCGCCACATTGCAAAATAGTGGTAGCGGTTACACTAATAATAAAACTCTCCTGAATATGCTGGTGGCATATGTTGCCAGGTATATGGAACTGTGGGGCAGGGAAGCGCCAGGCCCGCGTTAAGCGAAACCCGGAACTCCCGCTTGATTCAACGAAGGTCGTCCTGCTGATAGCGGTAAGTGTCCCCATCCGGAACAAATGTCAGGCGGTGGGTGATGCACTGTGGCGCATCTTCCGCGTGGTGCGAGACGAACAGCAGCTGGGTTTCCCCTTCACCGATCAGCACATCAACAAAACGGCGCACCAGCTGGCGGTTAATCGGATCCAGCCCCTGCAACGGTTCATCGAGGATCAGCAATGCAGGGTGCTTGACCAGTGCGCGGGCAATCAACACCAGGCGTTGCTGTCCCCAGGAGAGGCTGTGGAACGGGGCGTCGGCCAGCGCTCCATCCATGCCGAGCCGCTGCAGCCACATACCCGCCAGGAAGTGTTGGCGGTCGGAAACGGCCTGATAGATGCCGATGGAATCGAAGTAGCCGGAGATGATCACATTGCGCACGCTGCTGCTGACGCGATAATCCAGATGCAGGCTGCTGCTGACGTAACCAATATGCTGCTTGATGTCCCAGATGGTTTCACCGCTGCCGCGACGACGGCCAAACAGCGTCAGATCGTTGCTGTAGCCCTGAGGATGATCGCCGGTGACCAGGCTGAGCAGGGTTGATTTGCCAGCTCCATTTGGTCCGACGATCTGCCAGTGCTGGCCCGGTTTCACTTCCCAGCTCAGCTGGTTCAGGATCGCCTTGTCGTTATATGACACCACGCCGTTGCGCAGTACGATCAGCGGCGCATCCGGAGGCAGTGCCGGTTTGAGGCTGGCATCATCAGATTCCGGCAGCGTCATTCCCTCTAAACGTTCGCTGTGTGCCAGCTGCGCGACCAGGGCTTCCGCGAGGATTTCACTGCGGGGGCCGACGTAGGTCAGCGTACATTCGGCCAGCACGCCAACCTTGCCGATAAAATCAGGAATATCGTCAAAACGGTTCAGCACCAGCACCACGGTAAAACCCTGCTGATGCAGCTCTGACAGTACCTGGGCCAGGTTGCTGCGCGACTCCACGTCCAGCCCGTCAAACGGTTCATCAAGTATCAATAAATCCGGCTGGGCCATCAGCGCCTGACATAACAGGGTCTTGCGCGTTTCACCGGTGGAAAGGTATTTGAAGCGGCGATCGAGCAGACGGGTGATGCCGAAAATGTCGGCGAGCCGCTGGCAGCGGGCACTGTCTTTCACCTCATCCTGAATAATTTCAGCGGTGGTGCGTCCGGTATCTTCTTCGCCAGGACTTAACAGGTCGGTGTTATTGCGCTGCCACTCATCGGAAACCAGCTTTTGCAGCTGTTCAAGCGAGAGGCGGGCAGGGCGGATAAACTGGCTGTCCACTGTGCCCCTGGCAGGTTTCAGCTCGCCGGACAACGCACGCGCCAGCGAGGACTTGCCACTGCCATTGGCACCCACAAAGGCCCAGCTCTCGCCGGAATGCAGGGTCAGATCGTTCAGAGTAAGAGTACGGGTATCGCTCAGGTGAAACGTGCCTTGCGAAATATGCAACGTCGACATTGTTTATTCCATTTTATGCATTGTACCCAAACTATTAATCTTCCCGGAACGCAATGTCAAATCCTGCCCCAGTTTTCAGAGCAGCGTGGCGATAATCACCCGGTCAGCATTAAAATGTGCTGTGACAGCCTGCCCGACCTGAAGTTTTTGGGCTTCCACCCGCTCGTTGGGCAGGGTGGCGCACAAAGTCTCACCGCCTGGCAGGGCAATCAGCACCTCGCTGTGCGAATCACCCTGCTCCAGATGGCTCAGAATCCCGCTCAGCTGATTATCTGCCGCAGAGGTGGCGTGCGTGACGTCAATCCATGGCGCTTTGATCAACACCAGCACTTCTTTGCCCGTCTCCAGCGACAAACGGTTGGCGCTTTGCTCGGTCAGCGCCACTTTTATCCGGGTATTACCGTCCGCCAGCAAGACTTCCACATGCTGCTGGACTGACTGTTCATCACGCTGCACCAGGGTGCCAAACAGTTGGTTACGGGCGCTGGTCTGCAATGAAAAGCGGGCAATTGCTCCCAGCAGGCTGCCCAGCGGCACATCGTCCTGCAGCACATCAAAAGCTTTCTGCTGGATTTGTTCCAGTAGCGCAAACAGCTGGATTAGCCTTTCGCCATAAGGGGTGACTACTGCGCCACCGCCGCCTTTACCGCCCGTGGCCCGTTCGACCAGCGTGCGATCGGCCAGCGTGTTCATCTCATTGACCGCGTCCCAGGCACTTTTGTAACTGATGCCTGCCAATTTGGCGCCCTGGCTGATGGAGCCAGTGTGTCGGATCTGTTTTAGCAGCTCAATGCGGCGTGGATCGGCAAACAGCCGCTGCTGTAATTTCAGGATCAGGGAGAGTTCTGCCTGCATAGTTGCTCCGGAAAAATAGTGTTCCCTGAATTGTACACTGTCGTGGGGCTTGTACGTAAAAACGAGTAAAACGCACAAAAGGTCAGTGCACTTTTTTTCGCTGTGGATACAATGGCTTTTTTGAAAAAGGCATTGGAGGCTACCATGCTGGATTTACTGTTGGGTCTCGGGGAAGCAATCCTCATGGTTCCTGTGGTGATGGCGATCATCCTGGGCCTGATTTACGGACTGGGTGAAGTCTTTAACGTCATCTCTAAAATTGGTCACCGCAACGACCAGCCGGCGAAAAACCGCCAGTAAAGCACGTTCTCTTCGCGCCCGGCTCCTTCCGGGCGTTTGTTTTCTTGCGCTGCCTCAACTTCTTGCTGTTTCTGCCGATAAACTCTATGACAGTGTTTTTTGTCTCGTTATAGTAGCGGTTACATAACGATACCCTCTGGAGAACACCATGTCTGTGAAATTACGCCATTTCTTCGCCGGTGCTGTACTCAGCGTCAGCGTGGCCGGCCATGCCGTTGCGGCAGAAAATATTACCGTTTTTGCAGCGGCTTCCCTGACCAATGCGCTGCAGGACATTGCTGAGCAGTATCAGAAAGGCAAAGAGGTGAAAGTTGTTTCCTCTTTTGCTTCTTCTTCCACTCTGGCGCGTCAGATTGAGCAGGGCGCGCCTGCCGATCTGTTTATCTCTGCTGACCAGCAGTGGATGGATTACGCTGCGCAGAAGAAAACTATCGACGAGCCCAGCCGCTATACCCTGTTGGGCAACGATTTGGTGCTGGTTGCACCTGCTGAAGGCAAGCCGCAGCCGGTGACTATTTCGAAAACCACCGACTGGAAAAGTCTGCTGAAAGGTCAGCGCCTCTCAGTAGGGGATCCGGACCACGTTCCGGCCGGGATATACGCCAAAGAAGCATTGCAGAATCTGGGTGCCTGGACAGAGCTGGAACCGGTCCTGGCACGCGGCAACAGCGTCCGCGCGGCTCTGGCGCTGGTTGAGCGCAATGAAACGCCTTATGGCATTGTGTATGGTTCTGATGCGGTTGCCAGTAAAAAAGTCACCGTGGTGGGATCGTTCCCTGTCGACAGCCACAAGCCGGTCGAATACCCGATGGCGATGATCAAAGATCGTAACTCTGCCACCGTCACCGCGTTTTATAACTATCTCAAAGGGCCGGAAGCGGCTGCCATTTTCAAACGTTATGGATTTACACCTGAATCATGATCCTCAGTGACCCCGAATGGCAGGCCGTCGCCCTGAGCCTGAAAGTCTCCACCGTGGCGGTTTTATTCAGTCTGCCGTTCGGGATCCTGATGGCATGGATCCTGGTCCGCTGCCGCTTTCCCGGCAAAACCCTGCTGGACAGTTTGATCCACCTGCCGCTGGTGCTGCCACCGGTAGTGGTGGGTTATCTGTTGCTGATTGGCTTTGGTCGTCGCGGTTTTATTGGTGAATACCTCTACGACTGGTTCGGCTTTACCTTTGCCTTCAGCTGGCGCGGTGCGGCGTTGGCCTCGGCGGTGATTGCTTTCCCGCTGATGGTCAGGGCAATCCGCCTGGCCCTGGAAGGGGTGGACAGCAAGCTGGAACTGGCCGCACGCACTTTAGGAGCCGGACGCTGGCGGGTCTTTTTCACCATTACTCTGCCGCTGACCCTGCCGGGGATCATCGCTGGTACGGTGCTGGCCTTTGCCCGTTCGCTGGGAGAGTTTGGCGCGACTATCACCTTCGTTTCCAACATTCCGGGCGAAACGCGCACCATTCCTTCTGCCATGTACACCCTGATTGAAACGCCCGGCGCGGAAAACGCGGCGGCGCGTCTCTGCGTGATTGCTATTTTACTGGCGCTCGGTTCACTGTGGGCTTCTGAATGGCTGGCCCGCTGGGGCCGTAAACGGCTGGGGGCCTGATGTTAGAGTTAAATTTCATCCAGCATCTTGGTGACCACCGCCTTAAGATCAAGGCTAATTTGCCTGCAAAGGGGATTACCGCAATTTTCGGCGTCTCCGGCGCGGGGAAAACCTCGCTGATTAATGCTATCGGCGGCTTAACTCTGCCGCAGGAAGGCCAGATTTCACTGAATGGCAGGTCGTTGTTTGATGCTGCAAGCGGGCTGAATCTGCCGCCGGAAAAGCGGCGGATTGGCTATGTGTTTCAGGATGCCCGGTTATTCCCGCACTATCGCGTGCGGGGGAATCTTGAATATGGCATGGCGAAAAGTATGCGCCCACAGTTTGATTCTCTGGTCCGGCTGCTGGGTATTGAAGAGCTGCTGAGCCGCTTTCCGGTTTCACTCTCCGGCGGCGAAAAACAGCGTGTGGCGATTGGCCGTGCGCTGCTTACCGCGCCGGAAATCCTGCTGATGGATGAGCCGCTGGCCTCGCTGGATCTGCCGCGAAAGCGTGAGCTGCTGCCGTATCTGCAGAAACTGGCCAGCCAGGTGGAGAGCCCGATTTTGTATGTCAGCCACAGCCTTGATGAAATTCTGCAGCTGGCGGACAACGTACTGGTGCTGGATAACGGAGAAGTGAAAGCGCTGGGTACGCTGGAGAAGGTGTGGGCCAGCAGCACAATGCGGCCGTGGCTGCCACGAACGGAGCTGAGCAGCGTGCTGCGGGTTCAGGTGCTTGAGCAGCATCCGCACTATGCAATGACGGCCCTGTCGCTGGGCGATCAGCACATCTGGGTCAGCCGTGTCGATGCGCCGCAGAAGACGCCGCTGCGCATCCGAATTCAGTCAGCCGATGTGTCGCTGGTGCTGCAGCCACCGGTCAACAGCAGTATCCGCAATGTGATCCCGGCGCAGGTGATGGAGCTGGTGGATGTTGACGATCAGATTGAGGTGAAGCTGCTGGTGGGACAAAGCGAAATCTGGGCGCGGATCACGCCCTGGGCTCGCGATGAACTGATGATCAAGCCGGGAATGTGGCTTTATGCGCAGATCAAGAGCGTGGCAATCACGCCCTGATCGTATTACAGCACTTCGCGATAAATCGTTTCCGCAATGCCTGGTTCCAGATTGGTGCCAATAACCCGACCGGCGCGCGCTTTAATGGCGTCGTCGGCGTTGCCCATCGCCACGCCCAGTCCGACCGTTTCCAGCATGCTCAGGTCGTTGTAGTTATCGCCGAAGGCCAGCACATCGCTCATCTGCAGCCCTTCAGAAGCGACCCATTCCGCAAGACGTTTGCCTTTGCTGTTGCCCGCTTTCGCAATATCCACCTGATCGTGCCATGACCATTCGCAGGCCAGGCCCATCTCCTTTTCCACCTTTTCAGCAAATTGCTGCAACGCCCGGGTGTCAGGATGGGACAGGGCGAATTTCCAGATGGAGTCAGCCTGCTCAGCGGCCTTTGCCAGACTCTCTACCTGGTTAAACACCGGGCGCTGATGCTCGGGCAGTGACAGCCCCCAGTTGATGGTGCGGGTAACGTGGCCGGTTTCGGTCTGATAAAGCATGGCGTTATCAACATACAGCAGGCCGTGGATCGCCGCTTCGTCGAGCATCTCAATCACGCGCAGGGCCCTTTCTTTCGGCAGCGGATCGGACTTCAAAACCTTTTTTGCATGATAATCATACAAATAGGTGCCATTACAGCAGATTGCAGGTGTATCCAGCGCCAGTGCCTGATAAAAAGGATGAATAGCAACATGGTGACGGCCGGTGACGATGGCGACCTTCACACCAGCCTCGCGGGCTTTTTTCAGTGCTTCCAGCGACTCAGGTAGAATGGTTTTACGCGGCGTTAACAGGGTGCCGTCCAGATCCAAAGCAATGATGCGATAACTCATAAACAGTTCCGAAAGTAGCTGAACAAGAATTTCCGAGTGTACACCTTGTGGCACGGCGGACAACATTGCTCTCACAAATCCCCCTACGCGGAGAGGAAAAACGCGCTACGCTTTGGGCAAAAGATTACCCCGAAAAAGGAGAATTCATGAAACAAGTCGTTTATACCGCCAGTCCGGAAAGCCAGCAGATCCACGCCTGGCAGCTCAATGATGAAGGTGCGCTTACTCTGCTGCAGGTGGTGGATGCGCCAGGTCAGGTTCAGCCGATGGTGGTCAGCCCCGATAAGCGTTTTCTCTATGTTGGCGTGCGACCTGAATTCCGCGTTGTGGCCTATAAAATTGATGGCGAGGGCAAGCTGAAGGAAGCGGGGCACGCATCGCTTCCGGGCAGCCCGACGCATATCTCCACCGATCGTCAGGGGCGCTTTATCTTCGTTGGCTCCTATAACGATGCCTGCGTCAGCGTGACGCCGGTGGGTGCAGATGGCCTGCCTGGTGAGCCGCTGCAGGTGATTAAAGGGCTTGATGGTTGTCACTCGGCCAACATCGATCTGGATAACAAAACCCTGTTTGTCCCGGCGCTGAAGCAGGACCGCATCTGCCTGTTCGATCTGCAGGAAAATGGTGAACTGCAGCCACACAAACAGACCCAGGTCACTACGGTGGAAGGGGCTGGTCCGCGCCATATGGTGTTCCATCCGGGCAAACAGTACGCCTACTGCGTGAACGAGCTGGACAGTACCGTTGACGTCTGGCAGCTGCATAACGCCCGCGGTGAAGTGGAGCGCGTGCAGAGCCTGGACATGATGCCAGCAGATTTCAGTGATACCCGTTGGGCAGCTGATATCCACCTGACGCCGGATGGCCGCCATCTTTACAGCTGCGATCGTACCGGCAGCATCCTGACCGTGTTCAGCGTCAGCGAAGACGGCGGCCTGCTGACGGTGGAAGGCCATCAGCCGACGGAAACTCAGCCGCGCGGATTTAACATTGATAACAGCGGCAACTATCTGGTGGCGGCAGGTCAGAAATCACACCATATTGAAGTCTATAAAATCAAAGGGGAGCAGGGATTACTGCAGCCGCTGGCTCGCTATGCCGTTGGGCAGGGTCCGATGTGGGTAGTGATTGCTGAAATCTGAGTGAAAGCCTGAAGGGAAGGGGCGACGCCAAAAACATCTCCCCTGACAATACGTCCCGCACCGCTCAGAGCGCGGGACGCTGTTCTTACTCAGCTGTACATCGCAGTAATGGATGCGCTGGCTAACTGATGGAAATGCACGTTAAAGCCGAGATAAGCGCCACTGGCGTTCTCATCCACTTCCAGTTTTTTCACGTCTAACGCATAGACCGTAAAGATATAGCGGTGGCTTTCACCTTTTGGTGGAGCCGCACCGCCGTAGCCTGCTTTGCCAAAGTCGGTACGGGTCTGCACCGCACCGGCAGGCAGTTCGGCCACGCCGGAACCCGCACCCTGTGGCAGCACGCGCGTGTCAGCTGGCAGGTTAGCCACGCCCCAGTGCCACCAGCCAGAGCCGGTCGGCGCATCGGGATCGTAGCAGGTTACGACAAAACTCTTGGTGCCTGGCGGTACATCGTCCCACGCCAGATGCGGGGAGAGGTTGTCGCCGGTATAACCCATGCCATTAAAGACCTGGCGCTCTGGCAGCTTAGCGCCATCGTTGAAATCCTGGCTTAACAGTTTCATTCCACCTCCTGGTGTTATTGATGAAGCAGTTTCAGCAGCTCTTCGGCTGCGGCGGCGGAGGATGCGGGATTCTGTCCGGTGACCAGATGACCGTCGGTCAGGGTGTAAACGCCCCAGTCATCGGTTTTTTCATATTCGGCCCCCAGCGCAGTCAGCGCATCCTCAACCAGGAAAGGTACCACATCTGTCAGCCCGACTGCGCGCTCTTCGCTGTTGCTGAAGCCGGTGACCCGTTTCCCGGCGACCAGCGCGCTGCCATCCGGTTTTTTGGCATGACGCAGCACGCCTGGAGCATGGCAGACTGCACCCACGGGCTTGCCGTTGGCATAAAAATTTTCGATCAGTTCAATGCTTTTTTTATCTTCCGCCAGATCCCACAGCGGGCCATGTCCGCCCGGATAAAACACCGCATCAAATTTGCTACTGTCAATGGTTTCCAGCTGCTGCGTGTTTGCCAGTAACTGCTGGGTGGCAATATCTTTGCGGAAACGTTCGGTATCCACGGACTGTGCGTCAGGCTCGTCACTTTTCGGATCCAGCGGCGGCTGGCCGCCAGCCGGAGAAGCCAGCACCACATTCATGCCAGCGTCGCGGAACACGTAATAAGGTGCAGCAAACTCTTCCAGCCAGAACCCGGTTTTTCTCCCGGTATCCCCTAACCGATCGTGCGACGTCAGCACCATTAATACTTTCATGCTGTCCTCCTTAAGGTTTATCGCCAGCGACCCTGATCAGCACCTTGCCAAAATTCTTGCCTTCAAGCATTCCGATAAAGGTTTCCGGGGCGTTATCCAGTCCGTCGATAATATCTTCGCGGAAAACGAAGCGATCTTCCGCCACCCACTGGCTCATCTGGCTGAAAAACTCTCCAAAGCGGTGGCCGTAATCCTGAGTAATGATAAAGCCTTCAACGCGCAGGCGTTTACGCAGGATAGCGCTCTGGAATGGCGGCAGATGGTCCGGGCCCGCCGGCAGTTCAGTGCTGTTGTAGTCGGCGATCAGGCCGCAGACCGGAATGCGGCCTTTAGTGTTCATCAGCGGCAGCACGGCATTGAACACCTTGCCGCCCACGCTTTCGAAATAGACATCAATGCCGTCACGGCAGTAGCGTTTCAGTGCTTCGGCCAGATCGCCAGAGCGGTGATCCAGGCAGCGGTCAAATCCCAGAACCTGTTCGGCATGGCGGCACTTCTCTGCGCCACCGGCAATACCAACCACATAGCAACCCTTGAGCTTGGCAATCTGGCCGACCATCGATCCCACTGCGCCGGTTGCAGCGGCGACTACGACGGTTTCGCCCGGCTGCGGGTTACCGATATCCAGCAGTCCCATATAAGCTGTGAAACCGGTCATCCCCAGCATCCCCAGCGCCCACGAGGGATGTTTCAGCTCCGGACCACTGAGTTTAAACAGGTCTTTGCCATCCGACAGGGCAAAATCCTGCCAGCCGCTATTACTGACCACCCAGTCGCCTGCGGTGTAGTCCTCATGATTTGATTGTTCGACAATTGCTACCGTACCCGCGACCATTACCTCATTGATCTGAACCGGGGGAACATAAGAGGGGGCATCACTCATGCGGCCACGCATATAAGGGTCCAGCGAAAGCCAGACGGTACGCAACAGGACTTGTCCTTTCCCGGGAACGGGAAGGTGTTGTGATTCAAAACGGAAGTTGTTTTCCGTTGGCGCACCATGCGGTCGTGAGGCCAGCACAATGCGTCGGTTTGTCTGTTTATCTTGCGGCATTTTATCCTCCTTTATGGGACGGATCCCTGTAAAAGAGTAGTGCATTCGCATCCGTCTTGCCTGGCACGTAACAGGTAAAAATAACATTCAATCCAGAAAGAATGTGCTAAATATATTTAAATAACATGATTGGTTCATTATTTTTTTTCCATTTAATTTAGTTGGGTTAACGTAAGTCCCGGAAGTAAATGGGAGTTAGGGAGGTTTTTATGCAGTGGCTTTATTATTTATAGACTCTTATTGTGTTACATGTTGATTGTTTTTTACATTCATTCTTTTTTGATTGTTGTTAACCGCCTGATTAGTAATGTTAAGCCAAATGTAAATGCTATCCGCACCAGAAATCATTCAGTTAACCGGCGCTTTAAAGCAAATTAATGCTATTTACTTGTTCCAACTGAAGGATAGAGAATATTGTCGAAAATCGGGTTGTGTGGAGTTTTAATCTTTCCCAGTCGCGATTTTACAGGATGAAATGTTGGTGAATGGTTCCCGCTAAGCGTGCGGGACAGAGGGATGAAAATGAACAAGGTCAATCAGTTTTTTGCAGTTTCAGCTATCGTGGCTGTTTTTACCGCAGGCAATGCGGTTGCTGCAACCAGCGCACCAGTAGCAGGTGGCATCGTTACCTTTAACGGAGCAGTCAGTGATACCACCTGTAATGTCACCACCAATAACGGTGCTGACTTTACCGTGAACGTAGCCCCCGTTGCTAAAAGCGATTTGGGTACCACTGTGGGTGTGGTCAGTGCCAGCGCCACACCGTTTACTCTGAACGTTTCAGGTTGTACTGGTTTCGATGCGACCAGCACTGCGGCGCAGTCACTGGATATCGCTTTCAGCGGTTCTAACGTTTCAGATGATATGAAATACCTGAAAAATGAATCCGGTACTGCGCAGGGGGTGGGTATTGCTATCACCTCCGACGGTTCTCAGGTGGTGAATATGGGCACTGCAATGGCCACTGGATTGAAAACGACTCAGTCCGGCAGCACGGTTTATGATACCGGTGCGGAAGGCGTGATTAACCTGTACGCAAACTACTACAACTACGGTGGCGCCAGTGCTTCAACCGGTTCGGTTGTGACTACGGCTACCTATACCTTTAGTTACGAATAAGTGACAGACAGGAAGGCGCTGCTTTCCTGTCTTTTTTAGTTTAAGTTCAGGAGCAGTTGTGGGAAAAATCTTTCTCATTATTTCAGGGATGCTATTGAGTCTGAGTGCGGAAGCTAACGTGGTGATTAATACCACGCGCGTTGTCTTTCCCTCCGATGCTAAAAGTGTGTCAGTACAGTTGATCAACAAAAGTCGCGAGCAACACCTTATTCAGTCGTGGATTGATGACGGGCGACAGAATGAAAAACCGGAAAACATTATTACCCCGTTCACTGTTGTGCCACCGGTAGTTAAAATTAACGGTAACGACGGGCAGATTTTGCGGATTAACCGCAAAGATCAGGTCACCCGTTTTGCCACCGATCGGGAAACTGTTTTCTGGATTAATATTCTTGACATTCCACCCGTTCCCGAAAAAATGGACGCGGGGATAGATTATTTGCAGATGGCAATCAGAAATCGCATCAAGCTTTTCTGGCGTCCGTCGTCATTAAAAATATCGACTGCCGATATTCCCAGCCATCTGGGCTTGAAAAATAACGGTTCAACCGTCTGCATTGACAATGCCACTCCTTACTACATCACGCTGATCCAGATGATGAAATGGGATGGTAAAAGCACACGGGTTCAGCAGGGCAAAAAGCAGGATAATTTAATCAGCAAGGCGGTCTTTATCCCTCCTTTCAGCTGCCAGACTCCCGCTGGCGGGTCATTTGCCCCGCAGAACGGAAAGTATCAGTTAGTGTACATCGATGATTACGGCAGCCGCATTCCCCTGACCGTGACGTTAAAATAATCGACAGGATGTTGAAGGTTGAGATGATGGAAGCAAGGCGGAATTTGCTTTCAGCTGTCGTCAGCAGGGCGATCTTTTCCAGTGGGTTGGTGACGCTGATGGTGCCCTGCATGGCTGCAGCTGCAAACTTTAATACCAGCATGATGGCTGGCGATTCCGCACAGGCTGGCTGGAATAACGCGGACCAGACCATTGCACCAGGCATTTACGATCTTGATGTTTACATCAATGGTGACTGGCGCGGCAATCTGCCGGTAAAGGTGGTGGATGAGAGCACCTTTTATCTCAATGACAGTTCGATCAGCATTCTCTCAATCAAAATGGATAAACTTCCGCAGGGTGACAGGCAGGGCGACTGGACGCCGGTCAGCCAGATTATTCACGGGGGCCAGGCGAACCTTAATGCCGGGCAGTTACGTCTTAATCTGACGATTCCCCAGGCTTTTATTTACAACAAAGATCGTAGCTGGATCGCGCCGGAACTGTGGAACTCGGGGATTAATGGTGCCTTCACCAATTACAACCTCAGCTACTACAATTCCCACCGGCAGGACGGCTATGGCGATGCGAACAATGTCTTTCTGTCCCTGAACAGCGGCATCAATCTTACTGGCTGGCAGTTTATTGATAATTCGAACTTTCTGAAAAATCGTGCCACCGACGGCCAGTGGGTCAACAATTCACGTTATGTCGAGAGGGCGCTTCCTGCTTTACGCTCGGTGGTGCGTGTTGGGGACAGCTACACCAGCTCCCCCTGGTTCGATAGCCTGCGTTTTCGCGGAGTGACGCTGAAGCAGGAACAGCGAATGTATCCGGATTCATACCGGACCTATATGCCGGTGATCCGGGGCGTGGCTACCAGCAATGCAGTCGTCAGGATTTATCAGAACGACACTATTGTGTACCAGCTTAACGTACCGCCAGGTCCGTTTGAAATTGATGACATGATGCCAACTGGCTCGCGAAACGATTTAACTGTTGAAGTAGTGAACGGCGGAGGATCTACAGAGCGCTTCACTGTCCCTTATTCCACGGTCTCCGATATGCTGCGCGAAGGAACTTCAGAATGGCTGCTGACTGCCGGTAAAGTGCAGATGCAGGGGATTGATGAACATCCGGCGTTTGTTCAGGGTGATATCTCGCACGGGATGAATAACTACCTGACGCTGTACAGCGGAACGACGCTAAGCCCTGATTACTATTCCGCGCTGGTGGGCAGCGCGATCAGCATTCCCGGCCTTGGGTCTTTTTCTGGCAACGTGGATATAGCCAGCGCCCGTCAGCAAAACGGTGAAACTTTTCAGGGGCAGCGCTGGAAGCTCTCCTTCAGCCGCTACTTTGCCACCAAAACTAACCTGACTTTAGCGACGTTTTATTACGACACTTCGGGTTATCTCTCCTTTTATGACGCGGTGCAGATGAACAACATCGCCCGCAAGCAGGAGAGCGCACAGGTCTATAAACGTAGCAAGCAGAGCTTTAACATCAACCTCGATCAAACTCTGCCTGAAGGCTGGGGGCGCATTGCGCTGGATGGCTACTGGCAGCAGTACTGGAACAGCCAGCAATCTTCGCGACAGTACAGCCTGACCTACAGCAACAATTTTCATCGAGCCACCTGGAGCCTGTCGGTTCGCCGTAATCACTATGAATACGACAGCAACAACAGCAGCAACGAATACGATGAACAGAATTATGGTAACCGTAAAAGCTACGATGAAAACCGTATTGAGCTGATGCTGACCCTGCCGTTCAACCTGCTGGGTAACAACGCCAATATGACTGTGCGCAGCGCGTTCCGGGACGGGAAATATGGTGGTTCTGAAGTTGGGGCTAACGGTACCACCGGACCGCTTGATTACAGTCTCAACTACAGCCATGACTACGACGGGAACGACTCGGTATTTGGCGGCTATGGAGCCTGGAGAACGCCCTGGGCGCGGTTCACCGGCAACTACAGCCAGTCTTCAGAGTACCGCCAACTGGGCGGAAGCGTCAGCGGCAGCGCGGTTTTGTGGCGGGGTGGAGTGCTGGCTTCCGGTAATGCCGGAAATACCTTTGTGATCCTCGATGCGCCCGGTATTGCCGGGGCGACGGTCAACGGTAACCGCGAGATGCGGACCAATGCTTCAGGAGTGGTGCTGGTGCCATCCGTCACGCCTTATCGTATGAATAATTACCGTCTGGAAAACAACCAGAACAGTGCCAGCAGCGGCGAACTGAAAGGCAATATCGGCCATATCGCCCCCTGGGCGGGCAGCATCAGCTATATCCGTTACCAGACCGACACCCGCAAAGTCTTCACGTTGAGCGCGCATCAGGTCAATGGTCAACCACTGCCCTTTGGCGCAGATGTGAAAGACCATTCAGGCAATGAGATGGGTTATGTGTCACAGGGCAGCCAGCTGTATGTGAAGGCTGACCAACTGCCAGAGTGGCTGGAAGTCCAGTTGGCCGAAGGTGAAGCATGCCGCATCCACTCACCAAAAACAGACAGTGACAACCTGTGTTTGATACAGAAAAGTCAGCGCGGAGGAGAAAGAGAGAAATGAGTGCAAAAGCAGGATTTCTGCTGTTACTGCTGCTGGCAGCTTTCCCGGCTTTTGTACAGGCGGGCTGTTCACTGAAAAGCGGATCCACCGTGAAGGCCACGGACACGATTGATATTTCCACCCTGCTGAACACACAAAGCAGCTATGCAGAGACCCGCACCGGTACCTGGACGATCCCGGTGGGCTGCTTTGCGCTCACTTTTTCGAATGCCGTGCACTTTGTCAGCCCGATTAAAAATGGCTTCTACGTGAAGTTTATTAATGTGGCGGGGGCGGCACGCTGGGTAAAGTTTCAGACCAGTGGTTATACGGATGTGGTCAACTATGGTAACGGCGATACCACACTCAGCGGCGGTAACCTGAGCTATACGCTGACTGCCACGCTGCTCCCGGCAGATCCCGGCGTAACTGACAGTAAGTATTATACCGTGACGGAGAGCGGCAGTGCATCGATTGTGACTATGGTACTGCATAACGCCAATATCTTTGGCGCGACTCCATCGGAAGATACCGCAGCCGGAGTTGTCACCTCCGGAAGCTGGAACAATGACTATCTGGGCTATCAGTCACTGACTGTGACCTTTAACCCAAAGGAAACCACCTGCGAAATGCCTGACCAGACGGTGACGATGCCCAGAGTTTCGTTAACCGATTTGCGGGATGGCCGCGATGTGGGCCGCACCGCTGTTGAGTTACCGGTCAGTTGTTCAAATACTCTTGCCGGTGTGGCAACACGTGCGGTTAATGCCTGGTTAACCAGTGCCGATCTGGTCGACAGCAACAAACAAATTATGCGCAACAACGCTTCCAGCTCTTCCGGTGTGGGCATTGTGCTGAGCACCAGTGCGGCCTTGCCGATTACGCTCTCTGACAGCACCGCCAGCGGAACAGGGGCAACTTCGTTGTTGACTATTTCCAGCGGCGCGGGAATTAACAACAGCGCAATCAATCTGAATGCCGCTTATAAAATCTATGACCAAAGTAACCTTCGCCCGGGAACGGTGGTGGCGACGGCTACCCTCTACTTTGATTATGACTGATCAAACAACGCTGGCTGCTCCACGGCTTCGGCTATGGCATCGGTCAGTCTGGTCAGCGCTTCCGGTTGGATGATGTAAGGCGGCATCAGATAGATCAGCTTGCCAAAGGGACGGATCCACACGCCCCGCTGCACAAAGAAGGCCTGCAGCTCAGCCATATTTACCGGGCGGCGGGTCTCAATTACCCCAATGGTCCCCAGCACGCGGGCATCGGCCACTTCCGTTTTATCCTTTAAAGGCAGCAGGGCCGAGCGCAGCAGGGCTTCAATGCCGGCAACCTGCTGCTGCCAGTGATTTTCCTGCAACATAGCGAGGCTTTCACTGGCGACCGCGCAGGCCAGCGGATTACCCATAAATGTCGGACCGTGCATAAAGCAACCTGCTTCGCCGTTGCTGATCGTGTTAGCTACTTCACGGGTGGTCAGGGTGGCGGAGAGCGTCATGGTACCGCCGGTTAACGCCTTGCCCACGCACATAATGTCAGGTGAAATACCTGCATGCTCGCAGGCAAATAACTTACCGGTACGGCCAAAGCCGGTGGCAATCTCATCGGCGATCAGCAGCACATTGTGCTGGTCACAAAGCTCGCGCACTCGTTGCAGATAATCTGGATGGTAAAAACGCATCCCGCCCGCGCCCTGTACGACAGGTTCAAGAATAACCGCAGCCAGTTCTCCGGCATGCAGACGGATTAAGCGGGCGAAATCGTCAATGTCTTTCTCCTGCCAGTCGGCGTCAAAGCGGCAGGTGGGGGCCACGGCAAACAGATGGCTGGGCAGATACCCCTGATAGAGGCTGTGCATCGAATTCTGCGGATCGCAGACCGACATCGCCGCAAAAGTATCGCCGTGATAACCGTTGCGCAGGGTGAGGAAACGCTGGCGGCGTTCGCCACGAGCCTGCCAGTATTGCAGCGCCATTTTCATCGACACTTCCACGGCTACCGACCCCGAATCTGCCAGAAATACACACTCCAGCCCTTCCGGCGTCATCGTCACCAGCTTACGGCAAAGCGCAACGGCCGAAGGGTGGGTTATACCGCCAAACATCACGTGTGACATTTGCTCAATCTGTGTGCTCAGCGCCTGGTTCAGGCGCGGATGGTTGTAACCGTGGATCGCTGCCCACCAGGAAGACATGCCATCAACCAGTTCGCGGCCATCGTCGAGCTGCAGTGAAGTTCCCCGCGCAGCCACCACCGGATAAACTGGCAACGGCTTGCTCATCGAGGTGTAGGGATGCCAGATATGGTCACGGTCAAACGCCAGGTCGGAAGGGGTCATAAAGTGCTTGTAAACCAATTTTAAAAAATTTAGTTTACAAGTATAACCAGGCAGAGACGATAAACGACAGATTTTTTTGGAGCAAGCAATGGCAAATCGCTGGACAACCGCACAGGCTCAGGCCCTGTTTGATAAACCTTTTCTCGAACTGATGTTTGAAGCGCAGCAGATCCACCGTCAGCATTTTGATCCCCGTCAGGTACAGGTCAGCACGCTGCTGTCGATCAAAACAGGAGCCTGTCCGGAAGACTGTAAATACTGCCCACAGAGCGCCCGTTACAAAACCGGGCTGGAATCCGAACGTCTGATGGAAGTGGAAGAGGTGCTGAGTTCTGCCCGTAAAGCCAAAGCTGCAGGCTCAGACCGTTTCTGCATGGGAGCTGCATGGAAAAACCCTCATGAACGCGATATGCCTTACCTTGAGCAGATGGTCCAGGGCGTGAAGGCGATGGGGCTGGAAACCTGTATGACGCTGGGCACGCTGAGCAACGATCAGGCGCAGCGTCTGGCGCATGCCGGGCTGGATTTCTACAACCATAACCTCGATACCTCGCCGGAATTTTACGGCAGCATCATCACCACCCGCAGCTACCAGGAACGTCTGGATACGCTGGGCAAAGTGCGTGATGCGGGAATCAAAGTCTGTTCAGGCGGGATCGTTGGTCTGGGTGAAACCGTCAACGATCGTGCCGGTTTGCTGGTACAGCTGGCTAACCTGCCAACCCCGCCTGAAAGCGTGCCAATCAACATGCTGGTGAAGGTGAAGGGCACGCCGCTGGCGGATAACGAAGACGTTGATCCCTTTGACTTTATCCGCACCATTGCCGTGGCGCGCATCATGATGCCAGCCTCGCATGTACGTTTGTCCGCGGGGCGTGAGTCGATGAGCGAGCAGACCCAGGCGATGTGCTTTATGGCCGGTGCCAACTCCATTTTCTACGGCTGCAAGCTGCTGACCACGCCGAACCCGGAAGAAGACAAAGATTTGCAGCTGTTCCGCAAGCTGGGTCTGAATCCGCAGCAGACCACCACCGAAGCGGGTGATAACGAACAGCAGCAGGCGCTGGCCGGACAATTGTTACATGCCGACACCGACATGTTCTACAACGCGGCCGTATAAATGAGCTGGCAGCAACGTATCAACGCGGCACTGAATGAGCGCCGTGAGAAAGGTCAGTTTCGCCAGCGACGGGTGAATCAGCAGGGCGATGCCCGCACTCTGCAGGTTGAGGGCCGGCAATACCTGAATTTTTCTGCCAATGACTATCTCGGCCTGAGCCACGATCCACGCATTATCAGCGCCTGGCAAAAAGGGGCCGAACGTTACGGCGTGGGCGCGGGCGGTTCCGGGCATGTGACAGGTTACAGCGCCGTACACCAGGCTTTTGAACAGCAGATGGCGAAGTGGCTCGGCTATCCGAGAGCGCTGTTATTCATTTCCGGTTTTGCCGCGAATCAGGCGATTATCGCCGCAATGTTGGGGAAAGATGAGCGTATCTTCGCCGATAAACTGGCCCATGCTTCGCTGCTGGAGGCTGCGGCACTCAGCCCGGCTACGCTTCGGCGTTTCAGCCATAATAAGCCAGATTCGCTGGCAAAATTGCTCAGTGCGCCAGCAGAGGGCGGCGAAAAACTGGTGGTCACCGAGGGCGTGTTCAGCATGGATGGGGACAGTGCGCCGCTGGCCGAATTGCATCAACTGACCAGGCTGCACGGTGGCTGGTTGATGGTGGACGATGCTCATGGCGTGGGAACCACCGGCGAGCAGGGCAGAGGCAGCTGCTGGCAACAGCAGGTGAAGCCGGATCTGCTGGTGGTGACCTTTGGTAAAGCCTTTGGTCTCAGCGGTGCGGCAGTGCTTTGCAGCGATGAAACCGCAGATTATCTGCTGCAGTTCGCCCGCCATTTGATTTACAGCACGGCAATGCCTCCGGCTCAGGTCTGCGCACTGCAGGCCTCGCTCTCCTGTATTCAGCAAGGTGATGAACAGCGTGAGCTGCTGCAACGCAATATTGCCCAGTTTCGTCAGGGAGCTGAGCAGTTGGGGCTGGCGATATCACCCTCCGCTACCGCTATCCAGCCGCTGATCGTCGGTGAAGAAAACCGGGCGCTGCAGATGGCTGAGGCGCTACGGCAGCGGGGATGCTGGGTGACGGCTATCCGTCCGCCAACCGTGCCGCCGGGAACGGCCAGATTACGCATTACCCTGAGTGCGGCACACCAGCAGGAAGATATTGCACGACTTCTGGAGGGGCTGGATGATGCAAACCGTCAATAAGCAGGCGATTGCCCAGGCCTTCGGGCGGGCAGCGCAGAGTTATAACCAGCATGCCGAACTGCAACGTATGAGTGGAGAACAGTTGGCTTTTCATGCCAGACGGCAGCAGGGCCAGAAAATACTCGACGCAGGCTGTGGTCCTGGCTGGTTCAGCCGGCGTTGGCGCAGCGCCGGAAATCACGTTACCGCTCTGGATCTGTCAGCAGAAATGCTGAGTCAGGCCCGGATGGAGCAGACTGCTGACCGCTATCAGCCGGGCGATATCGAGGCATTACCCTTTGCGGAGCCAATGTTTGATCTGTGCTGGAGCAACCTTGCGGTGCAGTGGTGCAGCGAGTTAAGTGTGGCCCTGATGGAGCTGCGGCGTGTGACGCTGCCAGGCGGGCAGGTTCTGTTCTCAACGCTGGCTGCCGGATCGCTGAGTGAACTGAATATCGCCTGGCAAACGCTGGATCTTCCCGCCCCGGTGAACCGCTTTCTCAGCGTTGCCGCGATAGCGGAAGCCGGAGAGCCGGTGGGCGTTCAGCTTCATCAGCAAACGCTGACGCTGGGTTTCCCGGACGTGCTCAGTGCGCTGCGCTCGCTGAAGGGAATTGGGGCAACCCACCTGCATCAGGGGCGCAGCGGGGGGTTATTAAGTCGCCGTCATCTGCAGCAGCTTAAGCTGCACTGGCCGCAGGATCAGCGGGGTTTTCTGCTGAGTTATCATCTGGTTTATGGAGTGATTGATTGTGAGTGAACGTTGGTTTATTACCGGCACTGATACCGAAGTCGGGAAAACTGTTGCCAGCACCGCGCTACTGCAGGCGGCGAAAGCAGCAGGTTTTTGCAGCGTGGGCTACAAACCGGTAGCTTCCGGAAGTGAGATGACTGCGGAAGGCATTCGTAACGGTGATGCGCTGGCTTTGCAGCGCAACAGCGTGCTGTCACTGCCTTATGACTGCATCAATCCGTTAGCCTTTCTGGAACCCACTTCTCCGCACATTGTCAGCGCGGAAGAGGGCAGACCGATTCATTTCTCACAGCTTTCTGCCGGGCTGGCGGAGCTGGCAAGCCAGGCCGACTGGGTACTGGCCGAGGGGGCTGGCGGCTGGTTCACGCCGCTGTCGGAAGAGAAAACTTTTGCGGACTGGGTGTTGCAGGAACAGCTGCCGGTGGTGCTGGTGGTGGGCATTAAGCTGGGTTGTATCAATCACGCGATGCTGACGGCGCAGGCCATTCAGGCCAGCGGACTGCGGCTGGCTGGCTGGATCGCCAACGATATTCTGCCACCCGGTAAGCGGCATGCTGACTATCTGGCCACGCTGCAAAAGCGGCTTCCGGCCCCGATGCTGGGTGAGATCCCTTACCTCACCGACAGCGCCCAGTTTGACCAGTTGGGCAAGTATGTGCAGCTTCCCGTGTAAATTACGATACGGTCAGCCAGGTATTAACCATGCTCTCATCCAGCAGCGCGACCCTGCCATGCGCCACGTTCCTTCCCCGGTGCAGCAGCAGAAAGTAATCAGCCACCTTGCGAATAAACGAGATGCGCTGCTCAAGCAGCAGAATGGTCAGGCCAAAATCGTGATTCAGCCGGTGGATCAGATTGCCCATCTCTTCCTCCAGCCAGGGTGACATGCCCTCGGTAGGCTCGTCCAGAATCAGCAGTTTTGGTTGCAGCACCAGCGCACGGGCCAGTGCCAGCTGCTGCTGCTGATCGATGGTCAGCTCGCCGCTGCGCTGGTGACGCAGGGAATGGAGCGCCGGGAACAGGTCATAGACCATCTGGGGGATTGCACGGTGGCGCTCAAGACCAGCGCCTGCCAGCAGGGCAATCTGCAGGTTATCCTCCACGCTCAGCTGCGAGAAAATCTGCCTTCCCTGTGGCACATAGCCAATCCCCAACGCGGCACGCTGCTCCACCGGCTGCAGCAGCAAATCCTGTGGTGGCAGATTAGCTTCCTGCCAGATCATCGACCCGCTGTTAATTGGCAGGTGACCCATGATGCAGTTGACCAGTGTGGTTTTTCCCATGCCGGGCCTGCCCAGCACGCCGGTACAGGTGCCGGGTGGCAAATCGAGATCGACATCCCACAAGATATGATTTTGCCCGTAAAACTGGTTAATCGAACGTAAGCTGAGCATCTGACACTCTCCTCCAGACAATTGATCGTACCTGATTGCATCCGCTCTCAGTTGTGTGGCAAACGGTTATACCTTCGAAACGCCTGCGGCCTTTGCTTCCCGCTATGCGAACAGTAGCGAGAGGCAGTTAAAGATTATCTTGCAATTCGTGGGCCAACTTATGCCACTTCGCTTAACAAGGTGAAAGAGCAGGCGAACGCTGCCAGTGATTGGTCAGAAATGTTAAACAATTGCCCCAGGGTATTTCCTGGTGCACTTTGTCAGTGCTGCGGGTTAATCATTTCTGGTGCAGTTGCCTGTCACAGAGGCAGAGAAGCCTGGCAAAAACCTGAAAAAAAAACGGTTAAAAAGGGTAGCCGCAATGCAGAAAATATGCATTTCAGGCCCGCCAATACTCAGGAAAGAAGCGAAAATAATTCCAAAAAAATTATTTGCGGGTCCGATCGCAGGTCAGGGATGATTTATACACATCAGACGGCTCGGGCGCTGAAATCAGTTATCCACCATTCCTGTGGATAACCATGTGCATGAGCGGCTGAAAACCTGCAGGAAACGAGAGCGGGCGCGGCTTGAGCACGAGTTGATGCGAAACTCGGCTCGGAAGGCAATAATATAAAAATCAACTAGTTAATGAAAATCAAGCAACTGAAATTGTCACCATAATTCGGGCCGCGTATTTTGTCAGGATTTCTTGACAAATGTTAAAGTTTCACCCTGTCTGGGGATAACCTCCTGCAGACTCTGACTTTTAGTTCCGGCTGGTCCTGCAAAAGTGCGTTGTTGCCATTTACCGAAGCATCATGCAAAATTACTGTGATTATATCCAGTATTTTTTGCTGGTAAAATCGACGCGGCGGAGTAAAATTAGAGTCCGGTTTGTGTGATCCATCAGCAGGTAGCCATTCAATGAGCAAAGTCTTTAAACTCAACTCCGATTTCAAACCTTCCGGTGACCAGCCGGAGGCAATCCGTCGTCTCGAAGAGGGACTGGAGGATGGGCTGGCTCATCAGACGCTACTCGGGGTCACCGGCTCCGGTAAAACTTTTACCGTGGCTAACGTGATTGCCGACCTGAACCGCCCGACGATGGTACTGGCGCCAAACAAAACTCTGGCAGCTCAACTTTACGGTGAGATGAAGGAGTTCTTCCCGGATAATGCGGTGGAGTATTTCGTCTCCTATTACGACTACTACCAGCCGGAAGCTTATGTTCCAAGCTCGGACACCTTTATTGAAAAGGATGCTTCAGTTAACGAACACATCGAACAGATGCGTCTGTCGGCCACCAAAGCGTTGCTGGAGCGGCGGGATGTGATTGTGGTGGCTTCGGTATCGGCCATTTATGGTCTGGGCGACCCCGATCTCTATCTGAAGATGATGCTGCACCTGACGCGCGGCATGGTGATCGATCAGCGGGCGATTCTGCGTCGTCTGGCTGAGCTGCAGTACACCCGCAACGACCAGGCTTTCCAGCGTGGCACCTTCCGGGTGCGTGGCGAAGTGATTGATATCTTCCCGGCAGAATCAGATGACTATGCGCTGCGCGTTGAGCTGTTCGATGAGGAAGTGGAGCGATTATCGATTTTCGACCCGCTGACCGGGCAAATTGATTCGGTGATCCCGCGTTACACCATCTACCCCAAAACGCACTACGTTACCCCTCGCGAGCGGATTTTGCAGGCGATGGAAGAGATCAAGGTAGAGCTGGTGGATCGCCGCAAGGTACTGCTGGAGAACAACAAGCTGCTGGAAGAGCAACGCCTGTCGCAGCGTACACAGTTCGATCTTGAAATGATGAATGAGCTGGGCTACTGCTCGGGGATTGAAAACTACTCGCGCTACCTTTCTGGCCGTGGTCCGGGTGAAGCGCCGCCAACGCTGTTTGACTATCTGCCTGCCGATGGCCTGCTGGTGGTGGACGAATCGCACGTCACTATCCCGCAAATTGGCGGCATGTATCGGGGGGACCGGGCGCGTAAAGAGACACTGGTGGAGTATGGTTTCCGCCTGCCTTCAGCGCTGGATAACCGCCCGATGAAATTTGAAGAGTTCGAGGCGCTGGCACCGCAGACCATTTATGTTTCCGCGACGCCTGGCAATTACGAGCTGGAGAAGTCGGGTGGCGAAGTGATTGACCAGGTGGTGCGCCCGACCGGGTTGCTCGATCCGCTGATTGAGGTCCGGCCGGTGGGTACTCAGGTGGACGATCTGCTGTCGGAAATCCGCAAGCGGGTGGCGATCAACGAGCGCGTGCTGGTCACGGTGCTGACCAAGCGCATGGCGGAAGACCTGACCGAATATCTGGAAGAACACGGCGAACGGGTTCGTTACCTGCACTCGGATATTGATACCGTCGAGCGGGTGGAGATTATCCGCGACCTGAGGCTGGGCGAGTTCGACGTGCTGGTGGGGATCAACCTGCTGAGGGAAGGGCTGGATATGCCGGAGGTGTCGCTGGTGGCCATTCTGGATGCGGATAAAGAGGGCTTCCTGCGCTCCGAGCGCTCGCTGATCCAGACCATCGGGCGTGCAGCGCGTAACGTTAACGGCAAAGCCATCCTGTATGGCGATAAGATCACGCCGTCGATGGAGCGGGCGATTGGCGAAACCGAACGCCGTCGGGAGAAGCAGGAGATCTACAACAAAGAGCGGGGCATCGTTCCGCAGGGGCTTAACAAGAAAATCGCCGATATTCTTGAGCTGGGGCAGGGGATCAACAAGAACAAAACCAAAACTCGCGGCAAAGGGCCTCGCAGCATCGTGGAAGACGATGCGGTGCCAATGGATATGTCACCCAAAGGGCTGCAGAAGAAAATCCACGAGCTGGAAGCGAAAATGCAGGAGCACGCGCAGAACCTGGAGTTCGAAGAAGCGGCTCATGTTCGCGATCAGTTGCATCAGATGCGCGAGCTGTTTATCGCCGCTTCCTGAGGTCATTCTGTTTGGCAGGCCGCTGTCGGGGGCAAATTTATTCGTCCCCCGTTTGATCAGCCAATTGACTGAATGGCGTGTTCCAGCGCGATATGCAGCAGCTGACGGTCATGGCGATATTTGATATCGGCAGCCTCCAGCGGCTCCTGAATAATCAACCGGTCAGTGACGTTGCGGGTGTCCACCAGCGGGCTGACCACCACCGCGTCAATCACCTTCTTCCCGATGTATTTCTCCATCATCGCCAGCTTATCAGCCAGTGACAGCTGCGCCGCAGCCGGGCTTAACTCTTTCCCCAGATTGCCGATAAACACCATGGTGGCGGGCGTGCGACGAAGTGCCTGTGCCATATCCGGCATCAGTAGCACCGGCATCAGGCTGGTATAAAAACTGCCCGGCCCAATCAGGATCAGATCCGCTTCCCCGACGGCTTCAACCGCTTCCCGCGTGGCGTTAACAACCGGCGACAGCATCAGCTCCTGCGGCGGCTGCTGCATCTGGTCAATTTCAGTTTCGCCATAAACCAGATGCCCTTCGCTGTCGATGGCGACCAGGTCAACCGGCTGTTCGGACATCGGGATTAAAAAAGCATCCACCTTCAGCAAATTTCGGATCAAATTAATCGCTTCAAACGGGCGGACGCTGAGGTGGTCCAGCGCTTTCAGCATCAGATTGCCCAGGTTGTGCCCGGCCAGTTCGCCATTCCCGGCAAAACGGTATTCAAACATCGCTGAGGCCACGCTCGGTTCGGTGATCAGCTGGTTCAGGCAGTTGCGCATATCACCCCAGGCAATCCCGCCTTCGGAGCGACGAATACGCCCGGTCGACCCGCCGTTATCGGTGGTGGTGACGATACCGGTGAGGCGGGAACCCAAAGGGGAAAGAGCCGACATCACGCGGCCCAGGCCGTGGCCGCCGCCGAGAGCGACGACGCGATCGAGATCGGCCAATGTGCGATTGCGCATAAAATTCCTTTCAGAGGTTAAGGCCATTCCGGAAACTGGTCTGGCATTTTTTGCTTACTTTACGCTAACGTGTGGCGAAAATGTGGTGAAAATTCGTTATATATCAAAATGTATAGCGAAACTTCGTTCTGGTAACGGCTTCACAATAGCGGTAGAATTTTGTCACCATGATTTACCGATGTGCGGTAAGTCACACTTAGCCCTGGTACCTAAGTCTGCGGATACGGTACCCTGGCCGCAACCTTTGAGTTGCCAGGGTGCAGAAAGAAATGCCTGCATCTCCCGTCTCTGGAAAGGTGTTCTGGTGCCACAATTTACCGATAGCTTCGACCGCAGCTTTTATTACCTGCGCCTGTCGATCACTGATGTTTGCAATTTTCGTTGCAACTACTGTCTGCCTGATGGTTACCAACCGCAGGGCGTAGCCAACAAAAGCTTCCTTTCGCTGGATGAGATCCGGCGTGTGACCCGTGCCTTTGCGGCTGCGGGCACAGAAAAAGTGCGCCTGACCGGCGGCGAGCCCTCGCTGCGGCGTGACTTTACCGACATTATCGCCGCCGTACGCGAAAATTCTGCCATCCGCCAGCTGGCGGTGACCACCAATGGTTACCGGCTGGCCCGCGATGTCGCTCACTGGCGCGAAGCAGGTCTGACTGCTCTCAACGTCAGTATCGACAGTCTTGATGCCCGTCAGTTCCATGCCATCACCGGCCAGGATAAATTTCAGCAGGTGATGAGCGGTATCGACGCCGCTTTTGAAACCGGGTTCAGCAAGGTCAAAGTTAATACTGTGCTGATGCGCAATATCAATCATAACAGCCTGCAAACTTTCCTTGACTGGATCCGCTCGCGCCCAATCCAGCTACGCTTTATCGAGCTGATGGAAACCGGTGACGGTGGCGAACTGTTCCGTAAACACCATATCTCCGGCTCGGTGATCCGTGACAGCCTGCTGTTGCAGGGGTGGATCCGCCAGCCCCGTGGGCGTAGCGACGGCCCGGCGCAGGTGTTCCGCCATCCTGACTATCAGGGTGAAATCGGCCTGATTATGCCTTATGAAAAGGACTTTTGCGCCAGTTGCAACCGCCTGCGCGTCTCCGCCACCGGTAAACTGCATCTCTGCCTGTTTGGCGACGGTGGCGTGTCGCTGAGGGATTTACTGGCGGATGACAGCCAGCAGGAGCAGCTGCAGCAGCGCATTGCCGCCTGCCTGCACAGCAAAAAGCAGACGCACTTCCTGCATCAGGGCAACACTGGCATTACCCAGAATCTCTCTTATATCGGCGGTTAACGCTAAGGACGCAAATAATGGGAAAATCGACGGCCGAATTTGTGCCGCTTAACGTGGCGGTAATGACCGTTTCTGACAGCCGTGATGCGGCCAGCGACAGCTCCGGTGACTATCTGCGTGAGGCAGTGACGGAAGCAGGCCACCGGGTGCTGGATCATGCGCTGGTAAAAGATAACCGTTACCGTATCCGCGCGGTGGTCTCCAGCTGGATTGCCAGTGAGGATGTGCAGGTGGTGATCGTCAATGGCGGCACCGGATTCAACAGCAAAAACAGTACCCCTGAAGCATTGGTGCCGCTGTTTGATCGCGAGATCGAAGGATTTGGTGAGCTGTTCCGTATGATCTCTTATGAAGAGATTGGCAGTGCAAATCTGCAGTCTCGCGCGGTGGCCGGAATGGCTAATCAGACGCTGATTTTTGCCGTGCCCGGTTCGACCGGAGCCTGCCAGAGCGCGTGGGAAAGGGTCATTCAGGAGCAGCTGGATGCCCGCACCCGACCTTGTAACTTTGTTTCGCATGTGAAGAAACTCTGATGTCGCAACTGACCCATATCAATGCCGCAGGCGAGGCCCACATGGTGGACGTCTCGACTAAAAATGAAACCGTCCGTGAAGCGCGGGCGGAAGCCTTCGTGGTGATGAATCCGGAAACTCTGCAGATGATCATCGACGGCAGCCATCATAAAGGTGATGTTTTCGCCACCGCGAGAATTGCCGGTATCCAGGCGGCCAAGCGTACCTGGGAACTGATCCCGCTGTGCCATCCGCTGCTACTGAGCAAAGTGGAAGTGACGTTGGCTGCCGAAGTGGAACATCACCGGGTGCGGATTGAATCGCTGTGCCGTCTGACCGGAAAAACCGGTGTGGAGATGGAGGCGCTGACGGCAGCCTCTGTTGCAGCACTGACCATCTATGACATGTGTAAAGCAGTGCAGAAAGACATCAGCATCGAGCACTGTCGCCTGCTGAGCAAAAGCGGTGGCAAGTCTGGCGATTTCCGGGCGGCAGATCATGATTAACGTGCTGTTTTTTGCCCAGGTGCGTGAGCTGGTGGGGACCGGCAGCGTCACCATGACGGAAGAGTACGCCACGGTGGAAGCCCTGCGTGCCGCCCTGGCTGCCAAAGGCGACCGCTGGGCGCTGGCGCTGGAGTCCGGCAAGCTGCTGGCTGCGGTAAACCAGACGCTGGTTTCTCCTCAGCATCCACTTAAATCCGGGGATGAAGTCGCCTTCTTCCCGCCGGTGACCGGAGGATAACCTGGAAACGAAAATTATCGTCGGATCTGCGCCATTCGATATGGCCAGTGAGTACCGCTGGCTGTCGGCCTGTGATAAAGACGGTGCAGTGGTAACCTTCACCGGCAAAGTCCGTAATCATAATCTGGGTGACCAGGTGGCCGCTCTGACCCTGGAGCACTATCCGGGCATGACCGAAAAAGCGCTGGAAGAGATCGTCGCTGAAGCCCGGGAACGCTGGCCAATGCAACGAGTCACGGTCATCCATCGCATCGGAGAACTGTTTCCCGGTGATGAAATTGTGATGGTTGGTGTCAGCGGAGCTCATCGGGCAGGCGCGTTTGCCGCAGCCGAATTTATTATGGATTACCTGAAAACCCGAGCACCTTTCTGGAAGCGCGAAGCGACCCCTGAAGGCGATCGCTGGGTGGAACCACGCGACAGCGACCAGCAGGCCGCCTCACGCTGGGAGTAGCCAGTGAGCCAGCAGCCAGACCTGAATATCCCGCGTAAATCCCCGGTTCAGGCGCGATCCATTGCCACCGTGGACGCCATTCTTGATGCCACCATCCAGGTTTTATTGCGTGAGGGCATCGACCGCTGCACCACTACCCGTGTAGCTGAACGGGCTGGCGTCTCCGTCGGCACGCTCTACCAGTATTATCCCAACCGGGAAACGTTGCTGACGGCGGTGCTGGTGCGCCATCTGCACGCGGTGGCGGACGATGTCGATGAATCCTGCGTAGCCTGTCATCATCTGTCGCTGGATGAGATGGCGCAGGGGCTGGTGGCGGGCTGGCTGAAGTCCAAGTTCGGCGATCCGGTGCTGTCGCGGGCGCTGTATGCCATTGCTGAGAACTATGCGGCACCCGAGCTGATTAAGTCACCGCAGAAGCGGGTGCTGATGTCGGTTTCTGCGTTGCTGGAGACCGCCAGCGATGGCAAGTTTAAGGCTCTGTCGATGGTGTCATTAATGACGCTGGGCGCTATCTACGGCCCGGTGCGTCTGTTCCTCGAAGGGCGGTTTGAGCTGGAAGATAAAGACGCTTTCCGCCTGCAGCTGGTTGCGTTGACGCGCGCGTATCTGTACCAGGCGGCGAGCGCTGTTGAATAACATGGAAAGCAATGAATTACTCCGCAATTAAGCGTCTGTCACTGCTGGGGCTACTGGTGCTGGCAGGCTGTAGCAGCAAGCCCACTTCACAGGCACCGGAACGACGACCAGCTGATGTAAAATCGCAGATAAACCAGATGCTGCCGGCGAAGGTCAGCGATCGCCAGGCCTGGACCGAAGCCCTCTTTGTGGCGTTTAACGGCCAGGGTATCGACCCTTCAGCCAGTAATCTGTGCTCGGTCATCGCCATCACCGATCAGGAATCCGGTTTCAACGCCGATGCCACGATTCCGGGGCTGCCGAAAATTGCATGGGGCGAGATTGACCGTCGTGCCGGTAAGCTGCATATCCCTTCTTTTGTGGTGCGCACCGCGCTGATGATCAAATCCCCTAACGGCAAGAGCTATACCGATCGGCTGGATCACGTGAAGAGCGAAAAAGAGCTTAGCGCTATTTTTGATGATTTCATCAACATGGTGCCGATGGGGAAGAAGCTGTTCGGCAACCTTAATCCGATTCATACCGGTGGCCCGATGCAGGTCAGCATCGACTTCGCCGAAGCGCACGCCAAAGGCTATCCGTATCCGGTTGATGGTAGCATCCGCCGTGAAGTGTTCACCCGCCGGGGCGGCGTCTGGTTTGGCACTATGCATCTGCTTGGCTATCCGGCGGATTACAGCCGGGCTATATACCGCTTTGCCGATTACAACGCAGGGTGGTACTCCAGCCGTAACGCCGCGTTCCAGGCTGCCGTTGCCCGTCTGAGTGGAATCAAACTGGCGCTGGATGGCGATCTGATCCAGTACGGTTCGGATGTGGCCGGTTCAACCGAGCTGGCGGTCCGGACGCTGGGTAAACGTCTGGATATGAGTAACAGCGCGATCCGCAGAGCACTGGAGAAAGGGCAGACGCAGGATTTTGAGAAAACGGATTTATGGCGGCAGGTGTTTGCGCTGGCGGATAAAAATGCCGGGAAGCAGCAGCCGCGTGAGATGCTGCCGGGCATCAAGCTGGAGAGCCCCAAAATCACCCGAAATCTGACCACAGCCTGGTTTGCCCAGCGGGTTGAGGGGCGCTATCAGAGCTGTCTGGCCCGCGGGAAATAAGAGAGCGGGGCGGTTGTATGCCGCCCTTAAGATTGCGCGCACTACGAGATAAACGCAGTTTGTAATTTAATCATCAGGCCAATAAAACACAGGATGCAGGTGAATCCTAATCCTGTCAGGAAAGTGTAGTAAAACGGTATTATTCCATTAATGAGATCCTTGTTGTTATTTTTATTGGTAAAGTTATAAATATCATTACCCTCATTAATGAAAAATATTTTTTTGTTGTTTTTTATTCTCAGGAATAAATAAGCCATTACGGGTGCGCCAAAAAAACCCATACTTGAATGATATGAATAAAAAACAGGCAGGACATTTTCCTTTTGTAATTCATTGAGCAGGTTATGATAATTTTTTCTATTTAAATTATATAATAAAATGCACGCAATCAAACAAATTAATGGGATAATGGCAATAAACATTGCTATGGATTTCATTTTTTATTTCTCGAAATAGTCAAAAAAAGCATCAATCAGAGAATCACTTACCTGACTACCCGCATAGCCCGCGGCTATTGAACCGACTGCTGCGCATGCAACTCCTCCCACACCTGCTGTGGCGATACCAATTGCTGCACATACTCCCAGTCCAGCAGCAGCACCTATTGCTCCAGTGCCTAATCCTGCTAAAGTTCCTGTACCGAACTTTGAATATTCTCTGTAAGCCACTTTCTTGCATTCATCTTCACGCCCTTTACTACAGGCATCCACCACGTCATTAGTCGTTCCCGCAAAAGAGAAACCAATACCAATATAGCCTCCGGCCTTGAGGAAACGAGCCGCTTTGGCCGCATTGCCAACATAGTATGAATATCCTGGTATCCCACCCATCCCCACAGTGGACTACTCATGCACAATCGAACGGCTGGAGAGATTTAACGCCCGCTTCATATTTTCATACTCCCGGAATTTCACCGTATGGCGGGAAAGTGATTTTAACAGCGGTTTGTTAACCAGACCCTTTAACTGATTCAGCAGCTGATTACGTTCAATAAAGAACTGCTGACTGATCAGCGTCCCCTGGGTGCGGAACTGATTCTGATAGCTGGCCTCGATTTTTTTAAGGGTTTGCTCAATAGTATTAAAATATTTTTCACCGGCATCTCCGGCTGTACTGAAAACCTTATCCCCGACGCTGGTCAGCGCGGCAATCGCCCCGTAATGCTTTCGCATAACACCGGCCTCTTCGGCATTTACGCCGATAAAAGCCGCATTGGTTTTTTGCTTCGCCTGCCTGAGCGCGTTCAGCATTTGCAGGGTAAGTTGAGCTGGCGTGTCCGGGTCAGCAACAATCAGAATCTGACCGGGCTGCAGCCACTGCGTATCCGCATTGAGTTTCATAAACAGGCTGGCGGACGGGGAACGGCTATCCCTGAACAATTCCCGCGCCTGATAATCCAGCGATCCGGGTCGTTTCACTACGCAATATCCGGGGGCTATGTTACGCGCCATCCAGCCGGAACAACTGCACGGTCTGTGCCAGCTGCTGCGCCTGGTCTTCCAGCGAGGCGGCGGCGGCCGACATCTGCTGCACCAGCGCGGAGTTCTGCTGAGTGGCGCCATCCATCTGATTAACTGCTACCGTCACCTGACCAATTCCCTGCGACTGCTCGTCAGAAGCGTGCATAATCTCGCCGATGATCGTTTTCACTGAATTCACCGCCGAGGTCATCTCCTGCATGGTTTTCCCGGCATCCTGAACCAGCGTGACGCCCTGATCAACACGTTGGGTGGACTCGCTGATCAGTGCGGAGATATCTTTCACCGCATTGGCGCTGCGCTGAGCCAGGCTGCGCACTTCTGCTGCCACTACGGCAAAGCCACGACCCTGTTCACCGGCCCGTGCTGCCTCAACCGCGGCATTCAGTGCCAGGATGTTGGTCTGGAAAGCAATACCGTTAATAATGCTGGTGATTGCGCCGATCTTGCGCGAACTCTCATCGATCTGCTGCATAATCGTCACCACCTGCTGCACCAGCTGCTCGCCGCGTCTGGCGATATCAGTGGCATTTTCAGTAAGTGAATTTGCCTGATGCGCATTGTCGGCGTTGTGCTTCACCGTGGCGGTCAGTTGCTCCATGCTGGCGGCTGTTTGTTCCAGCGCGGCTGCCTGCTGCTCAGTTCGCGAAGCAAGATCAAGGTTGCCCGAGGCAATCTCGCCAGCGCCCTGGCGCACTGAATCACTGGCGGAAATGATTTCGCCAACCATGGTGCGCAATTGCTGCTGCATGGTCTGCATGGCAAAGAAAATACTCTGGCGGTCGTTTGCGCCAACCGGGATTTCTGCCGTCAGATCGCCTTCCGCCACGCCAAGGGCGATCTCGGCGGCCCGAGCTGGTTCACCACCGATAGGGCGGGCAACTTTCCGGCTGAACAGCAGGCCCAGAACGGCACAGACAATCACAATGCTCAGCACCATCATAATCAGCGCGCTCATCAGCTGGCGGTTTGCGATGGCCATCACCGCCTTAACCGGCGTGACAATACCCAGATACCACGGCAGTTCGCTGTTGCCGATCTTCACAGGACGCCAGGTTTCCAGCACGTTTTCACCCAGTACACTGTCGTAGTGCTCGGTAATGTTCTGGCTGAATTTGTCGGTTTCTCCGGGATAAGGTTTACCCGACTGCGCTTTATCGGGGCTGGAAACCACCAGGCCTTTATTCGACAGCAGCAGAGCATAACCAATGCCTTTCCACGGCTTGATCGCTCCAACGGTTTGCTGCAGCGAAGCGAGGGAAATATCGGAGGTAATCACCGCTTTCAGTTTGTTATCGTCAATCACCACCGCAGCCACCGAGGTCAGCAGCGTATCCACGCCGTTATAGGCATAGCTGTAGGGTTCAATCAGCACGTCTTTCTGCAGCTTCTGCGGGATCAGATAGTAGTCTCCCTAGCCCGGAGTCAGGAATGAGTCGAGGTTATGCAGGGCAAAATTGCCGTTTTTGTCGCGGTCGACGAAGCGCGCAAATCGGCCTTGTGGCGCTGCGCCCGGCTGTTGGGCGATTTCCGCATCTTTGCCGTCGAAAGCGTTGGCTTCAAAAATCACCGACATCGACAGATAATCCGGGTTCTGTTTGAGGGAGTATTTCATCAGGTCTTCAGCGACCTTACGGTCGGCGATCCCGGCACCGGGAAGGGCAATCAGGCTCTGTCCCAGATCTTTAGCGACGGTGCGGGCGTACTCCAGATCTTTCTGCACTCCCAGCGCGTTACTTTCGGCGATTTGTCCGAGGTACTCTTCGGCCAGCATGCGCTGTTGTTGGCTGGACTGCCAACTCAGCAAACCAATGGTAACGGTGAAACCAAGAGTGATGGTAAGCGCTCCAGTCAGGAGCATCAGGGTGCGGGTGCTCATTTTCCGCGTGCGGCGTGGCTGGCTGTTCATCAGGATTCCCCGGTGTAATAGGAGGTGCTACGTTTATAGAACTTCCTGTCAGGCGGTCTCCCTGTATTCTGACTATCGGCAGCAACCGCCCAATCTTTATCTCCGGCTGAACCATTTTTGCGTACCGGACTTCAACCTCAGGCTAACTGCCTGCGAAAAACGGTCTGCAGGGCTGGCTTAACCAGACCTGAATGTGCCAGACTTATCGCTACCAACGTTAAATTTAACCTTTATAAGGGGAGCATCATGGATCGATATCCACGTTCCAACGGTTCAATTGTTTCGCAGGCTGGTACCGGGCTGCAGACCTATATGGCTCAGGTCTATGGCTGGATGACCTGTGGTCTGTTACTGACTGCATTTGTTTCATGGTTTGCCGCTAACACACCGGCGGTGATGGAGCTGGTTTTCGCTAACCGCATCACTTTCTTTGGCCTGATCATCGTCCAGCTTGGGCTGGTCTTTGTGCTGTCAGGCATGGTGCATAAACTCAGCGGCGCGGCGGCGACCGGCCTGTTTATGCTCTACTCGGCGCTCACCGGGCTGACCATGGCGAGCATTTTCCTGGTCTACACCTACTCTTCAATCGCCAGTACTTTCCTGGTCACCGGCGGGATGTTCGGTGCGATGAGCTTCTGGGGTTACACCACCAAGCGTGACCTGAGCGGCATGGGCAGCATGTTGTTTATGGCGCTGATCGGTATTGTGCTGGCTTCACTGGTTAACATGTGGCTGAAAAGTACGGCACTTATGTGGGCGGTGACCTATATCGGCGTGGTGGTGTTTGTGGGCCTGACCGCTTACGACACGCAGAAGCTGAAAAACATCGGTGAGAACATCAATACTGATGATAAAGAGAACCTGCGTCGTTACTCCATTATGGGAGCGCTGACGCTGTATCTGGACTTCATCAATCTGTTCCTGATGCTGCTGCGTATCTTCGGTAACCGCCGCTAGGTGCTGAACTGGCGGGCGAATAGTTCGCCCGCTGTAAGGGCATGCACGAAGGGCCGGGGAGGAATCTATTCCGGCCGGCCAATGACTGGTACGAATCGATATGGCGGAATTTATTCCGCCTTTTTTTAAGATTTCTGCATCTTCCGCTGATTTTTCTGCTTCAGGGTTTTGGCCCGACTCTCCAGCCACAGATAGAGCACCAGCGCCAGCAGCAACGGGGCGATAAAATAGAGCACCCGGTAAGCCAGCAGGGCAGCGATAATAGTGCCGTGCGACAGATGATCGCCGCTCAGCAGCGCCAGAAATACCGCCTCCAGCACGCCAATCCCCGCCGGAATATGGATAATCACCCCGGCGATACTGCTGATCAGCAACACTCCCAGCACCTGCGGATAATCGACTTTCTCTGCCAGCAGCAGCCAGATAATCGCGCCCATCACCAGCCAGTTAGCGCTGGAAACGGCAAACTGCAGCAGCGCCATACGAAACGAGGGAAGCGCCAGTTTGTGGCCTTTGACCGTCCAGCGACGGCGCCTGGAGAAGGCACACAGCGCCAGATAAATTACCACGAAGGACAGCAGCGCCGCGCCAATGGTGCGCAGCGTTCCCTCGCCGATAAACCATCCGGCAGGTATCGGTACCATCCCGGCGCTGAATACCACACCGGACACCAGCACATAGCCCAGCCAGTTGGTGGCGATACTCAGTGAAAATATCCGCGTAATGGTGCTGCCCTCCAGCCCCAGACGGGAGTAGAGCCGGTAGCGCATAGCCACGCCGCCAACCCATGTACTCAGCGTCAGGTTGAAGGCGTAACAGACAAACGAGACCAGCATCACCTGACGTTTTTGCAGTTTATGACCGCAGTACGCCTGACCAATCAAGTCGTAGACGCCATAAGTCAGATAGCTGACCACCACCAGCGCCACGGAGCCGAAAATCGCCACGCGGTTATAGTTGCCGATCACGTTGATCACGTCATGCCAGTTCACTTTGCGGGCATAAATCACCAGCAGCACAATCACGGCAATAAAAAACAGCCAGGTGAGGGCTTTCTTTACCCACTTCCAGTGGGAATGTCCTTCAGCCATCAGGGTTTCACTCTCTCTTTGGGATCCACACGATCCTGGGTTTCCATTTCAGGCTGCACCGGCGGCGGCACCTGTGCCAGCTTCGGCGTATGAGCGGGCAGCCAGCCAGCAATGGCCGGAAAGTGGCGCAGGAAGTGAAACACCACCACGCTTTTTGATAACTGCCACCAGTTTTGCTTTGGCAACTGGCTCTCTTCCACCCGCTGGCACTCTTCAGCCAGTAACCGGTTCAGCTCGTTACGCAGCACCTGATTAAAGGCGCGGTCGTGGATCATCAGGTTTGCTTCCAGGTTGAGCGACAGGCTCAGCGGATCGAGATTGCTGGATCCAACCGTCGACCATTGAGTGTCCTGCACCGCGATTTTGGCGTGCAGCGGACGGCGGATATATTCATAAATCTCCACGCCGCCGCCGACCAGATAGTTGTACAGCAACTCGGCTCCGACCTTGACGATCGGCATATCCGGTTCACCCTGCACAATCAGCTTCACCGTGACGCCACGCTGCGCCGCACTGCGCATCTCCCGCAGCAGATGGTAACCGGGAAAGAAATAGGCGTTGGCGATGATCACTTCCTGTTTGGCTTCGCGCAGCATCGTAATGTAGTGCTGCTCGATATCGTCCCGGTGCTCGTCGTTATCACGCCAGACAAACAGTACCTGTGCGTCGCCCGGCGTGGCATTGTGTGCCGGGCGGTGCGATCGGCCACCCCACCAGCGACGTGGCACTTGTTGACTGCTGATCGCCTGGCGGACGTAGCGGGTGATGTCATCAACAATCGGACCGCGCACCTCAACGGCATAATCCTGCTTGGCTTCCGGCCCATAGCTGGAGTTATGCTCTGACGAAAAATTGATGCCGCCGACAAAGGCAATCACCCCGTCGCAGACCACGGTTTTACGGTGCAGGCGGCGAAAGATATTGGTTCGCATACCCAGCACCAGCGGGCGGGGATCGTAATAAAGGAAACGCACGCCAGCAGCAGTCAGAGTGCTGATAAACTCGTCGGAAAGATCGTTGGAGCCGTAGCCATCCAGCATCATTTCCACTTTCACGCCACGTTGAGCCGCTTCCAGCAGCACAGCGTGCAACTGTTTTCCCACCTGATCTTCAAACAGAATAAAGGTCTCCAGCAGCACCGTCTCTTTTGAGCGACGGATTGCCTCAAACACCCGCGGGAAATACTGCTCTCCGTTGGCAAGCAGTCGCAGGCGGTTACCGTCACGCCATTCCATTTTCATAGGTGAATCTCCACCGCCAGTGGCGCGTGATCGGACAGGTGTGACCAGGGGCGCAGGGGAATGGTCTGCGGGTGGCTGATCCCGGCGTTACGAACATAGATGCGGTCAAGCCGCAGCAGGGGAAAGCGGGCAGGGAAGGTACGCGCCGGGCGACCGGACTTGCGGCTGAAAACTTCTTCCATCCCGGCTCCCCGTTTTAAGATCGCGTTGGCTTTCTGCTGCCAGTCATTGAAATCACCCGCCACCACCACCGGTGCGTTTTCAGGCAGGCTGTTAATCAGTTCGCAAAGCATTGTCAGTTGTGCCGCGCGATGGGCGTCACGCAGCCCCAGATGTACGCAGATTGCATGCAGCGTGGTTTGAGTATGGGGAATGGTCACCTTACAGTGCAGCAGGCCACGTTTTTCCGTGCCCTGCACTGAAATGTCACGGTTCTCATACTCCATAATGGGAAAACGGGACAGGACGGCGTTGCCGTGGTCGCCTTCCGGGTAGACCGCATTGCGACCATAGGCGAAATCATGCCACATCGTGTCGGCAAGAAATTCGTAATGAGGCGTGTCGGGCCAGTTTTCCACCTGCAATTTGTGGACCGCGTGGGCACCCATCACCTCCTGGAGAAAGACGATATCCGCTGAGGTGGCCCTGACGGCATCACGCAGTTCAGGCAGAATAAAACGTCGGTTAAAAGCGTTAAAACCCATGTGTGTATTGATCGTCAGGACTTTTAATGAAAATCCTTGCGCGTTTTGTGACATACTGTGCGCGCTCTCCTTTTCGACAGACAAAGAGTAAAGTGTAGTCTTTGTCACAAAAGAGTGTCGGCAAGCCGCGATCTTTGCGGCATTATCCGAAAACTACGTTAGTCTGAGGAAATTCGTTATCACGCTACTGTGGTAACAAGGCTGGGCGACCTCTGTTGGGTCTGCCAGGAGAAAACAATGAAATGGTCTAATCGTATTCAGATTGTCACCGGACAAACCTGTGTACATATCACGCTGCACCTCCTGCTGATTGCCGGACTGGTGTGGGGATGGAAGCACCAGACACTGCTGCAGGTCAGTACGGTATTTCTGGCGATGTATGCCAGCGTATTTGCCGCGATGCTGATGACTCAACGCAGCCCTCGTTTACGTCGTGTTGGCGACTTCCTGGAAGATGTCACCACCACGTATTACTTTGGGGCCGCCATGCTGGTGCTGTATCTTTTGTCCCGCGTGATCCACAACAACCTGCTACTGGGTGTTGTAGGTGTGCTGATGCTGACCGGACCCGCCGTGGTCTCTCTGCTGGCTAAAGAGCCTGTTCGCGCTCGCCAGCGTCACCGCTGATGCACTACGGGCCGCCGTCGGGTGGCCCGTTCTTTATCTCCCCCTTCTTTTTTTCAAAATAAACTGAATAAGATCCCGTTCTGAACTGTTCACTCTGTAAATCACTCAGGGGAACGCACCATGCGCCAGACTTCCACTTCGTCGCACTACGATCGCTTATCCATCACGCTGCACTGGCTGACCGCGATCGACGTTATTTTTCTCTTTGCCAGTTTTCAGGTCTGGTCACGACTGGAGCGTGGCACGCCACTTCGTCACAGCCTGCAGTCCTGGCATATCTCCTTCGGCATTCTGCTGGCAGTGCTGATGATTGCGCGCATTGTCTGGCGGGTCAGTAAAGGCCGTCGTCTGCCTCCGGCGACGCCTTCACGCGCGTTGCACATTGGGGCAAAAGCGGTACACGGGCTGCTTTATCTGATGCTGATTGCGCAGGTGGTGCTCGGTTTCCTGTTCCGCTGGGCGCAGGGCGAAGAGTTTGCCTTTTTTGGATTTGGCGACATGTCCGATCTGATTTATGTTGATGGCTCTCTGCGCCATTTGCTGGGAACCCTGCATTACTACAATGCCTGGGGGATTATTGTCCTTGCCGGGGGCCATGCGCTGGTGGCGCTGTTTCACCACTATGCGCTGAAGGATCCTACACTCAGAAGAATGATCCCCGGGCTGAAAATCCGCTGACGTGGCTTTTATCTTCTCCCGGGGCACCGTAAAAAAGGGGCTTAAGGGATGCTTTTAAGGAGTCCGGGTGAGTAACAGCGTGGATATTCGTGGCGAACTCCCTCTCTATCTGGCGCGGCTGTGGCGCTACGGGCTGGTATTGTCCCGCAAACGCGACGTGGCGGAAGATCTGGTGCAGGCAACCTGCCTGCGGGCGCTGGAAAAAAGCAGCCAGTTTACGCCGGGCACGCGGCTCGATCGCTGGCTGTTCTCAATCCTGCACTCCATCTGGATCAATCAGGTTCGTGCCAGCCACCTGACCCGTCAGCAAAATATAGACGAGCTGGACAGGCAGGAGTTTCAGGTCGCGGAGAGTGACGTTGACCGGCTATGGGCGCAACAGGTGCGCGACCGCGTTAACGGGCTGCCGGAAGCGCAGCGCAATGCGGTTTTTCTGGTCTACGTCGAAGGGTTTACCTATCAGGAAGCGGCCGACACGCTGACCGTCCCCATCGGTACGATCATGAGCAGGCTGGCGAATGCCCGCCTCGCGCTGGCAAAAGACCCGGGGCTGCAACAGCAGCGCAGAAAAGGAGGGCAGTTATGAGCTGGATTATCAACGCACCGCTTTCAGACGAAATGCTGGTGGCTTATCTCGACAATCAGCTTAACGACAGCCAGTCGCAACAGGTTGAAAAGATGCTAAATGAAGATCCGGAGCTGGTGATGCGTCTGAATCAGCTGGATTCTGCCAGCGTCGATTTTGCGGCGGCGTTTTCCCCGCTGCTGGATGAGGCTCCGCTCAAATCGATGCAGGAAAAATTGACAATCCACCCGCAACAAGCCCCACAGGGGATCAGCCGCCGCACGCTGATTGCCGCTACCGTTTCCGCACTGGCAATCGGCCTGGTGGGGGGAATGAAAGGCAGGCGCCTGTTCGATAACGACGATGGCTGGCGTGATACCGTGGCGCAATATATGGCGCTGTACACCCGTGAAACGCTGAGCGGCAGCAGCCTGACACCTGCTGCTGCGAATGAACAGCTCGCTCTGGTCAGCCAGCGCCTTGGCCTGCAGTTGAATGCCACAGTATTAACCCTCTCAGACAGCGAATTCAAAGGAGCGAGAATGCTCGACTATGACGGCGTGTCGATTGCGCAGATTGTCTGGCAGGACCGGCAGTCCGGCCCGCTGGCGCTTTGTATCACTGCCGCTTCACAACCTGAAGATACCGCCTTCAGCCAGGAAAAGCGGCGCGGGATGAACGTGGTTTACTGGCGGCAGCAGCACTACAAATTTATGCTGATTGGTCATAGCAGTGCCGGGCAACTGCGGGAGATGGCTCAGAATCTTGCGGAGGCTGTGTGACGGAATCGCTTTTCCCTCGCTGGTAAAAGAGAGATTTTCCCCCCGCCAAAAGAAACACTCCCGGTGCTGATGTAATGTCTGTTATAATCCGCTCCTTACGCACCGTGGTTTGTGCTCCCTTTCAAACGTCAGGCGAAGCCTGGCGTCATATTCTCCCCCTGGAAACTACACCGCTTATTGCGGTCAGGGCGGATCCGGAGTCAGTCAATTTTATGTCATTTGATTCTCTCGGCCTGAACGCCGACATTTTGCGTGCTGTTGCAGAACAGGGTTATAACGAGCCAACGCCAATCCAGCTGCAGGCTATTCCTGTGGTGCTGGCGGGCCGCGACCTGATGGCCAGCGCGCAGACCGGTACCGGTAAAACGGCCGGTTTTACGCTGCCTCTGCTGCAGCTGCTCAGCAGCGCGAACCCGCACCCGAAAGGGCGCCGTCCGGTTCGTGCGCTGATCCTGACCCCCACCCGCGAACTGGCGGCTCAGGTCGGTGAAAACGTCCACGATTACTCTAAATATCTCGATCTGCGCTCGCTGGTGGTGTTCGGCGGCGTCAGCATCAACCCGCAGATGATGAAGCTGCGTGGCGGTGTGGATGTGCTGGTTGCCACCCCTGGCCGCCTGCTGGATCTGGAGCATCAGAACGCGCTGGATCTCTCCCTGGTGGAGATTCTGGTGCTGGATGAAGCCGACCGTATGCTGGATATGGGCTTTATCCATGATATCCGTCGCGTGCTGGCCAAGCTGCCTGCGAAGCGTCAGAACCTGCTATTCTCGGCCACCTTCTCTGATGAGATTAAAGGCCTGGCGGAAAAACTGCTGCACAACCCTGAGCAGGTTGAAGTGGCCCGTCGTAACACCGCTTCCGAGCAGGTTACGCAGCACGTGCATTTCGTCGACAAAAAGCGTAAACGGGAACTGCTCTCCTTCCTGATTGGCCGTGATAACTGGCAGCAGGTGCTGGTGTTCACCCGGACCAAGCACGGTGCTAACCACCTGGCTGAACAGCTGAACAAAGACGGCATCACAGCCGCAGCGATTCACGGTAACAAGAGCCAGGGCGCTCGTACCCGCGCACTGAGCGATTTTAAAGAAGGCAAAATTCGCGTGCTGGTGGCGACGGATATCGCCGCGCGTGGGATTGATATTTCTGAGCTGCCGCACGTGGTGAACTACGAGCTGCCAAACGTGCCGGAAGATTACGTGCACCGCATCGGTCGTACCGGTCGTGCTGCGGCAACCGGTGAAGCGCTGTCGCTGGTTTGTGTGGATGAGCACAAACTGCTGCGTGACATTGAGCGCGTACTGAAGCGTGAGATCCCACGTATTGCTATCGAAGGCTATGAGCCGGACCCGTCAATTAAAGCGGAGCCGATTCAGAATGGTCGTCAGCAGCGCGGTGGTGGTAACGGCGGCGGCGGTCGTGGTCGTGGTGCGCCTCAGGGCAACCGTGGCGGCGAGCGCGGTCAGTCTGCCGGTGGCGAACGCAGCCAGGGCAACGGCCAGCGTCGTCATGGGGCAGGTGCCGGTGCGGCACGTGGCGCGAAGCCGGAAGGCAGCAGCAACGGTGCACCACGCAATAAAACTCGTCAGCGCCGTTCTAACCCTGCATAACGGTTAAGCCTGAGCGCCGGTTCCGATCCGGCGTAAGGCCATTTTCCGTCAGTGCACTCTTCGTGGTATGACGGGAACTCTCTTCGGGGGATCGCCAGATCCCCTTATCTCAGCGACGAATGAGTTGTGACATGCGCGTTTTACTTGCCCCGATGGAGGGCGTGCTGGACTCCCTGGTGCGCGAGCTGCTCACCGACGTCAACGATTACGATCTCTGCATCACGGAATTTCTGCGGGTCGTTGACCAGCTCTTGCCGGTCAAATCCTTTCATCGCCTCTGCCCTGAACTGCTCCATGCCAGCCGCACTCCCTCTGGTACGCTGGTGCGTATTCAACTGCTGGGCCAGTATCCTGAATGGCTGGCGGAAAACGCTGCTCGTGCGGTGGAATTGGGGTCATGGGGTGTCGATCTGAACTGTGGCTGCCCGTCGAAAACGGTCAACGGCAGCGGCGGTGGAGCGACACTGCTGAAAGATCCCGAACTGATTTATCGTGGTGCAAAAGCCATGCGTGAAGCGGTGCCGAATCATCTGCCGGTCACGGTTAAAGTGCGATTGGGCTGGGAGTCGGGCGATCGGCAGTTTGAAATTGCCGATGCGGTACAGCAGGCGGGCGCGACGGAACTGGCGGTTCACGGCCGCACCAGGGAAGACGGTTATAAAGCCGGGCGCATCAACTGGGCTGCAATCGGCGAAATCCGCCAGCGCCTGAGCATCCCGGTAATCGCTAACGGCGAGATCTGGGGCTGGCAAAGCGCGCAGGAGTGCATGCGGGTCACCGGCTGCGATGCGGTGATGATTGGCCGGGGTGCGCTGAACGTGCCGAATCTGAGCAGAGTGATTAAATATAACGAGCCGCGAATGCCATGGGCAGGTGTGGTGACGCTGCTGCATAAATACGTGCAGCTGGAGAAGCAGGGCGATACCGGCCTGTACCACGTAGCCAGGATCAAGCAGTGGCTGGGGTATCTGCGTAAAGAGTATGAGGAGGCCAGCGACCTGTTCAGCCATATCCGGGCGCTGAAGACCTCCGGCGAGATCGCCAGCTTTATCGATCGTTATGCTTTGTCCTTCGCCTGAGCGGCGAAAAAAATTTTATTCTGCCAGGCCGCCCTCGCAAGGCGAAAGCGGCTAACATTTACCTTATGCCCGGAGCAGAGCGGCTGGCATAAGTGCCATTCACCTGCTGTTAACGGAAACGGTCACATTTATCAATATTCTTCACAGGATCTCTTAGTGTGCTAAGGGTATGATGTGACCCACATCACACACATTTTTTGGCTCTGACATGTCTTCGACCCCTGCATTATCCAATGCACAGCTCAACAAACGCATTATCTCCGTTGTGGTTTTTACCTTCTTTTGTTACCTGTCGATAGGCCTGCCGCTGGCGGTGTTGCCGGGCTATGTGCATAACAAGCTGGGCTACAGCTCGTTTATGGCTGGCCTGATTATCAGCCTGCAGTATTTTGCCACGCTAATCAGCCGTCCGCAGGCCGGACGCTATGCCGATCTGCTGGGTCCGAAAAAAGTGGTGCTGGTGGGTCTGGTGCTGTGCGGTGCCAGCGGTCTGTTCAGCCTGCTGGCGGTGCTGCTCGATGCTAATCCGTTGACCAGCCTGATCCTGCTGGCGATTGGCCGCCTGGTGCTGGGGCTGGGCGAAAGCCTGACGGCAACCGGTTCTATTTTGTGGGGCATGAACATTGTTGGTACGGTGCAGAGTGCGCGCGTTATCTCCTGGAACGGTGTGGCGACCTATCTGGCGATGGCGGTGGGTGCACCACTGGGCGTGCTGCTCAACTCCGCATTTGGTATTCCGGGCTTTGCCGTGCTGATTATGCTGATGGCGATCTACGGCTTCTGGCTTGCCACCCGGCGTCCTGCGGTGGTGGTGGTGGTGGGTCAGCGTATCCCGTTCAACAAAGTGTTCTCGCGCATCTGGTTGTACGGTCTGTGCCTCGGGCTGGGGACCGTTGGTTTCGGGACGATTGCCACCTTTATCACCCTCTATTTTGCCAGCCATAACTGGAGCGGGGCCGCCTTCTCTTTGACGCTGTTCAGCCTCGGTTTTGTGGCGATGCGTCTGGTGTTCAGCAACTATATCGGACGTTTTGGCGGCATCCGCGTGTCGCTGGTTTCCTTCGCCATTGAATGTATTGGGCTGCTGATGATCTGGCAGGGCAGCTCTTCGCTGATGGTGGATGTTGGGGCGTTTCTCACCGGCTCGGGCTTCTCGCTGGTGTTCCCGGCGCTGGGCGTGGAGGCGATCAGGCAAGTAGCACCGCAGAATCAGGGATCGGCGCTGGGGCTCTATTCGGCCTTTCTCGACTTCGGGCTTGGTATCACCGGGCCACTGGCCGGGTTGCTGATTGGGCACTGGGGCGTGGATTCGATCTATCTGGCGGCGGCGGCGGTAGTGCTGTTTGCGTTTGCCATTACCTTGCGGTTACAGATGTTGACCCGCACCGTGGTGCAGGCCAGCTGAGAAGAGCAGGGCGCCGACACGGCAGGTGCGCGGGTTGAGGCGTTGAGTTATTCGCTTGATCACTCCCCCTTTACCGGCGGCATCACGACCTTCAAATATAATCACCACGCGGTGACCGGTTCGCGTCACCCATTTCTGCAGTTTTACCAGCTCGCCCTGTAAACGCAGCAGCTCGCGGAAACGATAGTGCCGGTCAGTTCGGCCAGCGCAGGCACTACCTGCGGGTTGAGCGTGCCGGTGCGGACGTAATCAGTCAGGACGCTGTAAGGTGAAGCGGGAGGTGCAACATCCGGCGAGAGGCGCGTCAGCTCCTGCCGGGTAACCATGGTCATGGCTGCCACGCGAGGACTTTGCTCCGCAGGGATGGAGCGGTTCAGCGCGTAGGCAATCGGCATAGTGCCGACGAGGATCAGCATAATCAGGCCCATGCCTTTCTGACCGTCGTTGGAACCGTGGGCAAAAGAAACCCCGGTACAGGTGAGGATCAACAGGCCGCGGATCCAGGCTGGTGGCGCTTTGTTGCCCTCCGGCGCTTCATACAGCTTGCGGTTTTTCACCGTCGCTTTCATCACCAGCAGCAGCACGGCGGAAAGAATGAAGCCAATCAGCGGAGAGAACAGCAGGGCATAACCAATCTTCAGCGCCTGGTCCCAGTCCACGCCGCTGGTGCCGGTACCGGCCTGCAGGATCAGTTCAACCGGCAGCAGCGAGATGATGCCAAAGGCCACCACCCCGGTAGAGAACATCACGCCGAGGAAGTTAAAAAAGCCGGACCACAAAACGGCCACGGTCGGCGTCAGCGAGTGGGTGTAAATCACCGTCGCCACAGCATTGGCGGTGTCATGAAAACCGTTAACGAACTCAAATCCCAGCGCAATCAGCAGCGCCAGGCCCAGTAACAGGAATGGCACGTAGCTGGTCACCACGTCTCCGGCATCGCTGACATCGTTAAACAGGTTGACCCCGGCGAAAGCGATGCCAAGGATCACCAGCAGGATAAACAGCATGACAGAAACACGACTGGTTTTTTTGTAGAGAGGGGGGCGACCGGCGGTGGTCTGGCCCTGATGAATCGCACTATTGTGGCTCATAAAACCTCTGTCTTATCGTTGGAGTAAACGTGGCCCGGTGCAGGTGCAACTGCACGCTAACAGTGAGGGTGATACGCAGGTTTTATGACGGAAAGATGATGTACAAAAATGCCTCTGACCGGCGCTGGATCTGATCCCGGCCAGCGGTGAGCCGTCAACTCTCTGTCACAGAGTTGCGTTACCGTCCGGTGACACTTTGACTTACAAGCCGGACTTTCATGACCCAACGCCAGCCTCTGACCCTGCAAAAACCTGACTTTACGGATGATGTGGCCGGACTGATTTATGGTTACTTATTCTGCAGCGACGCCGGACCAAGGCGCCTTTCGGCACAGGAGGCTGTGGAAGCCTGGCAGCATAAAACGGAAGGGGAAGGTTTTCTGTGGCTGCACGTTAACCTCAGCCATGCTGCTTCGGCACGCTGGGTGAAAAACAACTTCTCAGTTGATGAAGCCTTTTTTGATGAGATCCAGCATGGTTCACACACCACCCGTATCGAAAGGCAGAACGATGCGCTGATGGCAGTGCTGAACGATGTGATTTTTAATCCGCGTGAAAGCAGTGACGAAAATGCCACGTTGTGGATCTGGTGCCGGGCCGGTCTGGTCGTCAGCGCCCGGTTCAAGCCGGTGCGCCTGATCGAGCGGTTGGTCGGCAAACTGGACGAGCAGGTCGCGCAGTCATCCACCGAGCTGCTGGTGGAGCAGGAAACGGTATTGGAACAGATCGTCCGTCACGCCAATTTGTATGTCGATCAGATCGAAGAGCGGCTGCTGACTCACCACATTAAAAACAACCGCAGCGAGCTGGGACGGCTGCGGCGTATGCTGCTGCGCTTCCAGCGATTGCTGGCCCCCGAACCTGCCGCACTGTTCCGCCTGATTAACCGGCCACCGGGCTGGCTTGACCGGCAGGTGGTGCAGGATCTGCGTCAGTTTACTGAAGAGTTTACGGTGGTGCTGAACGATCTGATTGGCCTGACCGAGCGCATCCGTTTGCTGCAGGAAGAGATTGCTTCCCGGCAGCTGGAGCAGAGTAACCGTACCCTTTACACCCTGACGGTGATCACCGTGCTGGCGCTGCCGATTAATATTGTGGCGGGTTTCTTCGGGATGAACGTTGGTGGGATCCCGCTGGCAACCAACCACCACGGATTTATTTTGCTGGTGCTGCTGGTGACTCTGTTTACCTGCGTGGCCGGATGGCTGGCGTTGCGGCGGCGGGACAAAATGTAATGGACTGGATAAAAAAACGGGCCGTCAGGGCCCTTTTCTTCGCACAGCAGTAATTAAGACTGGCTGTTAACTGTTGCAGCTGCCGGAGCGACGGCTTTGGCAGGCACAGAGGCCGGTTTGTTTTCGTAAATCGGGCCTGGCTGCTTCGGCACCACGAAGGTGCTGTTATCCGGTGCGGCAGGGGCCGCCGGAGACTGCTGCTGCGCAGGTGAATCGGTGGACGGGGTCTGAGGTACAGCTTGCTGATCCTGCTCACCGGTTTGCGGGTTGACCGCTGGCGCACCGCTGTTTGCTGGCGCGTTAGCATCAGCCGGAGCAGCGTTCTGATTCACCACGTTAGCGCCCTGGTTAGTCACCGGGGTCATTGGCTCTTCTTTCGGCATAGCTCCTTCCATCTCCTGCACGGCAATCGGTGCAGCATAGCCATTGTCCGCTGCGCCGTTTACTTTGGTCGGCATGCCGGTACGGGCTTTCAGTGCATCTTCCATCGCGGCGGTATCAACGCTGGCATCCGATACCACTTTGTTCACTACCGGAGTAATGCTCAGAGGAATTGGCTCGCGAGAGTTAAACTGCTCTTCGGTCTGCGACAGTGGGTTATGCACTTCCACCAGACGGGAACCGTCAGGCTCAACGGTGGCTTTGATCGGCTGGTCGATAAACTGCACGCGGGTGCCAACCGGCACGTTGTCGAACAGCCATTTGATGTCATCAGCACGCAGACGCACGCAGCCGTGGCTTACGCGAAGACCGATACCGAAGTTGGCATTGGTGCCGTGGATTGCATACAAACGGCCGATGTACAGCGCATACAGGCCCATCGGGTTATCCGGGCCGGCAGGGAAGACCACAGGCAGTGGCGCACCGGCAGCCACGGAGTCTGCGTGCATCTTTTTGGTGGGCGTCCAGGTCGGGCCATCTTTCTTACGCTCAACGGCGGTGGTCCAGTTGATCGGGGTATCTTTACCCAGCTCGCCCACGCCGACCGGCAGCACCACTACGGTGTTGGTGCCTTTCGGATAGTAGTACAGGCGCATCTCCGCGCTGTTGATCACGATGCCTTCACGCGGAGCGTCCGGCAGGATCAGCTGCTGAGGAATAATCAGTTTGCTGCCCGCTTTTGGCAGATAAACATCCACACCCGGGTTGGCTTCGAGCATATTGCTCAGGCCCATCTGATACTGCGCAGCAAAGGCTTCCAGCGGAAGTTTGCTGTCCTGAGGGAGGGTAATTTCAAGATTCTGGCCAATTAGACGGCTGTTTGCGGCTGGCAAAGTATAAACAACGGCAAAGGCTGAGTGGCTGTATGCCGTTACGGCCAGGGCTAAAGCGGCTAATGCGCGGATGCTCTTTTTCATATTCTTCAGGTATAGCGCCATGTGATCAGTGGATAAATGAGCCTGTGCCGGTCAGGTGTGATCGGCTGCACATTATATGGTCATAATTATCTCAATGAAACCAGCATTTGTAACAGTTGAACTAACTTTACGCAGAATTATCTGTAAAGCCGGTTCCGGACTGGGAAAAGGCACAATTTGTCTTCAGGGTTGCCACAGAGGATCGTCGCCGTTCAGTTTCCGGTTCAGGAAAAAGGCGGCGCTGATCAGTGCCAGATGACTCAGCGCCTGCGGTGTGTTGCCCAGCGCACGTCCCTGCCGATCGAACTCTTCCGCATACAGTCCGAGCGGGTTAGCGTAGCTCAAAAGCTTTTCAAATTCGAAATGCGCTTCATAAACCCGGCCCGCTCGCGCCAGACACTCGACATACCAGAATGAACAGGCGGTGAAAGCGCCTTCCTCGCCCTGCAATCCGTCAGCCGGGGTTTCCTCAAGGTTATAGCGGCGCACCAGCCCGTCGCTGACCAGCTTCTCTTTGATGGTATCCAGCGTGGACAGCCAGTCAGGATCGGTCGCGCCGACAAAGCGCACCAGCGGCATCAGCAGCATCGAGGCATCGACAAAATCTCCGTGGCGGGTGGCGGTAAAATGCCCGCGCTCTTCATTCCAGAAATTGCTCCAGATATCCTCACGAATTTCATCGCGGGTTTTACACCAGCGGTCGTAAGGGAATGAGAGAGAACGTTTTTCACCGAGGCGTACTGTACGATCCAGCGCGACCCAGCACATCAGCCGGGAGTGCAGAAAATGCTGCGGTTCGCCGCGCATCTCCCAGATCCCGGCGTCGGCCTGGTTCCAGTTTTCGCACACAAAATCAATCATTTTGGTGACGTGTGCCCAGCCGCGATGGGAGATAGCTTCACCGTATTTGTTGGCGAGATAAATGGCATCCATCAGTTCGCCGTAGATATCCAGCTGTGACTGTCGCCAGGCGTCGTTGCCGATCCTGACCGGGGTGGAGTTGGCATAGCCCGACAGGTTCAGCAATTCGCTTTCATGCAGTTCGGTGCCGCTGTCGAGACGATACATCACCTGCAGCTTCTCCACATCGTTATGGCTGTTTTCCACGCAACGGCCGACCCAGTGGGTGAAATGCCGGGCTTCATCCACATAGCCCAGACGCATCAGCGCGTACATGCTGAAAGAGGCGTCTCTGATCCAGGAAGCGCGATAGTCCCAGTTGCGCTCTCCGCCCAGCTCTTCGGGTAGTCCAAAGGTGGCCGCCGCAGCAATCGAGCCATGCTTACACGAGGTCAGCAGCTTAAGCGTCAGCGCCGAACGATTTACCATCTCCTGCCAGCGGCCATGATAGGTATTCTGGGCACTCCAGTGCCGCCAGAAATGCAGCGTCTCGTTGAAGCAGTTTTCGGTGTTCTCTTTATCCAGATGTTCATCGTCGGCGCAGCCAAGCATAAATTCCCTGCATTCGCCTTTCTTCAGGGTGAACGTAGCGATAGCGGCGTTTTTTTCCACGGCAAAATCGACGTTGCCGCACAGGCGAAGAGTGGGCTGATCTTTCGCGCTGAACAGCACGCAATTATCCTGTTTACTGGCGCAGGTTGTAGCCCGGGCATAATTATGTACCGGCGCACAGCGCAGGCTGAAGGTCGCATTGCCATGGACCACTTTAACTCGCCGTATAATTCTCGGCTGCCGGTCTTCCTGCTGGCACAGCGGCATGTAGTCGGTGATTTCAGCCACGCCTTCCGTCGCCAGCCAGCGGGTTTGCAGAATGTTGGTATCCGGCAGGTAGAGTTGCTGCTGCCGCGCCCCCTGCCAGTCGGGAGCGATACTGAATAATCCGGCCTCATCGCCATCCAGCAGCGCGGTAAAGACCGAGGGGCTGTCAAGATTGGGCCAGCAGAAATAATCGATGGTGCCATCGTTGGCTATCAGTGCACAGGTACGCAAATCACCGATCGCTCCGTGGTCTTCAATCTTACGTTTTATTTTGCTCATTCCATTCCCCGGCGTTGTCGGTGTTACCGCTAACTATAGTCACTGGCTGCGCGTTATGGGGCAGGGAAGCGCAACGAGGAGTAAACCAGCGGCTCTTTTCCTCTTCTATACTTGCTGAAGGCTATCACCATGAAAAAGGAGAAATGTAATGAACGCGCCCCATTCATTTGATACTGAGCACAACCGTGATGAGGAAGGTGTGGAGCCTCACAGA
>NZ_JBYUWC010000025.1:0-63487 GCF_058137865.1 Erwinia sp. 009765445
CGCCGATGGTAGTGTGGGGTCTCCCCATGCGAGAGTAGGGAACTGCCAGGCATCAAATAAAACAGAAAGGCCACCCTTACGGGTGGCCTTTTTGCTTTCAGACAGGAACCCCGGCCTGACGGCCGGGGTTTTTTGCGTTTACGATCCGGAAATCTTTTCCAGCAGCTCGCCACTTTGCCGCAGCAAACTCACTGCCCGATCTCGCTGGCGAATAAACTGTGTCATCATGGTGAGAAAAGTGAGCGGCGTTGTGGTCTGCTGCCGCTGCTCGCGTAAGAGCTGCAGACCGGGGAAAGCTCCCCCATGGTAGCTCAGATCATAATGGTAATCATCAGTTGAGCTGTAACGGACGCGGTGCCATAAGGCCACGGCCTGGCAAACAGCTTGCCTCTTACTTTGGTCTTCCTGAAATCCCTCAATATCAGCAAGTTGTTTCATTAGTTGCAGCAGTTCGCTTCCGATCGGCGCAAGATCAAACTGCGGGTCAAGAGAGTGTTGTAACTGATCCAGCTCCTGAACCAACAACGTCAGATAGCCGGCAGGATCCACGGGTAATGCTTCGTCACAGAGTAATTGTGTCAGCCAGCCAATGTGGATTCGGCAGTCGCGCCAGAGAATGGCATCGTCGACTTTGTCACGGGTATCTTCCTCAGTATGCCACCACCAGCCCCCACCGCTGCCTGGTGACTGGCTGATGCGGGTTTCCGGCTCCTCGCGGAAGGCAAAATGCAGTGGAATACCACAGCCCCAGAAAGACTGATCGCCACCTTTTCCCAGCGGGGTGATGCGACGCGCGGGCTTGCCTGTCACCTCATTGATTATCTGATTCAGGTAACCGGTCTTCTCCGCGCCGCTGGCATTGACCACCACTTCAGTTGCGTCTTTGCAACCGGGTGAATCTACATTGAGATGCGCCACGCAGCGCTGTTGAAGTTCACGGCGATAAAGGTCGGCGTACCAGGTCGATCCGCCATAACGGGCATTGGAATGTCCGGGCCACCAGGCAATGCGTAATCCACGCTTTAACAGAGGCTGCTGCTGATGGAAGTATGCTGCAACGGCCAGGCAGAGTGCATTGCCGGTGGCATTATCCGTCAGACCCTGATGCCAGGAATCATAGTGGCTGGAGAGCAGGACAAATTCGTCGATCTCACCAGGAATATCCACAACGGGCAGGCTACAGTGAGCAACATGCTCATTCAGCGTTGTGGTCAGCCTGGCAGCAACAGACCCCTGATTGCGGCGTACAATCTCCAGCAACTGACGGCCAAGTTGATGGTTAACTGAAATAACGGGAAGGGCAGGATAGAGCTGCATATCATCAGGAACCGGCGTGCCCCAGACCGGCCCCACCGTCTCTTCATGCAGCGCTTCTTCAGCCGATCCCCAGATATGGATCAAGCCAACCGCCCCGGCCCGGACCAGGCGCTGAACATAATCTTCAAAAGCCTGATCGGCAATCACAATCTTACCACGCACTGAAGCTTCCCAGCCTGCCCGCTCCAGGTCAGCGACCTGCTGAAGGGAACGCCGGTCATAAACCAGCGTTCCTGTCACCCCATCCGGGCAGTTTGCTGAAAAAGAACGGGTTTTCGCCTCCCCCTGCCATTGTGGAAAATCCGGCAAAGTCAGCGAAGCCGACAGCGGATCGCTGAGATACAGCTGGCAGGTTTCACGCACGGGAGAGAGGCCCACGGCGCTAAGCTGTTGCATCAGCAGATCCACTGAGCGTTCTGCCTCTTCACTCCCCGAGAGGCGGTCCAGATGCATCCACCGATCCAGCAAAGCATCCATCAGTGGCGCAAGCTCAGTCCGGTCTGGCTCATTAAGTCGCATATGGATCTCCCTCTTTATCAGATTTTCTCTGCTGCATACGGTGTGCGCTCTTCATCTGATGTTCTCTGCTGCAAGCAGCCTCCCGACTCATTTCGCCGCTTCAGGCGTGGCCGTCCTGGTCACTTTCATCTCGATATCACCAAAGTAGTGCTGCTTAATCTTCTGCCAGGTGCCATCGGCCATGATCTTAGCCAACCCCTCATTCAGCAGTTTCTGCGTCTTCTCGTCGCCCTTGCGCACGCCATAGGCTGAACCGATGCTGAACAACACATCGTCACGCACTTCGGGGCCGGTCAGCGCAAAGTCTTTGCCTTCCGGCTTCTGTAAGAAGCCAAAGGTGACGGCAACGGCCGGGCTGAGCGCACCATCAAGACGGCCGGCCGCCAAATCCTGATAAATCACGTCCTGGTCGGGATAGGTTTTCACGCTGACGCCTTTTGGTGCCCAATACTTATTGGCGTACATCTCCTGAATAGATCCCTGCTGCACGGCGATATTTTTACCCTGCAGGGATTCTGGCGTAGGCTGCAAAGTCGAACCTTTTTGCGCCACCAGTTGTGAAGGAACGTGATAGATAAAGTTGCTGAAATCTATCGACTTTTTACGTTTAGTTGTCGCACCCAGCGGCGAGATGAAATCCACTTTCTTCGCCATCAGCGACGGGATCTCGGCATCAAAGCTGCTGACGACATACTCACATTTCACCGCCACTGCTTTGCAGACGGCATTGGTGATATCGATTTCGAAGCCGGTCGGCGTGCCGTTAACATCCCGGAACTGGAACGGTGGATAAGTCAGATCGGCACCGACACGCAGGGTTTCGCCTGCTGCCAGGGCGGAAGAACAACAGAGGGCCAGCATCGCCAGCGTCAGAATACGGGTTTTCATTATTTTGCTCCTGCCGTAATCGTTTGTGATTGCCACTCGATAAACTCGCTCCTGACGGCCATCAGCCGGGCCTCATCGTGGCATAAGTCATAAGCCGTCATCGCCAGCGCTTTTGCGGCGGTCAGCATGGCGGTTAATCCTGCCGGGGAGCCTGCCGCTGCGGCAAACTCCGGCGTGTGGGGCGTTACATCGCCAATGCGCAGATAGGGATGGATAGCCGCAGTGATCTGGCTGACGTTGCCAATATCGGAAGAGCCGACGCCGCCACTTTTTGGCGGGTCATAACTCTCCACGCCCATCAGCGTCAGGTTGCGGGTAAAGCTCTCTGCCAGGGCCAGATTGTTGTTCCGCTCGGCGTAGATCAGGCCTTCTTCAATCTCCACACGAGCCCCGGTCATCTCTGCTGCCCCTTTCGCTGCGGCATAAACCTTACGGCGAACCTCACTCAGACCACCCACGGTAGCTGCGCGGAGGATAAATTTGGCTTCGGCATAGGCCGGGACAATATTGGCTGCGCTACCACCGTTAGTGATTACGCCATGAACACGCACATCGTCGGTGAAGAACTGACGCAGGGCATTGATACCGTTGAAGGTGTGGATCACCGCATCCAGGGCGCTGATGCCAAGCTGGGGAGCGGAGGCGGCATGAGACGATTTACCGTAAAACTTAAACGTCGAGTCATGGCAGGCCAGAGCGCCGCGCACCACCATATTCTTCTCCCGTGGATGGAACATCATTGCCGCATCCACATCGTTGAAAACACCTTTTTCAACCATGATAATTTTGCCGCCGCCGTCTTCCTCTGCCGGAGTACCAATCACTTCAATGCAGCCATCAAAATCCAGCTCTGCTGCCTTCAACGCCAGGGCAGCCGTCACTGAAGCGCTGCCTATCAGGTTATGGCCACAGGCATGTCCAAGCTCAGGCAGGGCATCATATTCGGCCAGAAAAGCAATGGTCGGGCCGCCTGTGCCTTTACGCCAGGTCGCCCGGAAGGCTGTTTCCAGCCCACCGGTGCCGGTTTCAATGGTAAAACCCGCGTTGCGTAGTGGGGCAATCAGTGCCGCCGCCGAACGGTGCTCTTCAAAGCTCAGTTCTGGATTCTGGTGCAGGTTCAGCGCCAGCTCCTGCATCGCCGGGCTGATTGCCTCTACGGCATAAATAATTTTATCTTTCTGCGCGTTTTTGGTGCGTACAGACATGTTGGCTCCCCAATCAGGTGCAGTTAATTTCTGTTAAATTAGAGTGTTAAACAGATATAGGCTTTTTTCTGCACAATTCCCAATTGAGCTTTTTTATGGCTTGCAAAGTCTGCCCAAAAAATATTTTATGGAGGTAGGGTTTCTGGCATGGCAGAGAGCGAGATGAATGAAAAAGACTGGTTAATTATCCGGACCGTTTGGCAGTACAAAAACATCACCCGCGCTGCCGAACAGCTGTTTACCTCTCAGCCTGCGCTGAGCTACCGGTTAAAGCAGATCGAGCGCAAGTTGTCGATCCAGCTGTTTGAGGAGAGTGGGCGCGGGCTGACATTTTCCGCTCAGGGACGCTATCTGGCGCAGCATGCGGAAACCGTACTGGACGAATTGCATCTGTTGAAAACCACTCTGCAAAGCCTGAATGGCCCGCAACAGGGGGAATTGCGCATGGGCGTTTCCAGCAATTTCGCCGCCTATCGTCTGCCCGATCTGCTGGCCGAATTCAGTCAGCAGCACCCCGGTATCAACATCAATCTGGTCAGCGGCCTCAGTGAAGAGATGTACCTGAAACTCCAGCGTGGCGATGTGCATCTGGCGCTGGTGAAGGACGATTACGGCTGGAAAGAGGGCAAAAGGCTGATCGATGAAGATAACTACTATCTGATCAGTCGGCAGCCAATTGACCTGGCGCTACTGCCCCATCTGCCGCAGATTAAAATCAACCATGGCGGCCATATCACGCGGCTGATTGAACGGTGGTGGAATGCCAATTATTCACTGGCACCTCGCGTGGCGATGGGCGTGGACAAACTGGAAGTGTGCCTGGCCATGGTCGAAAGGGGGATGGGCTATGCCATTGTCTCCAGCTATCAACCGCTGGCGGAGTCGCTGTTTCGCACGCCGATTGTAGTGGGCAATGAACCGGTGAAAAGCCGCACCTGGCTGTTATATCGCCATGCCAGCGCCGATGCTGCCGTGACGCTGCCTTTCGTCGAGCTGTTCAGCGACCACAGATGAAACATTTTCAACTATCAGATGAAACCTCGACATTTACCGGTGCGCACGTTATCTTTGGCTATCTGGATGTCTAAACGTTTAAATGGTTAGTTGAGGGAGAGGTTATGCCAATCAGGGTACCCGATGAGTTACCAGCCGTGAATTTCCTGCGCAACGAGAACGTCTTTGTGATGACTTCCTCACGCGCCAGCACTCAGGAAATCCGTCCATTGAAGGTGCTGGTGCTGAATCTGATGCCGAAAAAGATTGAGACAGAAAACCAGTTTCTCCGTCTGCTCTCCTACTCGCCATTACAGATTGATATTCAGCTGCTGCGCATCGACAGCCGTGAATCGCGTAATACGCCAATGGATCACCTGAATAACTTCTACTGTAATTTCGAAGATATTCAGCATGATAACTTTGACGGACTGATCGTCACCGGCGCGCCGCTGGGGTTGGTTGATTTTAATGATGTGGCCTACTGGCCGCAGATCCAGCGTGTACTGCACTGGGCGAAGGAGCATGTGACCTCCACGCTGTTTGTCTGCTGGGCCGTGCAGGCCGCACTGAATATTCTTTATGGCATTCCGAAGCAAACCCGCGAGAACAAGCTGTCTGGTGTGTATGAACACCAAATCCTGCATCCTCATGCTTTACTCACCCGTGGCTTTGACGACAGCTTCCTGGCACCGCATTCACGCTATGCCGATTTCCCCAGCCAGCTGCTGCGCGATTACACCGATTTAGAGATCTTTGCTGAATCGGATCAAACCGGAGCCTATCTGTTCGCCAGTAAGGACAAACGGCTGGCCTTTGTTACCGGCCATCCGGAGTACGATGCGCTGACGCTGTCGGGGGAATATCATCGCGACTATGAAGCCGGACTGAACCCGGAAATTCCATTTAATTATTTCCCGCAGAATAATCCTGAGCTGCCACCACGTGCCAGCTGGCGCAGCCATGGTAACCTGCTGTTTTCTAACTGGCTGAACTATTACGTCTATCAGATCACCCCATTCGATCTGCGGCATATGAATCCGACACTGGAATAGCGGATCCTCTGGATCAGTTAACGCAGAGAACAGCGCCGATCGCACCTAAAGATCGGCTTTTTTATTGCCTCTTACTCTGCCATTTCCCCCTGATTGACTGCTTTATCGATCTCCTGTCGCTCCTCCGTAGCCCTTCTGCCGACCTGTTTCCCACACCTTGCCTCTACCTGATAAATAGAACACGAAAATGCCTTCTTTCCTGAAGATAAATTTAATCATCTATTAATCAATATGTTGTTGTGAATTTAAGTAATAAATGGAAATAGTTTTTGATTTTGTTATTTGGTTGTTTATATTTTGATCCTGCGGGTTAAAAAACACCCAGCGGCAGGATCGTCCTCTCAGCAGGGACGGTTACCAGACAGGATCGATGACGGGAGTGAGTTATGACACAACAGGTTATCAGCACGGAACTGGCGTTCCAGCGCCCTTTTGGTAAGGCAGAACGGCAAATTCTGACCGATGCTGCAGTGGATTTCCTTGGCGAACTGGTGGCGAAATTCGCTCCGCGTCGTGCGGATTTAATGGACGCCAGAGTCAGGCAGCAGCAAAAATTTGATGCTGGCGAGTTGCCAGGATTCATTACGGAAATGGATTCCATTAAAAACAGCGAGTGGAAAATTCGTGGGATCCCGGAAGATTTGCAGAATCGCCGTGTGGAGATCACCGGACCGGTCGAACGCAAGATGGTGATCAACGCGCTGAATGCCAATGTGAATGTTTTTATGGCGGATTTTGAAGACTCGCTGGCACCCAGCTGGGATAAAGTGATCGACGGCCAGATCAACCTGCGCGATGCGGTAAACGGCACCATCAGCTACAGCAATGAAGCGGGGAAGATCTACCAGCTTAAGCCCGATCCTGCGGTACTGGTTTGCCGCGTACGCGGTCTGCATTTACCGGAGAAGCATGTCACCTGGCGCGGCGAAGCGATCCCCGGCAGCCTGTTCGATTTTGCCCTGTACTTCTTCCACAACGTGGATGCTCTGCTGGCGAAAGGCAGTGGTCCCTATTTCTACCTGCCGAAAACACAAAGTTGGCAGGAAGCAGCCTGGTGGAGCGACGTTTTCAGTTATGCAGAGGATCGTTTTGATCTGCAACGCGGCACGATTAAAGCCACGCTGCTGATCGAAACGCTGCCTGCAGTCTTTCAGATGGACGAGATCCTGTTCAGCCTGCGAGATCATATCGTTGGCCTGAACTGCGGCCGCTGGGACTACATCTTCAGCTATATCAAAACTCTGAAAAATCATCAGGATCGCGTTCTGCCTGACCGGCAGTCCGTCACCATGGAAAAGGGCTTTCTGGATGCCTACTCCCGACTGTTGATCAAAACCTGCCATCGTCGCGGCGCTTTTGCGATGGGCGGCATGGCGGCGTTTATCCCCAGTAAAGAGACGGAACGCAATCAGTGGGTCCTTAACCGGGTGAAGGCGGACAAAGAGCGCGAAGCGGCAAATGGTCATGATGGCACCTGGATTGCCCATCCGGGCCTTGCTGATACGGTGATGGCGGTCTTTAACGAGGCGCTGGGCGAACGGACAAATCAGCTCAATATCCTGCGTGAAGACGATGCGCCAGTGACCGCAGAGCAGCTGCTCGAACCTTATGCCGGTGAGCGTACCGAAGCAGGAATGCGCGCCAACATTCGCGTTGCTGCCCAGTACATCGAGGCGTGGATATCCGGCAACGGCTGCGTACCGGTTTACGGACTGATGGAAGATGCCGCCACGGCTGAGATTTCCCGCACCTCAATCTGGCAATGGATACGCCACGGTAAAACGCTGGAGAACGGCCAGACCGTCACCGCAGACTTGTTCCGCCAGATGCTGGCGGAGGAAATGCTGGTTATCCAGCAGGAACTGGGCGAACAGCGCTACTGCCAGGGCCGTTTTACCGAAGCCGCAGAGTTGATGGAGCGCATTACTACCGAAGCCGAACTGGTCGAGTTCCTGACTCTGCCGGGCTACCGCTTACTTCACTGATAACAGGGGATTACCGCTATGACTTCTCGTGCCCAACAGATTCAGCAAACAGAACAGGCCTGGCGCAATGCACGCTGGGAAGGCATCACCCGCCCGTACACGGCGGCCGAAGTAGTGAAGTTGCGTGGCTCAGTGAACCCGGCATGTACGCTGGCGCAGCACGGTGCGGAAAAGCTCTGGCACCTGCTTAATGGCGGGGCCAAAAAAGGCTATATCAACAGCCTCGGAGCGCTGACCGGAGGCCAGGCGCTGCAGCAGGCCAAAGCCGGTATTGAGGCGATCTACCTCTCTGGCTGGCAGGTGGCAGCAGATGCAAACCTGGCCGGTAGCATGTATCCCGACCAGTCATTGTATCCGGCGAACTCGGTGCCGTCGGTGGTGGAGAAGATCAATAACACTTTCCAGCGCGCTGACCAGATCCAGTGGGCGAGCCAGATTGAGCCGGGCGACCCGCGCTATGTAGACTACTTCCTGCCGATCATTGCGGATGCGGAAGCCGGTTTCGGCGGCGTGCTGAATGCTTTTGAACTGATGAAGGCGATGATCCAGGCGGGGGCGGGCGGCGTACATTTTGAAGACCAGCTGGCCTCGGTGAAAAAGTGCGGGCATATGGGCGGCAAGGTGCTGGTCCCCACTCAGGAAGCGATTCAGAAGCTGGCAGCGGCCCGCCTGGCAGCCGATGTGATGGACGTACCGACCGTGCTGATCGCCAGAACCGATGCGGATGCGGCGGATTTGATCACTTCAGACTGCGACGAATATGACCGGGAATTTATCACCAGTGAACGTACGGCGGAAGGCTTCTTCCGCACCCGCGCCGGGGTGGAACAGGCCATCAGCCGCGGGCTGGCCTATGCGCCTTATGCCGACGTGCTGTGGTGCGAAACCTCAACGCCCGATCTGGAGCTTGCCCGCCGCTTTGCCGAAGTAATCCATACCCGCTTCCCCGGCAAACTGCTGGCCTATAACTGCTCGCCGTCGTTTAACTGGAAGAAGAACCTTGATGACCGCACCATCGCTCACTTCCAGCAGTCGCTGGCGGACATGGGTTACCGCTTCCAGTTCATCACCCTGGCCGGTATCCACAGTATGTGGTTCAACATGTTCGACCTGGCACAGGCTTACGCCCAGGGGGAAGGTATGAGGCACTACGTGGAAAAAGTGCAGCAGCCTGAATTTGCCGCGCGGGAGCAGGGCTACACCTTCTCTTCGCATCAGCAGGAAGTGGGGACCGGCTATTTCGACAGCGTCACCACCATTATTCAGGGGGGCGTATCGTCGGTAACGGCGCTGACCGGCTCGACTGAAGAACAGCAGTTCTGATTGTCTGACAGGAGGCCCCATGCCACAACTGGAAACGCTGATCGCCCGGACCATCCTGCAGGGATTCGATGCGCAATATGGCCGGTTTCTGGAAGTAACGGCTGGGGCTCAGCAGCGTTTTGAGCAGGCGGACTGGCACGCCGTGCAGGAAGCCATGAAGGAGCGCATTCACCTTTACGATCGTCATGTCGGGCTGGTGGTGGAGCAGTTGCGCTGCATCACCGGCCAGCAGGTTCACGGCGGGGATTTCCTGCTGAGGGTGAAGGCAATTTACACGGATTTGTTGCCGGACTATCCCCGCTTTGAAATCGCCGAAAGTTTTTTTAACTCAGTCTATTGTCGCCTGTTCGGCCATCAGCTGCTGACGCCGGAAAGGTTGTTTATCTTCAGCTCTCAGCCGGAGAGGCGTTTCCGCTCCATTCCCCGCCCGCTGGCAAAAGAGTTCTTAGCCGCTGCAGGCTGGTATGCACTGCTGAGCAGCGTGCTCAAAGATTTGCCGCTGCGGCTGCCGTGGCAGGATCTGGCGCGGGACATCCGTTTTATCATTGCCCACCTGCAGGAAAACTTTGCTGAGGACGACCTCGCACAGGGATCGCTGCAGGTGGCTAACGAACTGTTTTATCGCAATAAAGCAGCATGGCTGGTGGCTAAATTGCGCCTGCCATCCGGTGTTTACGCTTTTCTGCTGCCGATCCATCGCAGTGAACAGGGCGAGCTGTATGTGGATACCTGCCTGACGCGCAGGCGCGAGGCCAGCATCGTGTTTGGCTTCGCCCGTGCCTATTTTATGGTGTATGCACCGCTGCCCGCCGCGCTGGTGGAGTGGCTGCGTGAAATCCTGCCCGGTAAAACCACGGCCGAACTGTATATGGCAATTGGCTGCCAGAAGCATGGAAAAACAGAGTGTTACCGCGAATACCTGACTTACATGGCAGAAACGCAGGAGCAGTTTGTGATTGCGCCCGGCGTGCGGGGGCTGGTGATGGTGGTGTTCACCCTGCCTGGTTTCGATCGGGTATTCAAGGTGATCAAAGATCGCTTTGCGCCGCAGAAAGAGGTTACGCCGGAACGGGTCCGGCAATGCTATCAGCTGGTTAAAGAGCACGATCGTGTGGGCAGGATGGCCGACACCCAGGAATTTGAAAATTTCGCTATCGATAAAGCCCGCATCGGCGAACAGTTGCTGGCTGAATTACAGCGCGAGATCCCGGAAAAACTGTGTGAGGAGGGGGATAAGCTGGTGATCAGCCACCTCTACCTGGAACGCCGGATGACGCCGCTGAATATCTGGCTGGAACAGGCAGATGCACAGCAACGGCGCGAAGCGATTGAGGAGTACGGCAATGCGGTCAGGCAACTGGCAGCGGCAAACATCTTCCCCGGAGACCTGCTGTATAAAAACTTTGGCGTCACGCGCCACGGCCGGGTGGTATTCTATGACTACGATGAAATCAGCTATATGACTGAAGTGAATTTCCGTGAGATCCCGGCTCCGCGCTACCCGGAGGATGAGCTGAGCTTTGAGCCCTGGTACAGCGTGGCCCCGGAAGATATTTTCCCCGAGGAGTTTCGCAACTATCTCTGCGCCGATCCGGCGATTGCCACGCTGTTTGAAGAGATGCACAGCGAGCTGTTCAGCGCCCGCTACTGGCAAAGCCTGCAGGCGCGCATCCGTGCCGGGCATATTGAGGATGTTTACGCCTACCGCCGCCGTCAGCGCTTCTGCCAGCGCTACGGGTCAGAGCAAAGGGCGTCCAGCATCCGGCTTTCCGCCCTGACAGAGACTAGCGAATGCCACCGTACTCGCGGGTCACTTCCTTCGCTGCCTTGATCACCAGCGCACCCAGCTCGGTCACACGATCGTCGGTTACGCGGGAAATCGGGCCGGAGATGGAGATGGCTGCAAAGGGTTCGTGATGCTCGTCGTATATGCACGCCGCCAAGCAGCGCAGCCCCAGCGCATGTTCTTCGTCATCAAAGGCGTAACCCATCTTACGCACCAGCGCGAGGTTCTCTTTCAGGCTGTGCGGCGACATCAGCGTCTGTGGCGTGTAGTGGTGCAACCCCTGGCGATGCAGCAATTCGCTGACCTGCGCATCATCCAGATTGGCGAGGAAGGCTTTACCCGCGCCGGAAGCGTGCATTGGCAGCTTGCCACCAATAGGAGCGGACATGCGCATCAACTGGGTGCATTGCACCTGGTCAATGATCACCGCCTGACGGTCGCTGAGATCCAGCACTGCCAGATTGACCGTTTCGCCAGAATCTTCCATCAGCTTGCGCAGCATCGGATGCACCAGCGCCAGCAGGTTACGGCTTTGCAGAAAGCTGCTGCCAACCACGAAAGCGTGTGCGCCAATGGTCCACAGGCCAAGATCGCCCACCTGGCGAACAAAGCCCTGCTGTTGCATGGTGGTCAGTAAACGGTGGGTGGTGGAGTTTGGCAGCCCGGCCTGCTGGGCAAGCTCGGTCAGTGCCACGCTGCCGTGCGATTCGGCGATAAATTCCAGTAATTTAAGACCGCGGGTCAGCGACTGTACCTGACCGGCTGGCTGAACGGATTGAGCGGCAGCGCGGGGTTTCTTGCCGCGTTTCACCACTGCGGGGGTAGCCATAGCAGGCTCCTTAGTTTTCACCATGTGGAAATCATTTTCGTTTTATTGGTCAATAATGCAACGTCAGTCTGACTGGTCGGAGCAGTTTCCTCCACAAGCTGAAAATCTCTCAAGATCGCTGACTTTGTCCTGCCGGAAAGTTATGCCAGTATGTTCTGCTGGCAGATTTGCCGCAGGGTGACGTGGAAGAGGTTGAGAGTGACAGACAAAACAGAAGAGCTGCGTCAGCAGCTGGCAAAGCGCATCATGGTGCTGGACGGCGGCATGGGCACCATGATCCAGAGCTATCGTCTGGAAGAAGAGGACTTTCGCGGCGAGCGGTTTGCCGACTGGCAGAGCGACCTGAAGGGCAACAACGATCTGCTGGTCCTCACCCGTCCGGACGTGATCGGTGCCATTCATAACGGCTATCTGGAAGCCGGAGCCGACATTCTCGAAACCAATACCTTCAACTCCACCACCATCGCCATGGCCGATTACCATATGGAATCGCTGTCGGCAGAAATTAACTTTGCTGCGGCAAAGCTGGCGCGGGCCTGCGCCGATGAATGGACTGCACGCACGCCGGATAAGCCGCGCTATGTGGCCGGAGTGCTTGGTCCGACAAACCGCACCTGTTCAATTTCCCCGGACGTTAACGATCCAGCTTTCCGTAACGTCACCTTTAACCAGCTGGTGGATGCCTACCGCGAATCCACGCGGGCGCTGGTGGAAGGCGGGGCGGACATCATCATGATTGAGACGGTGTTCGACACCCTCAACGCCAAAGCGGCGATTTTCGCCGTGCAGACTGAGTTTGAAGCGCTTGGCGTGAAGCTGCCGCTGATGATTTCCGGCACCATCACCGATGCCTCCGGGCGCACGCTCTCAGGGCAGACTACCGAAGCCTTCTATAACTCCCTGCGTCACGCAGAGCCGCTCTCTTTTGGTCTGAACTGTGCCCTCGGGCCGGATGAGCTGCGCCAGTATGTGGCGGAGCTGTCGCGAATTGCGGAAGGCTACGTGACCGCGCACCCGAATGCAGGTCTGCCTAATGCCTTCGGGGAATATGATTTAGACGCGAAGATCATGGCGGAGCAGATTGGTGAATGGGCGCAGTCCGGCTTCCTGAATATCGTGGGTGGCTGCTGTGGTACCACTCCTGATCACATTGCGGCGATGGCGAAAGCCGTAGAGGGTGTGGCTCCCCGTCCGCTACCTGAGCTCCCGGTTGCCTGTCGACTTTCCGGCCTGGAGCCGCTGACCATCAGCGCCGACTCGCTGTTTGTTAACGTCGGCGAACGGACCAATGTGACCGGCTCGGCTAAATTTAAGCGTCTGATTAAAGAAGAGAAGTATAACGAGGCGCTGGACGTTGCCCTGCAGCAGGTTGCCAGCGGCGCGCAGATTATCGATATCAACATGGATGAAGGGATGCTGGATGCGGAAGCGGCGATGATGCGCTTCCTCAACCTGATTGCCGGTGAGCCAGATATCGCCCGGGTGCCGATCATGATCGACTCTTCGAAATGGGAGGTGATTGAAAAAGGCCTGCAGTGCATCCAGGGCAAAGGCATCGTTAACTCCATTTCAATGAAAGAAGGCGTTGAGGTCTTCGTGCATCATGCGCGGCTGGTCCGGCGTTATGGCGCGGCGATGGTGGTGATGGCCTTTGACGAAGTGGGTCAGGCCGACACCCGCGAACGTAAAATAGAAATCTGCCGCCGGGCCTACAAGATTCTGACAGAAGAAGTCGGTTTCCCGCCTGAAGACATCATTTTCGACCCCAATATCTTCGCCGTTGCCACCGGGATTGAAGAACATAATAACTACGCGATGGACTTTATCGGTGCCTGTGAAGACATCAAGCGCGAGCTGCCTCATGCGATGATCTCTGGCGGTGTCTCCAACGTGTCATTCTCCTTCCGTGGGAATGATCCGGTGCGTGAAGCGATCCACGCGGTGTTCCTTTACTACGCCATCCGCAACGGTATGGATATGGGCATCGTCAACGCCGGACAGCTGGCGATCTACGATGACCTGCCTGCTGAACTGCGTGATGCGGTCGAGGATGTGGTGCTCAACCGCCGCGATGATGGCACCGAGCGGCTGCTGGAGCTGGCAGAAAAATACCGTGGCAGTAAATCCGACGATGAAAGCAACAAACAGCTGGCAGAATGGCGCAGCTGGGAAGTGGAAAAACGTCTGGAATACTCGCTGGTTAAGGGCATTACCGAGTTTATCGAAGTGGATACTGAGGCCGCACGGCAGAACGCCAGCCGCCCGATCGAAGTGATCGAAGGGCCGCTGATGGCCGGGATGAACGTGGTCGGTGACCTGTTCGGTGAGGGCAAAATGTTCCTGCCTCAGGTGGTGAAATCGGCGCGCGTAATGAAGCAGGCTGTGGCCTATCTGGAACCCTATATTGAGGCCAGCAAAGAGAAGGGCAGTACCAACGGCAAGATTGTGCTGGCAACGGTGAAGGGGGATGTGCACGACATCGGCAAGAACATCGTCGGCGTGGTACTGCAGTGTAATAACTACGAAATTATCGACCTTGGCGTGATGGTACCGGGCGACAAAATCCTGAAGACGGCCCGTGAGCACAATGCCGATATTATCGGGTTATCCGGCCTGATCACGCCGTCGCTGGATGAGATGGTCAACGTTGCCAAAGAGATGGAGCGCCAGGGTTTTACCGTGCCGCTACTGATTGGTGGAGCAACCACCTCTAAAGCGCATACCGCCGTAAAAATCGAGCAGAACTACAGTGGCCCGACGGTTTACGTGCAGAATGCCTCGCGTACCGTGGGCGTGGTGTCGTCACTGCTTTCGGCCGCTCAGTACGATGATTTTGTTGCCCGCACGCGGAAAGAGTACGAAACCGTCCGCATTCAGCATGGCCGTAAAAAGCCGCGTACGCCGCCGGTCAGTTTGCTGGTTGCCAGAGATAACTATCTGGCGCTGGACTGGGAGAACTATACACCTCCGGTAGCGCACAGGCTGGGTGTGAGCGAAGTGAGCGCTAACATTGAAACGCTGCGCAACTACATCGACTGGACGCCATTCTTTATGACCTGGTCGCTGGCTGGCAAATATCCCCGCATTCTGGAAGATGAAGTGGTGGGCGAAGAGGCGAAACGCCTGTTTGCCGATGCCAATGCGATGCTGGATGAGCTGAGCGCCAAAAAATCGCTTAATCCGCGTGGCGTGGTGGGGATTTTCCCGGCTAACCGCGTGGGCGACGACATTGAAATCTATCAGGACGAATCCCGTTCCCACGTTTTGCAAGTGAGTCATCACTTACGTCAGCAGACAGACAAAACGGGCTTTGCGAACTACTGTCTCGCCGATTTTGTCGCCCCGAAATCCAGCGGAAAGGCTGACTACCTCGGCGCGTTTGCCGTGACTGGCGGACTGGAAGAGGATGCGCTGGCTGAGGTGTACGATGCGCAGCACGATGATTACAACAAGATCATGGTGAAGGCGCTGGCTGACCGGCTGGCCGAGGGCTTTGCGGAGTATCTGCATGAGCGGGTGCGTAAGGTGATTTGGGGCTTTGCCGCCACGGAAAACCTCAGCAACGAAGAGCTGATCCGCGAAAACTATCAGGGCATCCGCCCGGCACCCGGCTACCCTGCCTGCCCGGAACACACCGAGAAAGAGACGATCTGGCAACTGCTGGATGTGGAATCCCATACCGGGATGAAGCTGACGGAGTCTTTCGCCATGTGGCCGGGCGCGGCGGTTTCCGGCTGGTATTTCAGCCATCCGGAGAGTAAGTACTTCGCGGTGGCGCAGCTGCAGCGCGATCAGATTGAAGATTACGCCCGCCGTAAAGGGTTGCCGGTCAGTGAGGTCGAGCGCTGGCTGGCACCTAACCTGGGGTATGACGCGGACTGAGACCGGTTTTCAGACCTGCAGGATTTGTTCAACGAGTCCTGCCGTCAGCTCCGTCCCTCTCTGACCTCTACGGCAATATACAAAGCGTCATAGCGCCAGTACTCGTAGTCACAGTCGATAATACGGTCGTGCTGGTCCCGGTTGATGCGGGTAATGAACAAAGCCGGGCTGCCAGCCGCGACTTTTAAGGCCGGAGCAGCCAGCTTCGGCAGCGGAGTGGGCAGCATATTGAACCCCACGCGGCCATAGCGGATACCGTATTCCTCCTGGTAGAGATTGGTCAGCGAACGGGTGAGATCAAAGCTCAGCAGGTCAGGAAAATAGACCGGGTTGAGGTAATGCTCAACATACAGCACGGCACGATTATCAATCCGCCGCAGGCGGCAGATACGGTAAACGTCATCCCCTTCACGCATTTCCAGTTTCTCGGCCAGCTCCCGGCTGACCTTCACCGTCAGCGCGTTGAGCACTTCGGTCTGCGCGGTGCGCCCCTGCTGCTCTGCCATGGCGTGAAAGTGGCTGCGCAACAGCGGATCGTAAGCCAGCCGTGGTGGGGCGATAAACCAGCCACGACGCAGCTCACGATAAATCATCCCCTGAGACTCCAGCTGGCCCAGCGCCTCGCGTAGCGTAATGCGTGTCGTGGAGAACTGCTCACTGAGGCTGCGCTCGGAAGGCAGGCGACCGTTGGCAGCGAAATCGCCCGCGCGGATTCGCTCTCCCAGGGTCTGACAAATGACATCCACAGTTAATGCTTTCATCACATCAAAGCCTCAATTTGGTGCGAAGCTGCACAGAATTCGAACGACAGTGGCGCGTAAACCCCAAACCACTGCTATCAGAAATGTTGGACTAGTCCAGTACCCCGCTGGCCTGACATAAATCTGTCATATCGCCAGGCTAGATTGGCTCGGATCTTGCTGGACTAGTCCAGAAGGCCATTCAACTTATCATCCGGAGCAGCAGTTATGAAATCTTTGTTCGCATCTGTGTTAGCCAGTGCCATTTTCCTTGCCCTGCCGGGCGCGCATGCTGCCGACACGGCCGCTCTGGAAAAAGCGGCCAAAAGCGAAGGGCAAGTGAACAGCGTCGGCATGCCTGACAGCTGGGCTAACTGGAAAGAAACCTGGGCTGATATCACCAGTAAATACGGTATTCAGCATGGTGATACCGATATGTCTTCTGCTCAGGAACTGGCGAAATTTGCCGCTGAGAAGAGTAATGCCACGGCGGATATCGGTGACGTCGGCGCGGCCTTCGGCCCGGTAGCCGTGCAGAAAGGTCTGGCGCAACCTTACAAACCGAGTACCTGGGATCAGGTTCCGGCATGGGCGAAAGACAAAGACGGTAACTGGATGCTGGCCTATACAGGCACCATCGCGTTTATCGTCAATAAAGATCAGGTGAAAGACGTGCCGCACAGCTGGGCAGACCTGAAAAAAGGCAAATACGTGGTGACCATCGGTGACGTTGGCGTGGCGGCTCAGGCAGCGAACGGCGTGCTGGCGGCGGCTTACGCGATGGGTGGCAGCGAGAAAAACCTTAAGCCTGCGCTGAGCTTCTTCAGCGACCTGGCAAAGGAAGGCCGCCTGGGCGTGACCGATCCGGTGATTGCCAACATCGAGAAGGGTGAAATCCAGGTTGCCGTGGTCTGGGACTTCAACGGCCTGAACTACCGCGATCAGATCGATAAGAGCAAATTTGAAGTGGTGATCCCCTCTGACGGCAGTATCACGTCAGGCTATACCACCATTATCAACAAATACGCCAAACATCCGAACGCCGCCAAACTGGCCCGTGAATATATTTTCTCTGATGCCGGTCAGATCAACCTTGCCCGCGGTTATGCCCGTCCGATCCGTGCTGAGCATCTGACGCTGCCTGCGGACGTTCAGGCCAAGCTGCTGCCGAACTCTGAGTATAAAAATGCTCATCCGATTGCCGATCCGGAAGCCTGGGACAAAGCCTCTAAAATGCTGCCTCGTCTGTGGCAGGAAAACGTTATCGTGAATATGAAACAATAAGGATTCGGCATGAAAACAATTCTGGTAGTGCTGGACGGCCTGAGTTATGAGGTGGCGCAACATGCGATGGGCTATTTGCAGGCAGAGTGCGCCCAGGGGAACGGGCAGCTCTACCAGATGACGTGTGAGCTGCCCTCGCTCTCACGTCCGTTGTACGAGTGCATTCTCACCGGCATCACGCCGGTGAAAAGCGGAATTATCCACAACGGGGTCAGCCGTCTGAGCAAAGAGCGCAGTATTTTCCACTATGCGCGCGATGCCGGGCTGACCACGGCGGCAGCGGCCTATCACTGGGTGAGCGAGTTATATAACAGCTCGCCGTGGCAGGCCGCCCGCGATCGCCACACTGAAGACGCAGCCCTGCCGATTCAGTACGGCCACTTTTACTACGACGACGGCTATCCGGATTCTCACCTGTTTGAGGATGCCGAGAGCCTGCGTCTGCGTTACAACCCGGACTTCCTGCTGATCCACCCGATGAACATCGACGATGCGGGCCATAAATTCGGCCTCTCCACGCCGCAGTATCGCAACCGTGCCCGCATAGCCGATGGCTACCTGTCGCACTGGATGCCTCAATGGCTGGCCGAAGGGTATCAGGTAGTGGTCACTGCCGATCACGGCATGAATGATGACCGCAGCCACGGCGGTACTCTGCCGGAAGAAACTCAGGTGCCGCTGTTTGTCTTTGGCGAAGCATTCTCACTGCAAAACGATGCGGCACCGCTGCAGACCGATCTTTGTGGCACACTGTGCGAGCTCCTCGGCGTCGATCACGACAAGCCGGTTTGTCCGGCGCTGCTCAGACAGGAGATGGCGTGATGAGGGGCAAAGGAATAGCGCTGCTGTGCCTGCTGCCTTTTGTGGTGTTCTATCTCGCTTTTCAAATCGCCCCGCTGGTGTGGATTGCGATCAACAGCTTCTACAGCGAAATGAACGAGGCGTGGGGCTGGGGCAACTACAGCGATATCCTCACCTCGACGTTTTATCAGCAGGCGATCCGCTTCTCGCTGGATATCTCATTCTGGTCCAGTGTTTACGGCCTGATTATCGCCTTACTGGGGGGCTACTCGCTGCATCAGCTGGGTGGCGGCAAACTCCACCGCTTCTTTATGTCCTTCACCAACATGACCAGCAACTTTGCCGGGGTACCTCTGGCGTTTGCCTTTGTGATCCTGCTGGGGCTGAACGGCTGCCTGACGCTGTTGATGCGTAAATACCAGCTGATGGAGACCTTCAGGCTCTATTCCACTGACGGGCTGATTGTGGTTTACACCTGGTTCCAGATCCCGCTCGGCATTCTGCTGCTCTATCCGGCGTTTGACGGGCTGAAAAAGGACTGGCAAGAGTCGGCAGCGCTGCTGGGAGCCAGCCGCTGGCGCTACTGGTGGCATATTGGCTTGCCCATTCTGACGCCTGCGCTGCTCGGAACTTTCGTCATCCTGCTGGCGAATGCGCTGGGGGCTTACGCCACGATTTATGCCCTGACCACCGGCAACTTCAATGTGATCCCGGTGCGGATTGCGGCGCTGGTGTCGGGGGATATTTCGCTCGATCCAAATATGGGCAGTGCACTGGCGATGCTGCTGGTGATCCTGATGTCGGCGATCACCGTGGTCCATCAGTGGCTGGTTCGTCGCAGCTACCAGAACGCGCGCTAACCCAGAAGGAGACTGTGACGATGTCGCGAAGTGAATATATTTACCATCGGGTGATTGTCTGGCTGGTGTTCCTGATCCTGGCGCTGCCGCTGCTGGCGACGCTGCTGTATGCGTTGGCTACCGAATGGGGCGCCACTATCCTGCCGGAAGGCTTCACGCTGAAGTGGATGACACAGCTGTGGAGCGACCCGCGCTTCCTGATAGCGTTGTGGCATTCCCTGCTGATTTGCTTCGGAGCGCTGCTGTTTTCGCTGGCGCTGGTCTTGCCGACCATGTTTGTGATCGCTTACTACTTCCCGAAACTGGATGCGGTGATGAACGTGCTGATCCTGCTGCCGTTTGCCGTGCCGCCGGTAGTTTCTTCGGTGGGGCTGCTGCAGCTCTATTCCGCGCCGCCGCTGATGCTGACGGGCACGCCGTGGATCCTTATCGGCTGCTACTTCACTATCGCGTTGCCGTTTATCTATCGCGCTATCTCCAACAATATGCAGGCGATCAATATGCGTGAGTTGATCGATGCCGCGCATCTGCTGGGTGCCAGCACCTGGCAGGCCGCGCTGCTGGTGGTGCTGCCTAACCTGCGTAAAGGGGCGTTTATTGCAGTACTGCTCTCGTTCTCGTTCCTGATCGGTGAGTTTGTGTTTGCTAACATGCTGGTCGGCACCAGCTATGAAACGCTGCAGGTTTATCTTTACAACGTGCGCAATGCCAGCGGTCATTTCAGCAGTGCGCTGGTTGTCTCCTATTTCTTTGTTGTCCTGCTGGTGACCTGGCTGGCAAACGTCCTGAACCGCGAGAGAGGCTGAAGATGTCTTCCTACCTGAATGTCACCCGACTGAATAAAAGCTATGGCCCGACGACAATTTTCCAGGATATCGACTTCAGCGCCAGCGAAGGGGAATTTGTCACGCTGCTGGGGCCGAGCGGCTGCGGAAAATCCACGCTGCTGCGCTGCCTGGCCGGGCTGACTTCGGTCGACAGCGGGCAGATTTTGCTACAGGGGCAGGACATTGTGCCGCTGACTCCGCAGAAGCGCTCGATTGGCATGGTATTCCAGAGCTACGCGCTGTTCCCAAACATGACCGTGGAGCGCAACGTGGCCTTTGGCCTGAAAATGCAGAAGCTTAATGTTGCTGAGATTCAGCGCCGCGTCGGGGAAGTGCTGGAGCTGGTGGAGTTGAACGACTACGCAAAACGCTATCCGCATCAGCTCTCCGGCGGGCAGTGTCAGCGTGTGGCGCTGGCCCGTTCGCTGGTTACCCAGCCTCGTTTGCTGCTGCTGGATGAGCCGTTGTCCGCGCTCGACGCCCGCATTCGTCGCCACCTGCGTGACCAGATCCGGCGTATTCAGAAAGAGCTGAACCTGACCACGCTGTTCGTGACGCACGATCAGGAAGAGGCGCTGACCCTTTCCGACCGTATCGTGCTGATGAACAAAGGGAAAATTGTACAGAACGGTAACGCAGAATCGCTGTATACCCAACCGGCAGACCTGTTTGCCGCCGGGTTTATCGGGAATTACAACTTGCTGACGGCGGAGCAGGCATCCCGTCTGACCGGTGAAAGCTACAGCGGTCAGGTGGCGCTGCGTCCTGAGTCGGTGCAGTTCTGCTCGCCACAACAGGGGATCCCGGCGGAAATCCTCAGCCACAGCTTGCTGGGTAACGTTATCCGCTACCGCGTGAAAGCCCGGGATGTGGAGCTGTGGGTGGATGTCCTTAACCGCTCGCCGGACGATCTGCACCCGGAAGGCTACCAGGTTGGCCTGCAGCTGGATAAGCTGACCCTGCGTGAGGTGGCCTGATCCCGCCGCGTTCAGGCTTTAACAGACCAGATCAACTATCACGCTGATTAAAAAGATTTTTTCAGCGTATCAGCTAAACTTAACGTACTCATCAGGACGAGTTCCCGTCCTGAATCCGTTACTTTTGCAAAGCTGTGAGGTCGATATCGGTGCTAACCCTGCTTAACCTTCTTTCTGCCGTGGCGCTGCTGGTCTGGGGAACGCATATCGTGCGTACCGGCATTATGCGCGTGTACGGCGCTGATTTACGGCGCGTGCTCAGCCGCAGTGTCTCCAAAAAACCGATGGCCTTTATCTCCGGCATTGGTGTAACCGCACTGGTGCAGAGCAGCAATGCCACCACGCTGCTGGTCACTTCTTTTGTCGCTCAGGATCTGGTGGGGCTGACGCCCGCGCTGGTGATTATCCTGGGCGCCGATGTGGGTACGGCGCTGATGGCGCGTATTCTGACGTTCGATCTCTCCTGGCTTTCGCCGCTGTTTATCTTCTTTGGCGTGGTGTTCTTCCTTGGCCGCAAGCAGACCCGTGCCGGGCAGCTGGGCCGGGCCAGCATAGGTCTGGGGCTGATCCTGCTGGCGCTGCAGCTGATTGTGGCCGCCGCAACGCCAATTACCCAGGCGGCGGGAGTGAAAGTGCTGTTCTCCTCGCTGACCGGCGATGTGATGCTGGATGCGCTGATTGGCGCAGTGTTCGCTATCATCAGCTACTCCAGCCTGGCCGCAGTGCTGATCACCGCCACGCTGACCGCCACTGGGGTGATCTCTTTCAAGGTGGCGCTGTGTCTGGTAATAGGCGCAAACCTGGGTAGCGGGCTGCTGGCAATGCTGAACAACAGCGCCTCGAACGCCGCCGGAAAGCGGGTGGCGCTTGGCAGCCTGCTGTTCAAATTTATCGGCTCGCTGATCGTGCTGCCCTTTATCGATCCGCTGGCCGCACTGTTGCATAAATTGCCGGTCAACGATGAAGAACTGGTGATTTTCTTCCACGTTTTCTACAACCTGATCCGCTGCCTGACGATGGTGCCTTTTGCCGGGGCAATGGCGCGGCTGTGTGAGCGTCTGATTCGCGTCGAGCCGGAAACCGATTTGCGGCTTAAACCACGGCATCTGGATGCCAGTGCGCTGGATACCCCGGCGCTGGCGCTGGCCAATGCCTCGCGGGAGACGCTGCGCATGGGCGATGTACTGGAGCAGATGCTGGTGACTTTCAGCAAGGTAGTGCATGGGGAGTTGCGCGAAGACCGTGAGATCCGCAGACTGGATGACGACGTGGACGTGTTGTACACAGCCATCAAGCTCTACCTGGCGCAGATGCCGAAAGAAGACCTGCCGGAAGAGGATTCGCGGCGTTGGGCCGAAATCATCGAGATGGCGCTGAACCTGGAAATGGCAGGTGATATTCTGGAGCGGATGAGTGGCGACGTGGCGGATAAATCGCTGGCGGCCCGGCGGGCATTTTCCGTTGAGGGTATGGGCGAACTGGATGCATTGCTGGAGCAGCTTACCGCCAATCTGCGCCTCAGCCTGTCGGTGTTTTTATCACGCGATATTACCAGCGCCAAACGCCTGCGCCGCTCCAAGCATCGTTTTCGCATCACCAACCGCCGCTATTCGCATAAGCATGTGGACCGCCTGCATCAGCATAACGTCCAGAGCATTGAGACCAGTTCGCTGCACCTCGGTCTGCTGGGGGATATGAAGCGCCTGAACTCGTTATTTTGTGCGGTGGCCTACAGCGTGCTGGAACAGCCGGATGACGAACGTGACGAGGAGTGATAACCGTTCCCCCGCAGCAGGCAGGGGAGCGTGCAGAAGTTACTTCTTCTTATCGACAGGCTTGCCGGACCAGTAACCCGCCAGAAGGGAGCCGGAAAGGTTATGCCAGACGGAGAACAGGGCACCTGGCAGGGCCGCCAGCGGGGAAAAGTACAGTTTACCCAGCGTGGCCGCCAGGCCGGAGTTCTGCATGCCCACTTCCAGCGCCAGCGTACGGCAGGTTGATTCATCAAAGCCAAACAGCTTGCCGCCCCAGTAGCCGCCAAGCAGGCCAATGGCGTTGTGCAGGATCACTGCCGCAATCACCATCAGGCCGACCGAGCCGATAAAGCCCTGACTGCCTGCCACCACCGCGCTGATGATCAGCAGAATGCAGACCATGGAAAATGCAGGCAGATAAGGCTCCACGCGCTTCACCAGGCCATTCATGGTGTGGTGCACGATCAGGCCGATACCAATGGGGACTACCACGATTTTCACGATGCTGAGCAGCATGCCTACCACGTCGACCTGAATATGGGTATCGACATACAGTTTAGTCAGCAGTGGCGTGGCGAAAACGCCGACCAGCGCAGAAACGGAAGAGATGGTCACTGACAGAGCGACATCGCCTTTCGCCAGATAGATCATCACGTTTGAGGCGGTGCCACTGGCCACGCTGCCCACCAGGATCATTCCGGCGGCCAGGTCTGGCGGCATATGGAATAGCTTAGCCAGTCCCCAGGCGGCCAGCGGCATTACCAGATAGTGCAGGAACGTCCCGGCCAGCACCGGTGCGGGGCGGGTCAGCACCCGTTTGAAATCATTAATGTTCAGCGTTACGCCCATGCCAAACATAATCAGCATTAGCAGATAAGTGACCCACGGGCCGATGCCCAGGAAGGTGGTGGGGGAGTAATAAGCGGCGACAGAGAGCAGGACTGCCCATAACGGAAACAGTCGGGTAACGGTGGCGAGCATAGCCAGACTTCCTTTTTATATGTTGTATTTATACCACTTTAAAGTGGGTATTTTTCAGAGCAGGTTTTGCCATAGGTGATTCGCTTTGCCCGGAACAGGGGAAAAGTGAACGCCGAATCATAGCATTAAAACGGAAAGGGGAAAGAAGGGGAAAAGAGAGGAAGGCGGGGTAATTGTGATCCACCCGCCAGCAAAGCAGAAAATTACTCTTTGGTTTCCAGCAGGCCGCGATAAATCAGGCCACCGATAACACCACCCACAATCGGCATTACCCAGAACAGCCACAGCTGATCAATGGCCCAGCCCCCCTGGAAAATCGCCACGGCGGTGCTGCGAGCCGGGTTAACAGAGGTATTGGTTACCGGGATGCTGATCAGGTGGATCAGCGTCAGCGCCAGACCAATCGCAATCGGGGCGAAGCCAGCCGGAGCGCGTTTATCGGTCGCACCGTGGATGATCACCAGGAAGACAGCGGTCAGTACCACTTCAATCACCATGGCGGAAAGCATCGAGAAACCACCCGGGGAGTGTTCGCCGTAGCCATTGGAAGCGAAGCCGCTGGCCGCCGCATCAAAACCAGCATGACCGCTGGCAATCACGTACAACACGCCAGCAGCAGCCAGACCCCCGATCACCTGAGCCACAATATAGCCAGGGATCTGAGCGGCAGGGAAACGGCCGCCAGCCCACAGGCCCAGCGTTACCGCCGGGTTAAAATGGCCGCCGGAAATGTGTCCGACGGCGTAAGCCATGGTCAGTACGGTCAGACCAAATGCCAGCGCCACCCCGGCAAACCCAATACCCAGGCCCGGAAACCCTGCAGCCAGTACCGCGCTGCCACAACCACCGAACACCAGTACAAATGTCCCTAAAAATTCAGCCACAAATTTTTTCATCATAACCTCAAAGTTTTTATTGTTGATCAGCGGGATTATCAATATTAGCGACAGTATTTCAATTCATTAATTTGAGATTAATGCGGTAAAAATACCACTAATGTTAATTCAGATCAATTCGATGTTAATAAGTCGGAAGTTATTAAAAAGATTGGACTTGTTTCTGGCAGAGCAGAATGGATGCAGCTAAGGCAGGATAATCGCGGCGTAAAATAACCGGGCCAGGCCCGGTCAGATAACTTCATTTCTTTTTATTCGAACAGGTTATGGTGCAATGCCTGCACTACCCGTTCAGCGTCATTGCCCGGCACCAGGAAGCACAGGTTATAGCTGCTGGCACCGTAGCAAATCAGGCGCAGGTTGAAAGGTTCCAGCACGCCGAACACTTCTTTGCCCACGCCACAGGCCTGGGACAGATTATTCCCAATTATGGCCACCAGCGCCAGATTCTCTTCCACTTCAACACGGCACAGGGAAGAAAGCTCGGTAAGCAGGGCCTGGGTCAGCAGACTTTCACCGGTGGTGGAAGAGCCGGTGGTGTCCAGAGTCAGGGCCACGCTGACTTCTGAGGTGGTAATCAGATCCACGGAAATACTGTGGCGCGCCAGAATGTTGAACAGCTCAGCCAGGAAGCCGCGTGCGTGCAGCATATTCAGACTGTGCAGTGTCAGCAGAGTTTGCTTGCGGCGCAGGGCCAGCGCCCGGAACAGCGGTGGATTCTGCGTCTGGTTGCAGACCCGGGTGCCGCCTGCAGCAGGATCCCTGCTGGAGCCGACGAAGACCGGAATATCGCGGCGAACCGCTGGCAGCAGCGTGGCCGGGTGCAGCACTTTTGCCCCGAAGGTCGCCATTTCGGCCGCTTCTTCGAAGGTGATTTCATCAATGCGCTTGGCCGCTGGCACCACACGCGGATCGGTGGTGTAGATCCCCGCCACGTCGGTCCAGATGTCGATGCGGCTGGCGTGCAGCGCCTCACCAAGCAGGGCGGCGGTGTAGTCGCTTCCGCCACGGCCCAGCGTGGTGGTGCGGCCTTTTGCCTCACTGCCGATAAAGCCCTGGGTCACGATCAGGGCTTCCTGCAGACGCGGAGCCAGCTGGGACTGTGACAGCTCAGCCAGCAGCTCCACGTCAGGCTCTGCGCGGCCAAAGCGGTCGCTGGTGCGCATCACTTTACGCACATCAAACCACTCTGACGCCACCTGACGCTGACGCAGGATCTCCACAAACAGCAGGCTGGACATCAGTTCACCGTGGCTGACCAGCTCGTCTGTCAGGGCGGTTGAGGTGGCCAGTGCTGCCGCTTCCGACAGCATGGTGATGTTTTCCAGCATGCGATCGACTTCTTCACGGATCACTTCCGGCTTGTCGAGCTGGTCGACAATGGCGTACTGAATACGGCGGATTTCATCCAACAGGTAAGCGCGCTGTTCCTGTTCCTGACCATCAGCCAGGGAAACCAGCAGGTTGGTAACGCCCGCGGAGGCAGAAAGCACCACCAGACGGACATTCGGATCGGACAGCACCACGTCGGCGCTGCGATTCATCGCGGTAAAGTCGGCAACACTGGTGCCGCCAAATTTCGCCACGATCAATGAAGATTGGGACATGTCTTGACATACCTCGTGTCAGGTTAGATTCCATCAGCCTTGGCACAAGGGAAGAGCAGAAACGGGGCAGACGTAGAAAAGGGGATTACTACGAGTCACCCAGAAGCGCCCCACCTTGTATACCCGACCCGCTGTGGCAGCTGTGCGGCCGCAACGCAGTGAATCTGAGTATGGATCGTTCGACTGCGAACGATCCTGGTGACAACCCAGAGGATTCAGCCCCTGCGGTCGATGCGCCCCACTCCGCGTGATTTGCACCTCGGCGTCGCTCCCCCTGATGTGTTTTCACCGGATTCGGTTCCTCCAACACACTGCCTGGGCGACGCGCCTCTTCTGGCTTGCGCATCAAGATGCGCAACTAGCGGACTACAAATATCCGGTTATGGCTTTGCTGTCAATCACTGCCGTTTGAGGAATTCTCATTTTACCCTGGTGCTGTCAGCGGGGGCCAGCCCTGACGCGCCGCCGTATACCTTTTATTGCAGGAACCGGGAAAAGGCACCGGCAATCAAATTTGCCGGGACGGTAAGGCTTACAGTCACTTATCCCGCCTTAACGATTCACCCTACAAAGGCTGAAAGAGGGAGGATGCGACGATAAAATTTTTCCTTTCGACAGCAGGATAGTCATACTGAAACGCTGAGCGGGCATCATCCCCGTCGCCTGAATTATAAATAGCCCCGGACACAGGAGAGGTCTGCGCCTCCCGTGATAGTTGTAACCTGTTGCAGGAAAAGGGGAGCTGACGGCTCGTAACAGGTAACATGGCGTCCGGTCTGATTTCCGGTTCTTAAATAACAAGAGTGTGTTGCTATGAAAAATATCAATCCGACACAAACCGCTGCCTGGCAGGCGCTTCAGCAGCATTTTGAAGAGATGAAAGAGGTCGAGATCGCCGATCTGTTTGCCAAAGACGGCAACCGTTTTGCGACCTTCTCTGCCACCTTTGATGACCTTATGCTGGTGGACTTCTCTAAAAACCGCATCACCAGTGAAACCCTCAGCAAGCTGCAGGCTCTGGCCAAAGAGACCGACCTGCAGGGTGCCATCAAGTCGATGTTCTCCGGCGAAAAAATTAACCGTACCGAAGATCGTGCCGTGCTGCACGTTGCCCTGCGTAACCGCAGCAACACCCCGATTGTGGTGGATGGCAAAGACGTGATGCCGGAAGTGAACGCGGTGCTGGAGAAGATGAAATCTTTCTCTGAGCGTATCATCAGCGGCGAGTGGAAAGGCTACACCGGCAAACCGATCACGGATGTAGTGAACATCGGTATCGGCGGTTCCGACCTGGGGCCATTTATGGTCACCGAGGCACTGCGTCCGTATAAGAACCACCTGAACATGCATTTCGTGTCTAACGTTGACGGCACGCACATTGCTGAAACGGTGAAAGATCTCAGCCCGGAAACCACGCTGTTCCTGGTCGCTTCCAAAACCTTCACCACGCAGGAAACCATGACCAACGCCCACAGCGCGCGTGACTGGTTCCTGAAGGCTGCGGGTGATGAGAAGCACGTGGCGAAGCACTTTGCGGCTCTTTCCACCAACGGTAAAGCCGTGGGCGAGTTTGGTATTGATACCGCCAACATGTTCGAATTCTGGGACTGGGTCGGCGGCCGTTATTCCCTGTGGTCAGCGATTGGTTTGTCGATCATCCTGTCAGTTGGTTTCGACAACTTCGAGAAACTGCTGAGCGGCGCGCATGCCATGGACAAGCACTTCTCCACCACGCCTGCTGAGAAAAACCTGCCGGTGATCCTGGCGCTGATCGGCATCTGGTATAACAATTTCTTTGGTGCTGAAACCGAAGCCATCCTGCCTTACGATCAGTACATGCACCGCTTTGCTGCCTATTTCCAACAGGGCAACATGGAATCCAACGGCAAGTATGTTGACCGTAACGGCACTCCGGTGACTTACGAAACCGGCCCGATTATCTGGGGCGAGCCAGGCACCAATGGGCAGCATGCGTTTTATCAGCTGATCCATCAGGGCACCAAAATGGTCCCTTGTGACTTTATCGCGCCTGCCGTCAGCCACAACAAGCTGGGTGACCATCACGCGAAATTGCTGTCGAACTTCTTCGCGCAGACTGAAGCGCTGGCGTTCGGTAAATCACGTGAAGTGGTAGAGAAAGAGTTTACCGATGCCGGCAAAGACGCGAAGTCTGTTGAGCATATCGTTCCGTTCAAAGTGTTCGAAGGTAACCGTCCAACCAACTCCATCCTGCTGCGCGACATTACGCCGTTCAGCCTGGGTGCGCTGATTGCGCTGTATGAACACAAAATCTTCACTCAGGGCGCAATCCTCAATATCTTCACCTTCGACCAGTGGGGCGTTGAGCTGGGCAAACAGCTGGCAAACCGCATCCTGCCGGAACTGACCGGCAGCGAGCAGGTCAGCAGCCACGACAGCTCCACCAACGGTCTGATTAACCGTTATAAAAACTGGCGTGGCTGATCTCTTTAGCTGACAGTTTCAGGGCCGGTTGCGCAAGCTCCGGCCCTTTATTTTGCCCGTAGCCTCCGTCACAGGTCCGCCTTTATCTTTTTTTGGTCCTGGTTGACAGGTTGGCGACTCCCTGTCCCGCCGCCTGTGTCGGGGGCTGCAGAGGAAAGTCATTACAACCTCCCCCGTCATTACCTCCAAAATTTGATCAACTCAGCCCGTCATGGCTAAGGAAAATCTTAAAACCGTTGATTGTTGAGGCTTTTACGCCAAGATAATTCTGAAAACCTTAGCTGGCTTTTTTGCAGGCAAAGGCGGGGGGGGGGGCAATTAACTATTTGATAAATATGATTTTAAATCAGTCTGGTTTGATGATCGCGCCATTTCGTGTTAATCCCCGCCGTTAAAGCAGATTACCAGTTAATGGCACTAAAATGGCTTCATATCACAGTTATTAATGCCAGCAACCTGAACTAATGGATTAAATACTGCCTGAACCTGCCAAATGGCGTTTATTTTAAACAGCCAAAATCCCCTGTAAGCCACGCCGTATCAGCCCTCAATTCTGTTAATTTATTGCCTTATACTGAACGTGCCTGAAACCCTTCAGGTTGGGTATCCATTCATTTAATGAAGGGAAATGATATGAAAAAAGCCTTATGTGCTGCTGCAGCCATCGCTTATCTGGCCACAGCTTCAGCCGCGTTCGCCGCACCTGAAGAAGCCGGTGAGGCTGCGGGTGCAACTGCGGGAACGCTCTCCGCAGGAACCACCACGGCTGTGGGTATTGGTGCGCTTGGCGCACTGGTTGGCGTAGCGCTGGCAGCAAGCAGCGGTGGTAACGGGTCTAACACCGGCACCACGACGACGACCACCACGGCGACCACTCGCTAAGTTCGGTAAATTAATCATAACCACACGGCTGTGTGGTTATTTTTTGACATTGTCAGACTTTGTTCAGGGACTCACACAGGTGCGCTATATACCACTGCTGCTTCTATGCCTGTTGCTCCAGGCCTGTACACAAACACAAAAAGGACTGACCGATTCGGTAAAACTCGCCCTGCTGGGGCCAGACGATGTTCAGGTCACCCCTGAACAGGTTGAAAGCCTGCCCTATGCCAGCATGTATCTGCGCGTGAATGACGGGCAGAGGATCTTCGTGGTGCTGGGTTTTGATGAAAACGGTCAGCAAAAGTGGATCACCCGCGACCGCTCGGTGGTGGTCACTCAGCATGGGCGGGTGGTGAAAACGCTTGGGCTGACTAACAATCTGGTGGATGTCACCAATCTGCAGCAGGATCCGCTGGCCAATGCATTGCACCTGACGGAAGGGGCCAGTTGGACGCGGACGCTGAGCTGGACCGAGGCCGGGAAGTTTCGCGCCGGTACGGCGGTTTCTCACTTCACGCGAGGGAACGATCAGGTGCTGGATCTGGCGGGCAATAAAGTTGCCTGCCGCGTCTGGCAGGAGCACGTAGAGCTGGCCGCAGACGGTAAATCCTGGACCAACATCTTCTGGGTCGACACTACCACTGGTCAGGTCCGCCAGTCACAGCAGATGCTGGGCGGCGATTACTTCCCCATTGAAACCACCATCCTGAAGCCGGCGAAATCATGAAAAAAATAACCTCTCTCCTCGCAGGGATGGCTGCCTGCGTGTCGCTGAGCGTGTCTGCGGAAAGCCAGGTCACGGTCTTTTATCCGGGGCAGACGCAGACGGCAGTGGTCAGCCATGCGCAAAATCTGGCTCAGCTGGTGACCAGCCCGGAGCTGAAGGGCAAAACCTGGTGGCCGGGTACGGTGATCGCCGAAAAAATGGCGACGGCGGTGGCGCTGCAACAGCAACAACAGCTGCTGGCACGGCTGAAGGCGTGGAGCAACGAGCTGCATGCGGATGATGATGCGGATAAAGCAGCGGTAGTGGATAACCTCCTGCAGCAGGTGGCCGCAGTGAAAGTGACCGGACGGCAGATCGTCAATCTCGATCCTGACTGGGTACGTGTGCGTGCGGCGGAAAACCGCCGTCTGGAAGGCGATTACAGTGTGTATACCCTGCGAGAGCCAACCAATGTGACCCTGGCGGGCCTGGTCAGCGGCAGCGGGAAAACGCCGTGGCTGCCCGGACGGACTGTTGTTGATTACCTCGGTGACCACGACCGTCTCGACGGTGCGGAACGTAACTTTGCGACGGTGATTGCACCTTCGGGCGAGACAACGGAAGTGCCGATTGCTTACTGGAATCGCCGCCACGTTGAGCCAGAGACTGGCAGCATTATTTACGTTGGCTTCTCCTCCTGGTCGCTGCCTGGCCAGTATGCAGATCTTAACCAGCAGATTATCTCTGTTCTGACGCACCGGATCCCTGACTGATGAAAAAAACCTGTCTTCTCAGCCTGCTGGCAGTTTCCGTTGCCTGCGCCAGCCAGGCCCAGGCGGCCACCTGGCCCGATGCGCCAGGTCCTTCTCAGTCCGACTTCGGCGGTGTGGGCCTGCTGCAGGTGCCCACCGCGCGTATGGCAAAGGACGGCGAGTTCAGCCTGAACTATCGCTACAACGATCAGTATCGATTTTACTCCTCGTCGGTACAGCTGTTTCCCTGGCTCGAAGCGACGATCCGCTATACCGATGTGAAAACCCGTCGTTACAGTGCGGTAGAGAGTTTCAGTGGTAACCAGTCTTATAAAGACAAAGCCTTCGACCTGAAAGCGCGTTTGTGGCAGGAAGGCTACTGGCTGCCGGAATTCTCGGTGGGCGCCCGTGACCTTGGCGGTACGGGTCTTTTCGACAGTGAATATTTTGTGGCGACCAAAGCCTGGGGACCATTCGACTTTACGCTGGGACTGGGCTTCGGCTACCTCGGCAACAGCGGCACGGTGAAAAACCCATTCTGTGAAGCTGACAGCAGCTACTGCTACCGTTCAGACAACAATGGCACCGCGGGTTCAGTCAGCGGCAAGGACATGTTCAAAGGCCCGGCGGCCCTCTTTGGTGGTGTGGAATATCAGACGCCGTGGCAGCCGTTGCGCCTGAAGGTGGAGTACGAAGGCAACAATTATCAGGACGATTTCGCCGGGCGCCTGGAGCAGAAAAGCAAAGTTAACGTCGGGGCAATTTACCGTCTTACCGACTGGGCCGATGTTAACGTCAGCTATGAGCGTGGCAACACCTTTATGGCGGGCTTCACGCTGCGCACCAACTTTAACGATCTGCATTCAGCCTCCGTCGATGTGCCCAAACCGGCTTACAAGCCGCAGCCACAGGGCGAATTCCTTGATTTGACCGTGGCGGCAGACCAGCTGACCGATCTGAAATACAACGCCGGCCTGACGGGGCCGAACATGCAGGTGAAGGGCAATACCCTGTACGTGACCGGCCAGCAGTCCAAGTACCGCAATACCCAGGAAGGGATCGACCGCGCGAACGTGATCGTGATGAACAACCTGCCACAGAATGTGGATACGGTGGACGTCACGGAAACCCGCAACCGGATGCCGCAGGTGACCACCCGGACCAGCGTGGATAGCCTGCGTCAGCAGCTGGAAGGTTATCCACTGGGTCAGGAAAAAACGCTGGATCAGCAGCGCGTCAATCCGGTTGATCCGGGCCGTACTGAACAGGGTTACCATATCGATCCGGATGACTTTACCTACAATATTGCGCCGGTGCTGAACCAGTCTGTTGGCGGACCGGAAAGCTTCTACCTTTATCAGGTTGGGGTGATGGGCAGCGCCAGCTACTGGCTGACTAACCACCTGTTGCTTGACGGCAGCGTGTTTGGCAACCTGGCAAACAACTACGACAAGTTCAACTACAACGGCGCACCTTCTGATTCCTCGTTACCGCGCGTACGTACCCATATTCGCGACTACGTTGAAAACAACGTCTATGTGAATAACCTGCAAGCCAACTACATGCACTACCTCGGAAATGGCTTCTATGGGCAGGTTTATGGCGGTTATCTGGAAACGATGTACGGCGGTGTGGGGGGCGAAGTGTTGTACCGTCCGCTCGACTCTGACTGGGCATTTGGCGTGGATGCCAACTACGTCAAGCAGCGTGACTGGGACAACATGATGCAGTTCACCGACTACAACGCAAAAGTCGGCAATCTGACCGCTTACTGGCGACCTTCGTTCTTCAACCATCAGGTGCTGGTGAAGGCGAGCGTCGGGCAGTATCTGGCCGAAGATAAAGGGGCAACGATTGACGTCTCTCGCCAGTTCGACAGCGGCGTGATCGTCGGGGCTTACGCCACCAAAACCAACGTATCAGCAGAAGAATACGGTGAGGGCGACTTCACTAAAGGCTTCTACATATCGATTCCGATGGATCTGTTCACCGCCACGCCAACCCGCGGCCGTGCGCAGGTTAACTGGACGCCGCTGACGCGAGATGGCGGTCAGATGCTGGGTCGTAAGTACCAGCTGTATGATATGACCAGCGATCGCGACGAAAACTTCCGTTAAGTGACAGTGGGTCAGATTCCACCTGGCCCGCTGTATTCAGCGAAGTGAACATCTCAGGGGCGAATGGCTTCGTCCCCTCTCTGTCCGCCTGCCCCTGCGCAAAAACTTGTGAACTTCGTCACGCTGAAGCATATTGTGCATGTCGGGATTATCCTGACAGTTAACAGTGACTTCAGAGGATGTTTGCATGATTACCGCCACACGAATTGCCTGGGTTCTACAGATGGTGCTGAATATTGGCCTGATTATTCTGGCCGGTATTCTGGCGATTTTTTTGGGCAAGGAAACCTTCCACCTGGCCAACGTATTGTTGAACACCGGCGAGCAGACTTCCTCTTATCTGTTGATCGAGGGGATTGTTATCTACTTCCTCTATTTCGAGTTTATTGCCTTAATTGTCAAATACTTCCAGTCGGGATATCACTTCCCGCTGCGCTATTTTGTCTATATCGGTATCACGGCGATTATCCGTCTGATTATCGTCGACCATAAAAATCCGTTTGATACGCTGGCCTACTCGATCGCGATCCTGATCCTGGTGTTCACCCTGTGGCTGGCGAACAGCAACCGACTGAAAAGGGAATAAGCTGCAAATCCTGGAGGCCCGGCCGCCTGTAAAGCGTCTCGCGCTATTGACGGCCAATGCTCCCAGCACAGGCTGGGTATTAATATTCTGTGTTCTCAGGCAGGGTCTGCGTTACACTATCCCTCCAAAATTTTTTGCCCGGAGAGGCCAATGACCGATCACGCGCTGACACAGCTGCGCGCCCTCGAATGGCTACCCACTTCCTCATCTTTACTGACGGCCCCGCAGCTTGACTGGCTGATGGAAGAAGATTCCATGACCCGGCGCTTTGAGCGCCATTGTGGTCGGGTCACGGTTGAGGTGTTGCAGGAAGGATTTATCAACGTGGAACAGGTGGGGACTGAAGCGTCCTTATTACCGCAGGAGTCGCGTTACTGGCTGCGGGAAATCCTGCTGTGCGGCGACGGGGTTCCCTGGCTGGCTGGCCGCACCGTTGTGCCGGAGTCGACGCTGAACGGTCCGGAGCAAATGCTGCAGCAGCTGGGCACGCGCCCGCTGGGCCGTTACCTGTTTGCCTCTTCAACCCTGACGCGCGATTTTATCGAACCAGGGCTGGTGGACGGATTGTGGGGACGTCGCTCGCGTCTGCGTCTCTCCGGCAAACCATTATTACTGACCGAACTGTTTTTACCGCCCGCACCGCTCTACTGGTCGGTGCAGGCCGAAGGGTGTTAGCTGTGGAAAGAAGTTTGCCAATGAGTAAATTCCAGGCATACAGCCGCCTGATGCGTATCGACAAGCCGATTGGATCGCTGCTGCTGCTGTGGCCGACCCTGTGGGCTCTGTGGCTGGCCGGAATACGCATTCCACCGCTGAACGTGCTGGCAGTCTTTATCATCGGCGTGTTCTTTATGCGTGCCGCAGGATGCGTGGTGAATGACTTCGCCGACCGCAAAATCGACGGCCACGTGAAGCGTACCCAGTCCCGTCCACTGCCCAGCGGCGCGGTGACCACAAAAGAAGCTAAGGTGCTGTTTGCCGGGCTGGTGCTGGTCTCTTTCTGTCTGGTGCTGACCATGAATGCGATGACCATCTGGCTTTCGTTCGGCGGGCTGGCGCTGGCATGGGTTTATCCGTTTATGAAGCGCTACACCCATCTGCCCCAGGTGGTGCTGGGCGCGGCCTTTGGCTGGGCGATCCCGATGGGCTGGGCCGCGGTGAGTGAAACCGTGCCGCTGGCTTGCTGGCTGCTGTTCCTTGCAAATATCTGCTGGACGGTGGCCTACGATACGCTGTATGCGATGGTGGATCGCGATGATGATCTGCGGATTGGAGTGAAGTCGACGGCGATCCTGTTCGGTCGCTTTGATAAGCTGATCGTTGGCCTGCTGCAGTTCGCCACGCTGGTGCTGATGGCGTTGATTGGCTGGATGATGCAGTTGGGCGGCGCGTTTTACTGGTCACTCCTGCTGGCCGCCACGCTGTTTGTGCATCAGCAGCGGCTGATTACCACCCGTGAGCGTGATGCGTGTTTCCAGGCCTTCCTGAACAATAACTATGTCGGCCTGGTCCTGTTTGTCGGTATTGCGCTCAGCTGCGCGCCACTGAACAGCTGGCTCTGATCGGCAGGCAGAAAAAAAGGCCGGTGAGCAATCACCGGCCTTTTCATTTCAGAACCCCGATTTACTCGTGCGCTACCGCACTTTCAATGGTCATCCTGACTTCCTGAGTAATCAAATCTGCCAGCATCTGGTAGACCTTGTGGGTCTGCTCAACCAGCGCATCGCCGGTATCGCTGATATAGCCTTCGTCGCGCAGCGTCAGCACCAGCGTGGAGAATACCGCCTTGTCGAAGAACTCCGGCGCATTGATACCGTGCAACACTGACAGACGCTGAGCCATCGTCCGGCTCTCTTTCTCCAGCGTACCGCGGTTAATCGACGGATTAGCACTGAGGATTGAGAAGGTGATCGCATAACGCTGCAGCGTCTCACGCACGCCAGCAGCCAGCAGTTGCAGAGTATGGAAACGGGCAGGGCTGAGGCGTAACTTCTGCTCATCAGCGGTCAGCAGACCCTGACGGGCCATTTCGCTGACCAGCGCGTCCAGCACGGTCGGCAGGTTCTCTTTATCCCAGCGCAGGAACAGCTCGGTTTTCAGCATTAGATAGATCACGCTGACCTGGCGCAGCAGCTCGGCACGTGTCAGTTCCCGATGCTGCATCAGGATTACCGCAATCACCGACGGCATCACCAGCATATGGTGAATGTTGTTACGGTAATAGGTCATCAACACCGCTTGTTCACGCGGCAGAACGATGATTTCTCCGATATTATCCTGCTCAATCTCGAACTTGTTCATGCCCAGCGCATGATCCAACAGCGCTTCTGGCGTCATATCCGGCACGGTGGAGTCCGGCGAATATGGCACGTTGCGCATCAGCTGCGTGTAACATTCCAGCTGTTCGGTCAACTGCTCACGGGTCAGTGAACGCTGACGTGAAGCCAGCAGGGCGGTTACGCACAGGTTCATGGCGTTAGCTGCACCGGCGTTGTTGATACGCACCATCACGCGCTGAGCAATATCGTTCACCGCAGGCGTCAGCCATGCCGGGCGCTGTGCCTCGATAGGGTCGATAGAGTCACGCCATTCCGGCACGTGCTTGTTCAGGTAGTTAACCAGCGGCAGCGGTTCACCAAAGTTAACGTAGCCCTGGCCCAGGTTACGCAGCTTGCGCAACCCGTTGACCATCTGCATAAAGCCTTCTTTCTCTTTAGTCGCACCGCGCAGCTCTTTGGCGTAAGTTCCCACCTCCATCACGTGCTCGTAACCGATATAGATCGGCACCAGCGTGATAGGACGGTTGCCGCCACGGAGCATAGCCTGGATGGTCATTGACAGCGTGCCGGTTTTCGGATCCAGCAAACGACCGGTACGGGAGCGGCCGCCTTCCACAAAGTATTCCACCGAATAGCCACGGGTAAACAACTCACCCAGGTATTCACGGAACACGGTGGAATAGAGCTTGTTGCCCTTAAAGGTACGACGGATAAAGAACGCGCCCAGACGGCGGAAAATCGGGCCTGCTGGCCAGAAGTTCAGGTTGATACCGGCGGCGATATGCGGCGGCACCAGCCCCTGGTGATAAAGCACGTAGGAGAGAAGCAGATAGTCCATGTGGCTGCGGTGGCAGGGCACGTAGACGATTTCATGGCCGTCCTGTGCCAGCTGACGCACGCGCTCGCCGCCATTCACATTAATCCCCTGATACAGCTTGCTCCACGTCCAGCCCATCACGCGGTCGGTCAGGCGGATCGCTTCATAGGAGAAGTCTGCGGCAATCTCTTCCATCAGCTCGACGGCGTTCTGCTGAGCTTTTTCATGGGAAATTTTCTTGCTGCGCGCCTCATCTTCTACCGCCTTGGCGATAGCTTTGGACTGCAGCAGCTTATTGAACAGATCCTGACGCACCGGCAGACGAGGGCCAATTGCGGCCAGACGCTGGCGGGCAAAGTGCATTCTGGCCACTCTTGCCAGCTTCTGGGCAATGGTTTTGTCCGTACCGTGTTCAGTAGCCATGCGGCGCAGCGAAACAATCGGCGAAAAACGCACGAAGCTGTCGCGGCCCAGCCACAGTACGGCGAAGAACTTCTGCACACCGTTCAGCACCCGCAGATGAGGCTGATCGTCGCCCTGCACTTCACGGCCTGGTGCGCGGCCAAACATCACCGATACCGGCACCATTTGCACATCAAGCAGCGGGTTACTGCGGTGCAGATCCAGATACTCGTGAAACAGCTTTACTGATTCCACGTTCGGCATGAAATAGGGGAACACGCGGGGGCCATCATGGATAAATACATGGCGTGGCAGTACGGTACCGTCAATTTCCAGCGGATCGAGAGGATCGGGGAGATCCTGTTTGCGACACTGTTCTCGCAGCGCCAGAAGATCGGCCTTTGAATCGTACGGCAGCACATACATAATAGGGCGCGATGTATCGAGCCCCAGCTCAGCGACCGGCTCGGCAGGAATCGCTTTACTTTTTACCAGGAGTTTAACCGGTAAATTCAATAAGTTATAATATAAATTACGCCAACCTGACATAGACAACATGAAGCCTCTTGTTAGCAAAGCGCGGCAAGCATACCAGAAAGCGCTTGCGAGATCTGTGGTGTTGCAAAATGTGCGCCACTCACACATTGACGTTAAAGATCACAAAGGGTTCCCTCATTATGGCAAATAACGTCACCGGATTGACCCGAATCATAAAAGCCGCAGGCTACTCATGGAAAGGCCTGCGTGCCGCCTGGCACAACGAAGCGGCCTTCCGCCAGGAAGCGATTGCGGTGATTGTCGCGATTGTGGTGGCCTGTTGGCTGGATGTGGATGCGATCACGCGCGTGCTGCTGATTGGCTCTGTGGTGCTGGTGATCATCATTGAGATCATCAACAGCGCGATTGAAGCGGTAGTCGATCGTATCGGCAGCGATTTTCATCCTTTATCTGGCCGGGCGAAGGATATGGGGTCCGCCGCCGTGCTGCTGGCTATTTTGCTGGCGCTATTTACCTGGATAACGCTCCTGTTTGCGCATCTGGGCTAAGGTTTGCTCAATCTGACGGGTTCAGTGTTTTTTCTCCATGTTTAGGTTTTCATCGCGTAAATACCTGTATATACTCACAGTCGACTGTATAAACAACCAGGGGGCGGGATGAAAGCATTAACGGCAAGGCAGCAACAGGTTTATGAGCTGATACGCGACCATATTAACCAGACCGGCATGCCGCCAACGCGGGCGGAAATCGCTACGCAGCTTGGCTTCCGTTCCCCCAATGCGGCTGAAGAACACCTTAAAGCACTGGCGCGTAAAGGGGTGATTGAGATCGTTTCCGGCGCATCACGCGGAATCCGTCTGATGATAGAAGAAGTGGAAGGCCTGCCGCTGATTGGCCGCGTCGCCGCCGGTGAGCCGCTGCTGGCCGAGCAGCATATCGAAGGCCACTATCAGGTTGACCCTGGCCTGTTCAAACCCAGTGCGGATTTCCTGCTGCGCGTCAGCGGTATGTCGATGAAAGATATCGGCATTATGGATGGTGACCTGCTGGCCGTGCATAAAACCCAGGACGTGCGTAATGGCCAGGTTGTGGTGGCACGTATTGATGATGAAGTGACCGTGAAGCGCCTGAAGAAGCAGGGCAATGTGGTGCAGCTGCTGCCAGAAAACAGCGAATTCCAGCCGATTGTGGTCGATCTTCGTCAGCAGACGCTGTCGATTGAAGGATTGGCTGTGGGTGTGATCCGCAACGGTAACTGGTTGTAATCCCTATTTATCGTGCGATTTCTGACCTCTTCAGATAAACACCTCTGGCGGCTCGCGCTGCCGATGATCCTGTCGAACGTCAGCGTTCCGCTGTTGGGGCTGGTCGATACCGCCGTCATTGGTCATCTCGACAGCCCCAGCTATCTTGGCGGCGTGGCGGTGGGGACCACCGCAACCAGCTTTCTGTTTATGCTGCTGCTGTTTCTGCGCATGAGTACCACCGGGCTGACCGCACAGGCCTTTGGCGCAGGCGACAAACCCGCGCTGGCAAGGGCCCTGATGCAGCCCCTGCTGATTGCGCTGCTGGCCGGGCTGGCCTTTATCCTGCTGAAATCCCCTCTGAACCATCTTGCGCTGTCGATAGTCGGTGGCGACCCTGCGGTGTTACATCAGGCCGCGTTGTTTATGAATATTCGCTGGCTGAGTGCCCCGGCCACGCTGGCAAATCTGGTGTTGCTGGGCTGGCTGCTTGGCGTGCAGTACGCCCGGGCCCCGGTGATCCTGCTGGTGGTCGGCAACCTGGTGAATATCGTGCTGGACCTGTGGCTGGTGATCGGTCTGAAGTGGGGCGTTGAAGGTGCCGCTGCGGCCACCGCCATTGCCGAATATGTCACGCTGATTATCGGGCTGTTGATGGTCTGGCGGGTGATGAAGCTGCGTGGCATTTCCCTGGCGATGCTGAAAACGGCGTGGCAGGGGAACATTGCCAGGCTGCTGCGTCTGAACCGCGATATTATGCTGCGCTCGCTGCTGCTGCAGTTGTGCTTTGTTTCGTTGACCATCTTTGGCGCACGCCTTGGCGCTGAGGTGGTGGCGGTGAATGCCGTTCTGATGATGTTCCTGACCTTTACTGCCTATGCGCTGGATGGCTTTGCCTACGCGGTGGAAGCCTGCTCGGGTGAAGCATACGGAGCGCGGGATGGCAGCAAGCTACTGTCGATTTGGCGCGCAGCGTGCCGACAAGCCGGGGTGGTTGCGCTGCTGTTTTCGCTGTTCTATGCCTTTTCCGGGCCCTGTATTATTGAGTTACTCACCTCACTGCCTGAACTGCGGCAGCAGGCGGACGCTTACCTGTTCTGGCAGATAGTTCTGCCTGTCTGCGGCGTGTGGTGTTATCTGCTGGATGGGATGTTCATTGGTGCCACTCGTGCCAGCGAGATGCGCAACGGCATGGTGATTGCAGCACTGGGCTACGGGCTGACGCTGTTTACCGTGCCATTGCTGGGCAATCATGGCTTGTGGCTGGCTGTGACGGTGTTCCTGCTGTTGCGTGGCGTGACCCTCTGGTTTATCTGGCGACGCCACTGGCAGAACAGCAGCTGGTTCGCTGATTGACATATTTAGTTACTTAAGTTTGCCGCTTCGTTAGTTCATGATCTCCCTGACTTTTCGCTATCTCTTATCTCTTTTCTGTTCCTTTTTCGGGCCAGAAATTCGCCATGACAGGCAAAACCTCCATTATATACTATTATTATCTGTGAGTTCAGCTGTTAAGTAGCGACTTATATTGCTGTTGTAGCTTTTGCTGAGACGATTCCACTAAAACTGTTAGCACCTAAGGTCGAGGAGTGACAAGATGAATAAAGACGAAGCCGGCGGTAACTGGAAGCAGTTAAAAGGTAAAGTGAAAGAAAAATGGGGCAAGCTGACTGATGACGATATGACCGTCGCTGAAGGCAAACGAGATCAGCTTGTTGGTAAAATTCAGGAGCGTTATGGCTATGCGAAAGACCAGGCTGAGAAAGAAGTCAGCGACTGGGAAAGCCAAAATAACCACCGCTTCTGACCTGTTCTCTGATATGAAGTAAGTGTTTCAGGACGATGCTCCTACTCTGGCACACGGAAAGTGCCACTTACCTTTCCAGTCCTTATTTCCCCCCGAAAATTCCTCTCCAGAGTCAATCAGTCACTCTATTTATGTTTAACGCCCGCGCTTTTTCGTGTTGACGGTATGGTCATGCTGGCACGCATCCTGATGTGTACAGGCTTCCACTTCCACACACTCGCGACACAATCCATGCGCTTCGATAACGCTATTGGTCAGGGCAAAGCCTGAAGACAGGGCCAGCGATTTTAAGATTTTTTCAACGCCATCAGCATGCTTTTCCGCCACGGCACCACAGCGATCGCAGATTAACATCGCCGACGTGTGCGAAGGCTCTTCGAAATGGTGGCAGACCACATAGCTGTTGGTTGACTCGACACGATGCACAAAACCCTGTTCGAGCAGGAAATCCAGCGCACGGTAAATAGTTGGCGGTTTTGCCTGTGGCTCAGTGGCCCGCAGCAGGTCAAGCAGGTCATAGGCGCTGATGGCACCATGGTGCTGGCTCATCAGACGCAGCACTTCCAGACGCTGCGGCGTAAGCCGGACATTGCGCTGCTGACAGAGCGCCTCAGCCTGCGACAGGATTTTTTCAGCACTGCTTACGTTCATAACTTTCCCCGGGGCCAGATCAGATTGTTATGTTATCACGCCCGCTGCAAAACGCCGAATCCCGCCCCATCGCGCCTTTTGACCAGATTAATCAGGCTTAACCGGCTGAATGCGCTCTGAAAATAACTGGTATTTGCATTAAGCGTTAATTGTGAAGTGATATTAAACTTTTTCACTCTGTTAGTTGTGCCATAAAATTTCAATAAAACTCTATTAATGTTAGTTGCAGCCTGAAATGTTACTGACTACCTTGATAAGGGGGTTTAAGACAGTTCTGTACAGAAAAAACCGAGATAACAGGCTTATACATTAGTCTGATAACAGATAAACAAATTAGCAATGAGCAGAAAAGCCCCTGCATTGTCCCTTAATTCACAGCAATGAATTGCCGTCTGTATGTTCATTATGCAGTCAGATGCAGTGTGCACGCTTTTGATAAGCGCTTTCTCCTCTTTCTGGATGGGTTTAAGGTAAAATGGCATATAAATTCAGCAAGTTAAGCAGGTTTTCCCTGCCTGTTTTGTTCCCCGCCTTATTTCTTGCTCCGCTCAGCGCGCTGGCTGCAGGCAATTATTATGATGCACGCAACGACGCAATGGGTGGGACAGGGGTTGCCTCTTCAACCTACGGCACTGCGGTGCTGGCTAACCCGGCGCTGATGACCAAAGCGAAACCCGATGACGATGTCAGCATTATTTTGCCAGCGGTGGGCGTGCAGATGACGGATAAAAACAAGCTGATCGACAAGGTCGATGACCTGACCGACAGCGTGGATCGTTATCAGGACATTGCCAACAGTTCATCGTTTAGCTTTGCTGATTATCCAAAAATTCAGTCTGCGGCAGGCGATCTGGCCGGTCAGCTGCGCGGCATCAAAGGTAACCAGGCATCCGGCACGGCGGGCGCAGCCTTTGCCGTCACGGTCCCGAACGCAGTTCTGCCCTTTGCCTTCGTGACTAAAGCCTACGGCACGGCGCACGTCACGGCGGACGTGACCCAGAGTGATATCGATTATCTGCAGGGCGTGGCGGACGGCACCGTCTTCCCACTGCCTGGCGACCAGAATAAGCTGACCTCAGCGGGCCTTGGCCGTGGTGCAATTGTCTATGACTACGGCATTGCCATCGCGCATGAGTTCAACATCGGCGGTCATCCGGTTTCATTCGGCGTGACCCCGAAGCTGCAGAAAGCCTACCTGTATAACTACAGCGCGTCGGTTTATAACTACGACAAATCAGACTTTACCAAGGGGCGCTATAAAAACAGCGACAGCGGCTTCAACATCGATGCCGGTGCAGCAACCGATTTGGGCGATAACTGGACGCTGGGATTAAGCGCGCAGAACCTTATCTCCCGCGATATCGATACCAAAGAAATCAGTGGCTACAAAGATACCTACCAGATCAGCCCAATCGTCACGCCTGGCGTATCGTTCCACACTGAACGCTTTACTGCCGCGCTGGATGTGGACGTCACGCCAACCAAACGCTTTAAAACGCAGGGCGAAAGCCAGTATGCTGGCGTGGGTGCGGAATACCGTCTGTTGAGCTGGTTGCAGCTGCGTGCGGGTTACCGTGCGGACATGAAAAATACCGATACTAACGTGGCAACAGCCGGTTTTGGCCTGTCACCGTTTGGCAAAGTGCATCTGGATCTGGCCGGTATGAAGGGAGATGACAACACCTGGGGTGCCGTTGCCCAGCTGAACTTTACCTTCTGACGGTAAGCGGGCGGGAAGGCCGGACTGGTCCTGAAATGTTGGACATTCATCTGACATATCAGGATTGGTTCAGCTCCCCCGCCCCTAGTTATACCGCTCAGGTTCCAGTATCGACCGCCTGCTTTTGCTGCCGGGGCCGCAGCCACTTCAGCAGGCCAATTCCCCCTGTGACAGCCGCTCGCTTTTCTTTTTCTGCTTCAGCATCATTTTCTCACTGAGTACGAACGTTCTTTCTCACCTGGGAAAGGGGACTTCAGCAGGCGGGATAACACAATATAAACCCGCTGTGAGCCATCTCTCAACAGGGACAGGATGAGGTGAATCTGGTCACATTTCCGACGTTCTCTTTTCGGGCATGGGCCTGAACCTGGGAAGGTAACCGTGATCTTCATCACCGCTAATTCTGCCCTTTACCCAGTCCCAGTTCGGCCAGCAGCCAGTCCCGCGGGCTTTTGAAAGTCTCGAACGCCGGATGAGGGTGCTTATTACGGGGGTAAACCAGATAGTGCCCGATGTAGTGAATCTCCCGGGTACTGTCGACCAACGGGCAGACCAGCGTGCCACGCTGCAGCTCGCGCTCAGCCAGCAGCTTGGATTCCAGTACCACGCCCAGACCATCCACCGCTGCGGTAATCGCCATAAAGCTGCGATTGAAGCGCAGGCCATATTGTCGCGGTGGCAGCAAATCGTTGGCTTCAAACCAGCCCTTCCACTGATTATGCTGTCGTATGTAGTGCTGGCAAGCATCACCACGAAAGAACATGTGCTGTGGGGAACGCTGATTGGTTCCGCTATTGGCCTGGTCAGGCATCTGATCTATGGTTCGCTGAGCGACAAAGTGGGCCGCCGTCCGATCTTCCTGATCGGCGCGATCTTCACCATTCTGTTTGGCATTCCGATGTTTATGATGATCAACACTGGCGCGGTGCTGATGGTGGTCACGGCGGTTTCTCTGTCGCTGCTGTTCAGCCACGATCCGATCTTTGCCGTCGAGTCGAGCTGGTTCTCCGAGCAGTTCCCGGCCCATGTCCGTTCCTCAGGTATTTCACTGGGCTATAACGGGGCTTCCGTGGTGGCTGGCTTACTGCCCTTTATCGCCACTGGCGTGTACGGCATGGTCGGCTGGATTGGGCCGGCGGTGATGTTCTCAATGCCTGGCGTCATCTCTGCACTCTGCGCGTTCCGCACGAATGAGACGGCTCCGGTGATTGTTGAGAAGCAGGCAGTGAGCCGCGTGCCTTCCAGAGCAAGGACGGTGTAGTTTAACGGGATAAGCTCAAACCGGACTGACAGGTCACTCCTTCAGCCCGGTTTTGGTTTCTGCCGCGGGTGATTGCTGAAGCCAGGCATGCTATCATTGCGCACAATATCGTCATTTGTTAATCACACCGAGTTTGCGCGCTTTATGACCCAGAGTTTACCTGCCCACCGCTTTTCCATTGCCCCTATGCTGGATAGGACTCACTAGTATATAAAAACAATGAGTTATGATTTCATGGTGTCCTATTGGTGTCCCGATACTGAAAATAATGCTCACTTTCCCCTGCTGATTCCTATAGTCCCCAAATGGGATAAATGCTTGCAAAAGTCCCACTATGGGACTATGATAAAACTCATGAAGATAATCTCAGTTGCTCCATTAAGGGAATTTTGGGCGGTTTATCCCGATGCAGAACAACCGCTAACCAGTTGGGTTGACGAGGTTAAAAAAGCGAACTGGAAGACGCCAGCAGAGATTAAGGTGCACTACGGCTCAGCCAGCATCCTCAAGAATAACCGCGTTGTATTTAACATTAAGGGGAATGATTACAGGTTGATCGTTTCGATTTTCTATCCCCCTGGGTGGGTTTACGTAAAGTTTATCGGGACCCACAAAGAATATGACGCTGTAGATGCAAACACTGTGGAGTTAAGACGATGATCATCAAACCAATCCGAACTGAGGAAGACTACCAGGCGGCTCTTGATGTCGTTTCCCCTATGTTCGATAACCAACCGGAAATTGGCTCCCCTGAATTTGATTACATGGAAGTTATGGTGCTGCTTATCGAAGCATACGAGAATGAGCATTATCCAATATCTCCGCCAGACCCGATTGAAGCCATAAAATTCAGGATGGATCAGCAGGGTCTTACGGTTAAGGATTTGGAACCAGCAATTGGTAAATCTAATCGGGTTTATGAGGTTCTGTCAGGGAAACGCGGCTTGAGCCTCGCGATGATCCGTAATCTTCATAATCAGTTTGGTATTCCGCTTCAGAGCCTCATTGGGGTGTAAACTAACAGCCCCCTTTTGACAGGCATAAAAAAAAGGGGTGACCTCTCGGCCACCCCTTTTCAAAGCATTTTTTCCAACTCTTCCTTGGCTTCCTTCCTTCGCTTGTCTATAAATTCAGCCAGGTCCGTAACATGGATCATCCTGGGTGATTTCTGGCTCTCACCGATCCGAAACGTTGGTATCGGCAGTTCACCGCAGTTAGCCTTTTTATCGGCAGTAGAAGGGCGCATACCCAGATAGCGTTCAGCGACAGCAGCGAGAGGGATCGTTGATGTCTCGAACTCCGCCATAAGCAGAAATACTGTGTTCATTCTATTCTCCCGCTGATGTCGCAGCATTATTATGCTGTGTGAGGAGCCATCAACCGCTGGTGGATTGCTGAAACGTATCTGGCTTGATGGATAGCATCAGCCAATGCATTGTGGCGTTCGCCGTCGAATGGTATTGCTTGCTTGGGGTCAAAACCTAACTGTCGGCCCAGATGTACCATTGTTCGGACGTCCAAATCGTTAAACCACTCCCAGCAAGGCTTGATGTTGCATCGCTCGAACGCGCCGCGCAGGATCACGTTATCGAAACTGGCTCCGTTACCCCACACCATCAACTTGCGCGTATTCTCAACGTTCTGGGTTACAAAGCTGATCAGCTCATTCAAAGCCTTTTTAACTGGAATAGCATCTTCAGATGTGATCGCTGCGCGGGCTTCTGTGCTCTGCTGCATCCACCAGAGAATAGTTTTACCATCTACGCCACCGCCAACTGCCATATCGCTATCCAGCTTAACGGTAACGGAAAGTTCAGCGCCAAGTTCGCCAGTACGTGGTTCAAAGAAAACCGCACCGATAGCCACTATCGCCGCATCGGGTTTATTGCTCATAGTTTCAAGGTCAATCATTAAATGGTTCATTGTGCTATTCATGCACTTTCTCCTGTTTTGGCGCTGCTTCAAGCATCGCTGCCCATGCGGCTAACAATTGCGAAATACCATCCATATATACATCACCAGCGGTAAGCATTTCATCAGTAGGCTCTACCGGCACCAGTCGCCACCCGTCCGGGGCGCTGGGTGCTGTCGGGGTGGTGTAGACAGGTACGTTACAATCATCGGATTTAGTCGGCCATACGCGGAAAACAGCTCGAGCATCATCACGGAAATAACCGATCGGCTTAGCATCCATTACCGCCAGAAGTGCGCGGGCCATGTGACGCATCTCATACGCAGATAATGTAGTGACATAGCTGCATTGAGACATCTCTTCCAGCCTTTCCAGGCTCAGGGTTGTGATTGGGTTAGTCATTTTTTACCCTTAACCATGCCGCACAGGATTAGTGCAGCAATGATATACAAGTTAGTTACCAGGAAAGAGACATCAGATTTTGTCTGGTCGTATACATGACCAGAGTAAAACATCAGTCCAGTGGCACAAATAGCGGCAAGTAATGGCATCTACTCGCCCTCCACGTTGAAACCAGCCGCCACTACAGCAGCGATCCACTTTTCATCATGCTCATGTATGGTGTCTCTTACCCACCCTATGCACTTGGTGTCAGGCTTAACAACTGGCTTAATCGCCTTGCAGCCAAGCGCTTTGGCGTCAGCAATGGCCTGGTTATATCCGATTGCTTCATGGTATGTAGCCATGTACACATCTGGGATTTTTCGTTCAGTTGGCAACACAGCAGGCTGGGCGTCGATATTGGACAAACCTTCCATGAACCACACAGTGTGGTCTATGTCATTCGCGCAGGGCTTCATTGCACCATCTTTAACTTTTCGCCAGAACGCAATAAAGTGTTCCAAGTTAGCAAGTTCTTTTGGTGGCTCCCCCACTGCTTTGTCGCGCCTTGCGATTTCGGCCTCTGCTGTCTCTGCTCTTAGCCGCCATTCACGCATAGAGTCCATCGCGTCGATAGTGATACCACCCTCGCGCTCTGCTTCGGATTGCAACTCAGCAACGCGCTGCTGTGCCGCGTCCAGTCGGTATGAAACTGCTGCGCGAATTTTGTTAATTTCTTCCTGCGCGTCATCTTCCGATCTAACTTCACGAACATCAACACAGGACAAACACAGCCAATCAATGAACTGATCGTTCGGAAAATCTTTAATTCTTTCGCTTAATGGTTTCATGGCTGCTCTCCCGCGCGAAGTTTGGCGGCGAAGCTGCGTAACTCTCTCTCAGCTAAAAGAGCTGAATCCGTGGGGCAAGTCGTGTCTCTTAGGCCGCGCTTTAGATCGCTTAGCTTTTTATCGGAAAGATTGAAAATCGCGTATGCAATGTTATTTGCGGAGTACAACATCACATCACGTGCATTCTCTTTCTCAGCAGCCAGCTGCTGCACCTGCTCCCGCAGCGCCGCCAGCTCTTTTTCTGCAACTTCTTTATCCTCTCGGTGAACGGTTTGCAACTCAGAGCTTGCACGCAATGCTGCGTCCAACTCAGCAATACGCGCCGCCTGTGTGCCGATGGTTTCACGGGAGCCAATCAGTTCCAGCGCCATTGAGACAATCTCCTCGGTGACATTGCACAGACGCTTATTGAGAGCGAATTCCTGCAGGCGCTCAGTTGTTAATGTAATTGTCATGCTGGCTCCTCAGCGAAATTTGGTTGGAAAATTAAGCAGGAACAAAAAGCCGAAAACAGCACATAACCCCAACCCCAGGCACCCCAGTACTATTAATATCCAGATCAGAACTGACCCAATTAATGCAATCATTGCACTCGCTCCCGTTTAAATGGCTTACTGAACAGCCACGGCTGAACGCTTAACGGTTTGGTTTTATCGTATGGGCGCTGGTTCATGAGGCCTCCTTCATAAACACAATCCAGTGGGTTTTATCGGCCTTGCCAGTGCGCTGCCAGATTGTCGGAACCTGGTCTGTGAGGGCGATTATCTGGCTGATGGGTATCTGCGTCTCATTCCACTTGAAGATTAGGGTGCCTTGTGTCCGCAGCACGCGGAATGCTTCAGCAAACCCTTGCCTGATGTCGTCTTGCCACGTATCGCGGTTCAGCCGTCCATACTTTTTACCCATCCACGCCTTTTCGCCCACATTGACAAGATGAGGCGGGTCAAACACAACTTGTGAAAATGAGTTATCAGCGAACGGTAGATAGCGGAAATCTGAAATAATGTCCGGCGCGATATGCAGCGCCCGGCCATCACAGAGCGTATGCGATTCACTGCGGATGTCAGTAAAGACAGCGCGCGGATCGGACTTGTTCAACCAGAACATTCTGGAGCCGCAGCACATATCGAGAATAGGGCGCTGGTTCATGCGTCACCTCCGATGCGCTTATTCCAGGCTCTTGAGGCCATCTCCAGCTTATCCCTTCCGATGAACTGAGCTGATTGAGCATCACAGGAATGGCAACGAACTATTGCGGATCTGTCCGTGCAGTCGTCCTCATACTGAGCAAATACCTCTACACGATTGCTACCGCAGAAAGGGCACGGTTTTAATTGCTCACGCATGGCCGCCTCCCTGCTCACCTTCAACTTCAACTTCTGCCAATCTCAACTTAATGACAGGAATCAGCGCACGGTAAATATCACCGTGCTGGTTGTCGCTGTGCGTGTTGCTAACAGCTGATTCAAACTCGTCGATCGTTCCTGAAAAGCAGTCATGGCGAACCATAATGGTGTTGTCTTTTTGCCGAAATGCACTCAGGAAACCATTTTCTGAACCGATTGGCCCAATAGTGATCCAGTGCGCATTGCCGGACACCCGCGCATTGCCGTACACCCGCGCATTGCCGTACACCCGCGCATCGCCGGACACCCGCGCATTGCCGTACACCCATGCATCGGCGTACACCCGCGCATTGCCGTACACCCGCGCATTGCCGGACACCCATGCATCGCCGGACACCCATGCATCGGCGTACACCCATGCATCGCCGGACACCCGCGCATCGCCGTACACCCGCGCATTGCCGTACACCCGCGCATTGCCGGACACCCGCGCATCGCCGGACACCCGCGCATTGCCGTACACCCGCGCATTGCCGGACACCCATGCATCGCCGTACACCCGCGCATTGCCGGACACCCATGCATTGCCGGACTGATCCAGATTTTTCTCTGACTCTACCCAGCCACCCAAATCGCCGGTATAAACATCACCAAATGAAATAAGGGCACGGATACGGAATAACTTTCTGCCGAAAAACTCTTTTGATAATTCTGCTACAAGTTCAAACTTTTTCATTTTGACACCTCACCGGCGCGGAGTTCGTTAAAGCGTTGCATGAACCTGACCAGCGCCTGACGTGGCGAAAGAGGGGCAATAAACATTGGGGCTGGGTCAATACCATCAAGGATCGGCCAGGGTGTGCCATCATCAAGACCAAATTCCCGGCGTTCTGTCGCCAGCATGACCAGATCGGCATGCTTAACAGGTTCAGACATAGCTGGTGGAAGATTAAACTTCCAGGCAATCACCATCTCTACGTTGCTGATAATGGCCCGGTAATCTGGCAGAAGAGATTTCAGCGGTGAATTGATGTCGCTGCAGTATGCTTCAGCCGCGTCATGGAGAAGGGCCTCCAGCGCATATTCAGGCGGCACCAGTTCACTAACCAGCACTGAATGCTGAGCAACGCTGTAAAATTCCGGCACATGGCCGGTGAAGCGGCAAATATTCGACAATGCGGTGGCTATGTCTTCGATGCAGATGGATTCCGGCTGAATGTCGCGGAAATTAAAATGTTTGCCTGTGATTGTGGTGATCCAGCTCATTTATTTGACCTCTGTATCGGCTTTTATTCCCTGACGGTATTCGGCCAGGATGCGATTAATCTCTTCAGCGGTGCCAGCTGTCAGGATCAGGCAATCGCCGTTGCTGCTGCTGAAAATCGAGTCACATAGCAGTTCCAGCACACGCCGGGCTTTACCTGCGTTGAACTGAGGTTTAGCGATACTCTTTGTAATTTTCGTTTTCCCGGCATCTTCAGCCTTTTTCATTAACCGGGCGGCTTCGCGATCAGCATAAACACCGTGTTCGCGTGAGATATTTATTGCCAGCGCATAATTCAGTGAGCCAGAGCGCACCAGGCTTTTTAGATAGGGAGAACACTCATTAAGCTGGATATGCTGGAGAACATCGGATTCTGAGCGTTTGACCTTTTTGGCTATTTCCGCGTTAGTGAATCCCTGATTCTGCATGCGCATATAACCCATGCCGCGCTCCAGCGGGGTAAGTGCAAGCCCCTGGGAGCTGGTGATCATGAATGCGATTTTATCGGCTTCGCTACCAACAAAATCCTTACACTCAAGTCGAATAATTTCGTGCCCCATCTCAACGGCCGCCAGCGCCCCATAATAACGATGGTGTCCGTCAATGACTTTCACCCCTCGTTCCGTAACTTCAACGGCTAAAGGGGGGAGATATTCTCCGGCGATAAAAGCGTCGCGGAATTCTTCAACGTGGGGCTGGTTTAACTCACGAACGTTGTAACCTTCCTCGGCATATATTTCCGCGAGGGGAACCATGAATGTTTTTTTAGTCGTGAGCCCTGAATCTTTATTGTTATAAAGCTGGCCTAAGCTTGCCATTGTCTTTCTCCTGAAAATAAATGCTTTGCTATGCGCCACCTCAGGCGGCGCATAAAACAACACTCAGCTGGTGGATCAGACTGAGCCTTCAAAGACCGGAACGTCAGATAACTGGTTTTCTAAATCAGTGACGATTTCCTGAAATGCGTGCTCAACAATTTTTGATGGTTCGATCAGCTCAAACCAAAGCGCCAGCTGACCATCACGCAGGCGGTATCGAATACGTGCATCAACCTGATAGGGTTCGCCGTTATGGAATGGCGCAATTGCCAGGCTAATTTTTTCCGGCATGGAGGTATTGCCCGCACCTGATTTTTCGTCGCTGTAGGACATCTGGAAAGTACCATCCTGCAGGCGACGCACTGATTTGAACTCAGCTTTGCGTGTTTCCTGAAACGCGAGGACCATTTCAAGCAGCGCTGTACCAGAAGGACCTGGGTAATCGTCGCTGACAGGTGCAATATTCTGGATATGGTTTTCAAGAAACTCAGCAAAGTCAGTCTGCCCCATCGCTTTTTTGTCGCGTCCAGCCCACTCTTTCCAGTCTTCGGATAAGGGGCAGTCATAGACAGCTTTATGATCTCCCCAGTTCGCCGCTGCGGCTGATTCGTGGTAATCCAGAACGGCGACGATTTTGGTGTTTTCTTTGTCAGCAAAGACCACTGAACGCTCGTCTTTGAATTTTGTGATGTAGGCGATCAGGGAAGATGGAGAGATAAGACGCACACGTTGACGAATACGGGAGGGCGAGAGCTGGTGGCCCTCCAATGATTCAACGCAATAGTTTTCTGGTAAAGCAATTGCAGGGATTTCTGTTTTTGGCACAAGGCTGATCGCTGTCAGATCACGAATTTCTGACACGACAGTGCTTTCAATATCTTTCATTGAATATTCCTTTCAGGTTGTTGAAAAAATTTTGTTTGGGAATTACTGGCTGGTTTGCAATTTGATGGGTGCTGCCTGGGCTGGTTTATCGATAACGCGCAAATCAAGTTGAGTCTGGCTCGGATCGTCGCGTAACAAATCGCCGTCAGCGTTGGAAAACATAATCGTGTCTGCGCGGTCCAGTTCCGGGATAGTTCGTGAAACTTTCGGCGTTAACTTCATCGTGTTTTCATCACGTGTATTCAGCATTGCGCAGTTCAGCGTTAACGTTACCGCGCCTTTTTTACCCGTCTCACGCACGGCCTTAATTACTTCTGCCAGAGCTTCAGTTAATTCAGCGTCAAGAGTGCCACGGTTGATATAAGCCAGTTGCTGGCTGAATGGAGTGCATTTATTTTCAGACATGGAGTTTCCTTTTCAGAGTGGATTACCTTTCTGCGTCAGGAGCCTGCCAATCCAGCTCTTACGCAAAACTGTAATGATTTTGGGTTTACGAACGGCCTGCACACCACGTGTAACGCGCATGAGGTCGGTAAAGGTCGGGTTTGATTTGAACATGGTAGGTCTCCGTAAAAAGGCGTCCGGCAGGAATCGAACCCGCACACGGGCTGGAGAGGCCAGCGCATCACCTGATCGGACACATAAAAAAGGGCGGTTACCCGTCAGAACATTATCTTCACTCCTCCTGTTGGATTGGTTTGAAGACCGGATAACCGCCAAAACTACACACAGTCATGGATGATTGCCCATTACGCCGGGCCAGCGTTACCCTGGTGAGGCAATTAGAAGGGCACTGCCTGAACGTGCTGCTGAGCTATACCCTCGCCAGCACACAGAACCCTTCCTGTTGCCGCAATCATTATCGATTTAGTGATTGCTGCCTGCTTTTAACCACATCAGGCGAGGTGGCCCCTGTTATTCCCCAACAACAAGGATTCGGTTAATATGAGTGACCCCAACAGCAAAACGGAAATGGAGCTTCATGACGCGCTCAGAAGTATTAACTCAGTGCCTTTTAAATACCGGTTGTGGTCTTACTGAAAAAGATATCCGGCATGGAATTATTCAAACTTTCGCTGAAGAATTTCCAGATGAGGATTACGACGACAAAATTTAAATAGTCAGCTGCAACGGCGCTGTCGGTATTCATGCATTGAATGAGAGCACCGTTAACCCTGAGCTCAACAAAGCGGTTATCAAATTTCCTCCCCTCTAACGCTGAGGCATCTTCTTGACTAATTTTCATGCTTCACTTCCTCGTAAATGGTTGTCTTTTGTTTAAACGGAATTTGGTGATGACGCGCTGCGCCGCTGATCTCCGCAGTTGCGCTTTTTCACGCTGCAATTCGCGCCATCGCAAAATTCTTCTCTGATGTGCACACCGCCAAACACATAGTTTTTTCCTCCGTAATCATTACGTATGCCGTATTGCCGATGTTCTGGTCCGCCACGGTTCCGACGCATGGTTTAGAGTCGCGCCGTTCGACTGATGGTTAAAATCTAAATTAACTTAGAATAATAATCAAGAAGAAAACCTAAATAATTTTAGATTTTCCGCGAAAGGAGGGTTAGGAAGGAGTGGGTTAGTTACGCATATTGCGGCGGTGTTCAACAACTACACCGATGATAGATATGGGTTCAAGTGCGGAATGTAACGTTTCATAATCTGCGTTCAACGGGATTAATTCAAAAACATCTTCACCTTCCTGAGATCGTCCTCGTGACCTAAATTTCTTGAATGTTGCTTGATCTGAACCGTTCGAAGCTATTACGAAATCGCCAGGGTTAGGTGCCAAGTCAGGGTCGACAACAATAGTGTCACCTTCTTTGAACTCAGGCTCCATAGATTTACCTCTGACTTTCAAAGCGAAAGTACCCATTGAATGAAGTTCGGTCGTCAAAAGATATTCTGTGGTGCCTTCCGGCGTCTGAGCCTCGCTTTCGCTGGTCCATAAACCTGCCTGCACCCAACTGATGATTGGCACTTGCATTGCCCCTAAAGAAGACGGTGACACATTTGAAGCGTCCTCTTTGCCAGTGAGCAGGTAGTTTTCACTTACGCCGAAATATCGAGCAAGCTTAGTGAGAGACAATCCCCCAGGTTTGTTCTGATCCTTCTCCCAATAACCGATCGTTACGTCAGATACACCTACCAGTTTTGCCAACTGAACTTGTGTAAGTTTTCGCTCTTTTCTCAGCGCCAGCAAGCGCGAACCAAATGAACCCACAATCATCTTCCCTTGTAATAAACCTAAATTATTTTAGTTTTTATTGACCAAAATTAAGTTAGGTAATAGTATCTAAAAAAATTTAGGAGAAACGTGCATGACTACGACTGAGCTTGAACAGTTTTTTGGTACGCCGAATAAGGCCGCCGAATTTTTTGGCGTTTCGCCGGAGGCTTTTTATCAATGGAGAAAAAGGCCTGGTGGCCTAATCCCGAAAGGTAAAGCAGCAGAGGCTGCATTACGCACAAATGGCAAATTGATATTCCGCCCCGAAATTTACGCCAAGAATACCCATTCTAAGGCGTAACCAAAACTACCAAAGAAAAAACAAAGAGGTAGGTACATGAATTACGAGTTTTTTGAGCGTTTAAACCGACAGGTTCCGGGGTCAGTGAAAATTGATCGCGATAATTCGACGGTGACGCTAATTGGCTGGACGTTAGAAGAATTTAATGAACCCGGTCAGAAGCAGAACAGTGCCAAGCAGATTGAAGAAACGACCAGCGGGTTTAACTGTTCTCATCCTGAAAGTGAAAACTCGTTCCCTAAACACATTTTCTTGGTAGATGGCCGTTTTAAGAGGGTGATTAATCCACTCTCCTATTCCGACAGAGACACATCCAAGTGCGATGAGGCCTGTTGCCTTAGCCGGGTAAGCGGGAAACAAGCCTGCGCCAGCGAGAAGGAAAACGAAGCTGCCGAGGGCGATAAGAACCTTGTACCAGTGGTCAAGAGCAAGCTTAGAAAGTGGATTTTGCATGTTCGGGAATTCCTGTTCTCACCAATCGGCAAATGATAGCCCTGAACTCAAGGATTACAAAGTGATGACAGACATCAAAGCAGTAGTGAACGCCATGTGCAAGGCGATTCCCGGAGGTCAGGGAGCGATGGCTGGTGCGCTTGGAATGACTCTTACCACATTCAGAAACAACCTGTACGAGAAAAACGGCTGCCGGTTCTTTGAAATCCATGAACTTGAAGCGATGGAAGACCTCTCTGACACAAACCTGTTGGCAGATTACTTCGCCCGTCGACGCGGTGCATTGCTGGTGGATGTACCGAAATTCGAAGACCTGGATCAAGTCGAGCTTTTCAGCAAAGCCGTGAAGACAGCGGCGATGCGTGGGCATGTTGATCAGGTCATTCAGCAGGCGATGGAAGATGGGGTAATTGACGACGCTGAAGCCAGTGAAATTGCTCGTTATCACCGCAAGCATCTTGCTGCACGTGACGAAGAGGTTAAGGCGATTCTGGCTGTGTTTGGACGTACGCGGAAGCCCATCAAGTGACGCGGCAGCCAGTGTTCTCAGGAGGCCCATAACGTGTCGTAAGTGCCATGAGGGTTACACATGCATTCAGAAGAGTATGCAAACACAGTCATGCCCACAGCATTTGCTCGTGAGGACAGGGCATGGATACAGGAACAACTCGCACAGCTCCCCCTGGGCATGCGGGGAAAAATCGCATCAGCGTATGCGCAGGCGTACCAGGAGGCGTTCGATGCAGAGCTGGTTTCATTCCGACAGGAGAACGCAGCGCGGAGAACGGCAAACAAGCGGCTACGGGAGTTTTGCCAGCGTTACAGCCCGGCGATCCGGGGATACACAGTAAAACCGCCAACAGTACGGTAATTCGAACTTAAACGGCCAGACGTTTAGACGGCCAGATGTTTTTTTGAATGGGGGAGAGGGGAAGGGTAAGAGGGGGGTAAGGGGGGAGATCGGGTTGGGGTGTGGGGGCAGGAACAGCTTTTCCAGAGAAGGTGATCTTAAAGGGATCACCATTGAGTGACCGCCGACAGACGTTTAGACGGCTAAATAAAAATAATCATTTCAGGAGGGGCAATGCTCAGTATTCAACCACGCGAAAAGCAGGTCGTCGCATTGAACATGTTACGAGCGGCCTGGAAACAATACGGTTCATTCATGATGTATGCGCCGGTTGGTTTCGGGAAAACTGCAATTGCAGCGCTGATAGCACATGGATTTGTCACGCGGCAGATGCGCGTAATGTTTGTTGCCCCGTATACCGTCCTGTTGGACCAGACCGCAAAGCGTTTCATTGAGTACGGCCTGCCCGCTGAAGAAATCAGTTACGTCTGGTGCGATCACCCATCATACAACCCTAATTGCCTGATCCAGATTGCATCAGCAGATACGCTTATCCGCCGCAAATTCCCGGATAACATCGACCTGCTGATCATCGATGAGGCCCACCTCAAGCGCAAAAAGCTTCTGGAAGTAATTTCCTATTTGACCAATGAAACTGATGTGAAGGTATTGGGTCTGTCAGGCACTCCCTTTGCAAAGTTTCTGGGAAATTACTATCACAAGCTGATCAAGCCTACGACGATGAAAGAGCTGATCCAGATTGGTGCCCTCAGCAAATATGAATTTTACGCCCCCTCACATCCGGACCTTTCCAAAGTAAAAACGTCTGTCCAGGCAGGTTACGGCTCCGACTACAACGAAGAGCAGATCGGCCAGATCATGAGCGAGGCTAAATTGGTCGGCGACATCGTGAATAACTGGCTGGAGAACGGCGAGAACAGACCCACTATTTGTTTTTGCGTCAACGTAGCTCACGCCAACTTCGTAACGGTCGAATTTACCCGTGCCGGGGTGGCAGTAGAGGTCATGACAGCAAGCACACCTCATGACGAGCGCCAGCTGACGATCCGCAGATTTGAGCAGGGCATAACAAAAATCATCGTTAACGTCGGCGTGCTGGTGGCCGGGTTCGACAGTGATGTACGTTGCATCATCTTTGCCCGCCCCACCAAATCGCAGATGCGCTGGATTCAAATCCTCGGGCGTGGTCTGCGCCCTGCACCTGGAAAAGACCATTGCCTGATCTTCGATCACAGCGGCACGGTTAATAAGCTGGGTTATCCGGATGATATTGAATATGACTACCTGCCAGCAGATTCAGACGGCATGGAAGATGCCCCTGCCCGCGTTGAACGTGTCGATGAGCCAGAGCGTTTGCCAAAAGAATGCACCCAGTGCCACTACGTGAAGCCAGTCGGCGTGTACATCTGCCCGATGTGTGGATTCAAACCGCTGGCCGGGGAGGATTTCGAAACTGACCGCAGCCGTAAATTAACCAAAGTTAAAAAGAGCCAGACCACGTTCACTACTGAGCAAAAACAAAGCTGGTGGTCGCAAATTCTCTATTACCAGCGTTCCCGAAGTGCCCAGGGTAAACCCGTCAGCGATGGATGGTGCGCTCACACCTACCGCCAGAAATTTCTGGTGTGGCCTAAAGGGCTTCACCGTACCCCGCAGGAACTGACCCCAGAGGTCAGCAATTTTATCAAGTCAAAGCAGATCGCATACGCGAGAGGCAAACAGAAGCAGGAAGGTAACGCAGCATGAATACAAAACAAGCCGCTATTGGTCGTTGGGGTGAAATATTTGAGTATTACCAGTTACCGGCCATCACAGGCAAAAACCATTTCAAAGGTGCCTGTCCGCTGTGTGGGAAAAAGGGCAAGTATCGTTGTGATGATTACAACGGAACCGGCTCATACATTTGTGTGTGTGGATCAGGTGATGGCTGGGCGCTGCTGACCGCCGCCACTAAAAAGGATTTTAAGCAGTTGGCCGCAGAGGTTGACCAGCTGATCGGCAACACGTTTGAAGCCAGGCGTAATAATGGTCCTGTTGAAAAATCCCCGGTTGCGAAACAGCGGGAAGCGGTCAGCCGCAAATTTGCAAAACTGGTACATCTGAAAGATACCAGCGCAGATCGCTACCTGCAGGGGAGAGGAATTAACGTGCTTCCCCTTGATCAGGTCCGGTTCTGTGAAAAGCAAAAGGCAACGGGTGGTGAGTTCCAGTCTATCTATGCACTTGCTACGGACGACAAAGGGGAGCTGTGCTATCTGCACCGCACGCTTCTTGATGGGGATAAAAAAGCATCCACAGGCGGCGCAGCGAAAAAGATGTTGAAGCTTCAGAACGATAGCTATCTGGATCATGCCCGTTCGGTAGCCATTCGCATGTTTCCGCCAGCCAGCACACTCGGCATCGCAGAAGGGATAGAGACAGCGCTGTCAGCTCACCAGATCACTAAATGTAATACCTGGGCAACGCTGAACACCACATTTATGAAACGCTTCCGGGTTCCGCTGGGGGTAAAACACCTGATTATTTTTGCTGATGCCGATACGAACGCGGCAGGACACGCTGCAGCATTCGAATGTGCCAGGGCAAACCTGCATGAAAAAAACGACCTGTTGCAGGTATCTGTACGCTGGCCCCGCCGTGGTGATTTTAACAATCTGCTGGCAGATGGGTCGGAAGTCTATGAATGGACTTTTCAGAGGGGGACAGAACATTGAATCCTGCAATCAAAAAGACGCTGGCGCACCTGAAGGCCAACCCCGGATCAACGGTGGCACAAATTTGTAACGCGACAGGGGTGAACAAAAGAACCGCCCTGGACATTCTGAATGATCTGATGGCCGCCGCTGAGGTTGAAAAGGTTATCGCCACTGGCCTGATGTCCGTTTACTTTCTGCGAGTCACCTCTCGTCAGGACAACAGGCTTAACGCTGCCCGGCAGGCAGCACTGAGTCTGGAAAGCAAAAAGTTATGGAACCGTGCGGCCCGGCAATGGCTTGTTGCGTTCGATCTGGCCCGTCAGGTTCACGACAGGGAAGAGATAGCCCGCAGAAGAGAGAAGTGCATCAGCTATGGGAAGGCATTTATACCAGCGGGGTATTCCCAGTGAAGAAACCAAAGGCAAAGATATACAAGGCCAAGAAGTGCGCCCAGTGCGGTAAAACCTTCACACCTGATCGCTATCTGCAAAAAGTATGTGGGCCACTGTGTGCGGTGAAATATCAACGAGAGGCCCGGTTAAGAAAAACTGAGGCTGAAAGAAAGGACAAGTTAAAAATACGGAAAAAGTTTCTTCAGCCCAGAAGCTATTTCCTGAGCAAAGCCCAAACCGCTTTTAATGCATTTATACGTGAAAGGGACGAGGGAAAACCGTGTCCCAGTTGCGGAAATTATCATCCCCCAATGATATTCGGCGGTCAGTGGGATTGCGGGCATTACATGAGTGTTGGTGCTCGCCCTGAACTGAGATTTGAAGAAAAGAACGCATACCGCCAGTGCAAAAAGTGCAACGGTGGCTCAGGACGGTTTACTGCAAAAAACAAAACCGTACATGAGAGGTACAGGGAAACGCTACTTAAATGGTTTGGACCGCAGCTGGTGGAATGGCTTGAGGGGCCGCACGCTGCTCAGCATTACACGACAGATGAGCTTGAAGATATAGCCGCTAAATATCGCCGCAAGACGCGGGAACTGAAGAAGGAAAAGGCAGCATGATCACTTTAATGCTGGTGGTTTATTCATTCCTGGCGGGTATGACCGCTGAATACTGCCATGACCATCTGACCGAAAAAAATAAACTTGATGGCAGAATACTGACTGCGCTGGTGTGTGGCGTTATCTGGCCTTACACCCTCTGGAGGGCAAGATGATTTACCAGCTGATATATGCCGATCCTCCCTGGTCCTACGGAAACACTATCAGTAATGGCGCTGCCAATAATCATTACAGCACCATGACTATGACAGATCTATGTCGTGTGCCAGTCTGGAAGCTTGCAGCGGAGAATGCAGTCCTGGCGATGTGGTACACAGGTACACACAGCGAAGAGGCCCGCGAATTGGCTAAAGCCTGGGGTTTCACCGTCAGGACAATGAAAGGCTTAACTTGGGTGAAGCTGAACCAGTTGGCTGAACAGCGATTCAATAAGGCGCTGGTGGAGCAAACCCTTTTCGACTTTAACGATCTGCTGGAAATGCTCAACGCTGAAACGCGCATGAACGGCGGCAACCACACGCGCGCCAACACTGAAGACTTGCTGATTGCTACCTGCGGAACCGGGCTACTCCGCGCCAGCGCATCTGTAAAGCAGGTTATTTTCTCCTGCCTGGGTGAACACAGTGAGAAACCCGCAGAAGCGAGGTTTCGACTTGAGCAGCTTTATGGCGATGTCCGCCGTATTGAATTATTCGCCCGAAAAAGTGCTGACGGTTGGGACTGCTGGGGTAATCAGTGCGAGAGCGTTGTTGAGATGTTTCCGGGAACGTTTAACGAGGTGCGAAATAATGCGTGATATTCAGATGGTACTTGAACGTTATGGAGCATGGGCCGCCGTAGAGGGTGTCAGCGTCGATTATTCGGCTATTGCAGCCGGTTTTAAAGGGCTACTCCCATCAAGCAGCAAGAGCCGCCCATCATGCAGCGATAACGATGGAATGATTGTTGATGCCGCTATGGGTTGCCTGAAAAAGAAGGACGCGCATTTATATATGCTGCTGACCTGGTATTACGTCTTCACAACACCAGTTCGGGCTATAGGTGATCGTCTGGGCATATCACATACGCAGGTTCTAAAACGATTACAGTCAGCCGAAGGATTTATTGACGGGTGCCTTAGCATGCTGGGAACGCCGCTTGAAATGGATAAACAATGCACCAGAGAAAATATTTACCCACCAATGCCAAAAAAGGTTGTGGAATTCCAGAACGCACTTTAATCTGCTATGAGTTGCCACAACGCACTGACACATAATCATCGAAACCTCGCTATTTTGCGGGGTTTTTCGCTTTATTAGCCTCGGGCTGACGGGCCAGTTATTTATCGCGATAATGCGTCGGGGCAACTTACAACATATAGACGCCTAGCGGAGATGGGCTCCCGCACCATTTATTAATGGCTCACTTTTGTGGGCCTTTTTTATTTCAAACAGCAAGCCGCCATCATCCCGGTGGCGGGAACAGGCGTATGTCTCCAGAACAAGACCCAGGCTTTTGGGCCAACGTATTGCTATGGCTCTACAGCCACAAGACCGAATGGGGATATGCCGGAGTAGCGGGCATGTTTTCACTATTACGAAATGCATACGCAAAAAGCCCCTGGAGTAATCGTGTTCTTGACGCTGTGTCATGCAGCGCTCTGGCGTTCTTCGCTGCGCCGACGCTTCAGGTGATCGGGGCTGTATTCAACTGGAGCGTACCGGACGCAGCCGCACAGGTTTTTGCGGTGTACATCGGCTATGTGGGTAACGACTACATCAGCGAGAAATTACGTGGCTGGATAAGCCGCAAAGCAGGAGATACCAATGAAAGTCAGTAACGCAGGCGTTGACCTCATCAAGCGCTTTGAAGGGGTAAAACTCAAGGCATACAGAGACAGCGTTGGTATTCCCACTATTGGCTACGGTCACACTCATGCTGTGAAGGATGGCGATGTGATCACCGGCCAGCAGGCTGATGAGTTTCTTCGTGAGGATTTAGCTGTTGCCGAACTGGCGGTGAATACAAACGTCAGAGTGCCGATCAGTCAGGGCCAGTTTGATGCGATGGTCTCATTCGTGTTTAACCTCGGAGCCGGAAACTTCGTCAAATCCACGCTGCTGAAAAAGCTGAATGCTGGCGACTATGACGGTGCGTCCGCTGAGTTTGGGCGCTGGGTTCAGGCTGGGGGTAAAACCCTTCCAGGTCTCGTTAAGCGTCGGGCAGCAGAAAGGGAGATGTTTACAACATGACCCTCACAATCATCAACTTCTTCAAAAACTATTCTCCGGTCATTGTGGTGGGCCTCATCTGTGTAGCGCTGTGGGGTCTTCATGCCCGAAATTCTCAGCTGACGGCCACCAATGAGCGCCTGGAGCAGTTGTCGAACAGCAAAGACTCGCAGATTAACGATCTGCGCTCAAAGAACGATGACCTGGCGGATAGCGTAAAAGAACTGGTCACAGCAGTAAACCAGCAGAATGCCGTCATGTCTCAGGTTACTGAGCAACGGGCAGTTACAGCACAGCAGAACAGGACTCTTCAGAATGAAATCAAGCGTTATCTCGCGGCGGATAAGTGTGCTGTTGCTCCTGTGCCCGCTGATGCTGTTGACCGGCTGCGCGACGCAGCAAAAGCCGCCAGTGGAGTACCGGACGGTAAAGCAGCCAGCGGTAAGCCTGCCAGCGGCGCTGACAAGCCAGATTGATGTTCCGCCAGTGCCGGACACCATGACATTTGGCGGCAGCGTCCAGCTTAATGCTGAGCTGTTCGGCCTGCTGGGGCAATGCAACATTGACCGCTCAGGTATCCGGAAAATCGAATCCTCCCGACAAGGTAAATAACCATGAGTGAAGCAGAACCGCAGGACGGCAGCACCGTTAAAGGCTACCGGACTTTATCCTATGGCGAAATCGGCAAGATGAATCAGTTTAAAGAGATCAGCCGCCAGTTCCTTGCAATGCTCCATCAGCACGGAGAGGATTTAGGAAACGATCCCTCTCTGTACAACACGCCTGAAGCATATGATGCCTTCGAATGGCTGCGAGAGGCACGGAAAGATATGCAGCGGGCATGCATGGCCGCCTGTCGTTCGGTAGCGCGTCCTGAAGGCGATTGCTGATGCATTACAGAGCATTCCTCCAAGGGTGCTCGATAATGCAGAATTAATTTACTGTCGCCCCGGCGGCGCCATACCCACTTTTCAGCAGGATATTCTTTATGAAGCAGATAGGCCTCAAAGACGTAATGAGTAACATGGTAATAAGCATGCGGGAGGATGGATTTATTATGAGTAGTGCAGCAGGAACCGCAAGGTACGATGCGTATGGCACAAGACGAACCGTTACAGGAATTCCGGAATATTTCCCAGTGTCACTGCACGTTGAGGACAGAACCCCAAAAGGCGACAGCTCTGTTGGCGGTAATATCAGCAAAGAAGTTCGCCAGTGGTCTGAGAAGTCTGAACAAGTGGCTGATGTTATTGATAAGCACTTGTATGATTTTCCTGAGATTGACCTGTCAAATCTTGATGGTAAGCGAGTTGCTATCCATCTGGGCACGAGATATACGGTGATATCGGGTCTCGTTAAACCTGATGCAATTACCAGCATGTTGAAAATGAGAAAGTCTGATGGTGAATAATGATTATTACACCCGGCACGATAATCATCGGTGGTAACCAGACCGGGCTGCAGATACCCGGCGTTACATTACAGCCGCCGCTGATCGGGTGGATCAAAAGCCGCAGAGGTACAACGCTGGTTACGGTCAGCACATGGTAAAAGAG
>NZ_JBYUWC010000026.1:0-53280 GCF_058137865.1 Erwinia sp. 009765445
TTCCTGAACCTCTCAACCCGGCGGCCTGTAAGCCGTTGTTCCGTGTCGATGGAGGCGCATTATAGGGAGTTCCTGACCGCTGACAAGCGTTTATTGCAAATAAATGACTGACAGCGTCATTTTTCAACAAAGCGCTTTTTTTTACTGCGTTTTGTCTGATAATGCAGCAAATTCATGGGCAAACCGACTCACCTGCTCCCAGTCTGTGTAGTCCACTTCTTTTGTCGCATCCGTTTCGCCTCCGGTCATACGCATAATCAACTGGATCATGATGCGATCAAAGAACCTATAACGTGGGTAACGCAGCGCACCAGCGAAAACCGCACAGCAGTCTGGCTCCCACGGAGAGTGCAGCAGGAACTTCCGCGTATAGGCATTAGTTTGTGGAGTACGCTTTTCCGGTTTGCGGGCGGTAAGGTTCACCGAGAAAAAACCAGAGGGACGTTTACGCAGTTCCTGGAGATGTTGCTTAACGAACTTCACCACTTTTGGGTGGAAGTGACCATAGCGAATCGAAGCCCCAATCAGCACACGGTCGTATTTCGTCCAGTCAACCGCATTGGCATGCAGGATATTGACCAGATCGCACTCCTGCTGCTCTTTAAGCTGGTTAGCGATATAAGAAGCAATCTCGCGGGTCTGCCCGTCACGGCTGGAAAACAGAATTAACGCTTTCATATAAGAACTCAACAAAAGTTATTCGCGCCAGAAGGTCGGCGTGAACAGGACTAACAGCGTGAAGACCTCAAGGCGACCAAAAAGCATAGTCAGGATCAAAATCCATTTCGCCGTATCATTCATGGTAGTGAAGTTATCCGCCACCACCCCTAACCCCGGCCCCAGATTATTCAGCGTTGCCGCAACGGCAGCAAAGGCTGAAAAATCATCCACGCCGGTGGCAATAATCGCCAGCATACTCAACAGGAATACCAGCGCATACGCTGAGAAGAATCCCCATACCGCTTCGAGGATGCGTTCAGGCAGCGCCCGCTGCCCTAGCTTAATGGTATAAACCGCATTTGGGTGCACCAGCCGCTTCAGTTCGCGGTTACCCTGCTTGAACAGCAGCAGGATACGGATCACCTTCAGTCCGCCGCCTGTTGAACCGGCACAGCCACCAATAAAAGCGGAACAGAGCAGCAAAACTGGCAGGAACAACGGCCAGCGCGCGATGCTGTCCGTGGTGAAACCGGCGGTGGTCGCCATCGACACGACCTGGAAGAAAGCCTGATTAAGCGTTTGCAGCCCGGTACTGTAGACATCGTGGAACCAAAGCACCACGGTGCAGATGATCACCAGCGTCAGCTGCACGCCAATAAACATACGGAACTCCGGATCGCGCCAGTAAACACGAAGGCTGCGGCCACTCAGCAGGGAAAAGTGCAGGCCGTAGTTACAGCCGGAGATCAGCAGGAAAATGGCGATGATAGTATTAAAAGTCGGGCTGTGGAAATAACCGATACTGGCGTCATGCGTGGAGAAACCGCCAATGGCGATAGTGGAGAAGCTATGCCCAATCGCATCAAACAGCGGCATTCCCGCCAGCCAAAGCGCCAGTGCGCAAATCACCGTCAGCAGCACATAAATCAGCCACAGTGTTTTAGCCGTCTCGGCAATACGCGGCCGCATCTTATTGTCCTTCAGCGGCCCCGGCATTTCGGCACGGTACAGCTGCATCCCCCCTACTCCGAGGATTGGCAGGATAGCCACCGCCAGCACAATGATCCCCATACCGCCCAGCCACTGCAACATTTGCCGGTAGAACAGAATTGCTTTCGGCAACGAGTCCAGCCCCACCAGCGTGGTAGCCCCGGTGGTTGTCAGGCCGGAAAAGGATTCAAAGAAGGCATCGGTCACCGACAGGTTCGGATGCTCGGCAAAAATGAAAGGCATCGCCCCCACGCTGCCCAGCACCGTCCAGAACAGCACCACGATCAGAAAGCCTTCTCGCGGCTTCAACTCACGTTTCTGTTTGCGATTCGGCCACCACAGCAGCGAGCCGATCAGCAGTGCCATAAAGAAAGTCTGGGTAAATGCACGCCCGGCACCGTCACGGTAGATCAAAGCCACCAGCCCCGGGACAATCATGGTTCCCGAGAACAGAATGACCAGTAAACCCACGATGCGGGTAATGGCACGAAAATGCATGCAGCCGTTCCTTTCCTGACAGTAAATAGATTATTTGAGCGGAGCGAGGTGCAGCGCCCCTCTGCTGAAGTCCGTGAGATTTTGCGTAAACCCGGCAACCTGTGCATGAGGCAGGGCCAGCGTCAACGAAACGTATTGTAAAAATTCGCAGTGCTGTAATTGTCCATGAAACCGGACAATCATTCTTTCGATCTCAGACAACTGCGCATAATCGCAAGTGAGCATAAACGTCAGCATCGGCACTTTTTGCAAGCGAGGTAATAACTTAAGCGCCTGCTGCACACCACCGCCATATGCCTTCACCAATCCGCCCGTGCCTAACTGAATGCCGCCATAGTAGCGGACCACCACGGCGGTTATCTCCCCAATATTATTACCCATCAATTGAGCGAGCATTGGTTTGCCTGCCGTACCTGAAGGTTCGCCATCATCAGAGAAACCCAACTGCTGAGAATCCGCCGGCGAACCGGCTACCCATGCCCAACAGTGATGCCGGGCGGTTGGATGCTCGCTTTTCACCCGCTGTACAAAGGCGCGAGCCGCTTCCACACCGTCAGTATGGGCTAACAGCGTGATAAAGCGGCTTTTTTTGATTTCCTCGCTGAAGCTGAACAGCTCCGCAGGGATGTCATAGGCGTCCATCAGTCCAGCTTCAAATCCCGCGTCATATTTTCCACGCCCTGCTCGCGGACCACCACGTTATCCTCAATTCGGATCCCGCCATAAGGTTTCAGTGCGTCAATACGCGCCCAGTCGAAGTGCTGGCTGAATTTACCTTCACGCCATGGGGCCAGCAGCGAGTCAATAAAGTAGATACCCGGCTCAATGGTCAGCACCATGCCTGGCTCAAGAATGCGGGTGAAGCGCAGATAAGGATACTGCTGTGGCGCGGCCAGGTGCGTGCCATGGTCATCCTGCATAAACCCGGCGACGTCATGTACCTGCAGCCCGAGCGGGTGGCCCACGCCATGCGGCATAAACGGCCCGGTCAGATCTTCCGCCACCAGCGCTTCTTCGCTCAGCCCTTTCACCAGTTGATGCTTCAGCAGCAGCTTCGCAATACGCTGGTGCATTTGCTGATGGTACTCGGTGTAGCGCACGCCCGCTTTCAGAGTGGCAATCAGCGCCAGCTCTTCTTCATTCATGTCTCTGACCAGCTGAGCGTATTCGCTGTCAGCTTTCGCGGCGTAGGTCCGGGTCAGATCTGCAGCATAACCGTTGTATTCGGTACCGGCATCAATCAGGAAGCTGCGTGACTCTTCCGGCGGCAGGTGATCCAGTTTGGTGTAGTGCAGCACCGCAGCATGTTCATTCAGCGCAATGATATTGCCGTAAGGCACGTCGATATCACGGTGGCCGGTTGCACTGAGGTAGGCATTGTTGATATCAAACTCACTCATGCCGGACAGGAAGGCCTCCTTCGCCGCACGATGACCGATCACCGCCGTTTTCTGCGCTTCACGCATGCAATACAGCTCGTAATCCGTTTTATAAGAGCGATGATAATGCAGGAAATCCAGCGCCCCTTTCGGGTTGATCTGCTCAGCTTTGATCCCTAACTGGGTTGCGCGTTCCGGCACCGGGCCGATATAGGCGATGTTCTGACGTTGAGCTGGCAGCAGCTGGCCGATCTCATCGGCTTTCTTCAGCGCCATGATGTCGATTTCATCAGTCCAGAAGCTTTGCGGCAGTGGCTCGACGTTATGCCAGTAATCCACCGGGGAGTAAAACCACAGCTTCGGCTTATTCACGCCATCCACCCACAGCCAGCAGTTTGGTACGGAGGTCACCGGCACCCAGGCTTTAAACTGCGGATTGACCTTAAAGGGATAGTCATGATCGTCCAGGAAAACCGTCAGCAGTTCTCCGGAGTGGATCAGCATGCCGTCCAGTTTAAAGCGGGCTAAAACCTGCTGCGCACGCGCCTGCAGCGTTTTGATATGGTCCTGATACAGGTTAACCAACGATTCCATCTCATTGCCTCCGTTAACACCAATTTGAGCGCATCTTATCACAGCCGTTTGCCCGATGCCGTTTTGCCGCGCCTGTGATCTTGTTTGCAAATAAGCAAAGTATCGTTTGCAAATAATTAACATCCCTTCCACACTCCTGATCATCTGGTATGACCAGATCCCCTTATCGCGGCTTCAGGAGATTAACATGCTCTACCAAGGCGAAACCCTTACCTTGAACTGGCTGGACCATGGCGTCGCCGAACTGGTGTTTGATGCTCCCGGCTCGGTAAACAAGCTGGATACCCAAACCGTCGCCAGCCTGGGTGAGGCGATCTCAGTGCTCGAAACGCTGCCAGAGCTGAAAGCCGTGCTGCTCAGCTCGCGCAAACCGGCCTTTATCGTCGGAGCCGATATCACTGAATTTCTCTCGCTGTTTGCCGCCCCGGCGGAAAAACTTTCGCAGTGGCTGGCTTTTGCCAATGGCATCTTCAATCGCCTTGAAGATTTGCCGGTTCCGACCCTGGCGGCCATACAGGGCTATGCCCTCGGTGGCGGCTGTGAATGCGTGCTGGCTACCGATTTCCGCATCGCCACGCCGGATGCCCGCATTGGCCTGCCGGAAACGAAGTTGGGCATCATGCCCGGTTTTGGCGGCTCGGTTCGTTTGCCACGCCTGCTCGGCGCTGACAGCGCACTGGAAATTATCGCCGCAGGTAAAGATGTGGATGCGCAAAAAGCGCTGACCGTCGGCCTGGTGGATGCGGTGCTCCCCGCCGAAAAATTGCGCGAGGCCGGGATCAAAATTCTGCTTGAGGCCATTGAAGGTAAGCAGGAGTGGCGCGCGCGACGTCAGCCTAAGCTGCAACCGCTCAAGCTGAGCAAAATTGAAGCCGCAATGAGCTTCACCGTTGCCAAAAGCATGGTGTTGCAGACTGCCGGTAAACACTACCCGGCACCGATGACCGCAGTAAAAACCATTGAAGCCGCTGCCGGTCTGGGCCGCGACGAAGCGCTGAAGCTGGAAACTCAGGCTTTTGTGCCGCTTGCCCGTTCTGACGAAGCGCGGGCGCTGGTCGGCATCTTCCTGAACGATCAGGCGGTGAAGGCCAAAGCGAAAAAACTGACCCGCGAAGTGGAAACGCCAAAACAGGCAGCCGTGTTGGGCGCTGGTATTATGGGCGGCGGCATTGCTTATCAGTCGGCATGGAAAGGCGTGCCGGTGATGATGAAGGATATCAACCCGGCCTCGCTGGAGCTGGGTATGAAAGAAGCCGCCAAGTTGCTGAACAAACAGCTGGAGCGCGGCAAAATTGACGGCATGAAGCTGGCTGGCGTGATCGGCACCATCCAGCCAACGCTGAGCTACGAAGGCTTTGAACGGGCGGACATTGTGGTCGAAGCGGTGGTAGAGAACCCGAAAGTGAAAGCCGCCGTGCTGGCTGAAACGGAAGGCCATCTGCACGAAGGGGCAATCCTGGCATCCAACACGTCCACCATTCCTATCAGCCAGTTAGCAAATGCTCTCAAGCGCCCGGATAATTTCTGTGGCATGCACTTCTTCAACCCGGTGCACCGGATGCCGTTGGTTGAGGTTATTCGCGGCGAGAAAACGTCTGACAGCACGCTGGCGAAAGTCGTGGCCTGGGCCAGCAAAATGGGCAAAACGCCGATTGTGGTCAACGACTGTCCCGGCTTCTTCGTCAACCGTGTGCTGTTCCCCTACCTTGCCGGTTTCAGCCTGCTGCTGCGCGACGGTGCGGACTATCGCCAGGTGGATAAAGTGATGGAGAAACAGTTTGGCTGGCCAATGGGTCCGGCCTGGCTGTTGGACGTGGTAGGGATTGATACCGCACACCATGCGCAAAGCGTGATGGCGGACGGCTTCCCGGACAGAATGAAGAAAGACTATCGCGATGCGGTGGATGTGCTGTTTGAGGCGAAACGCTTCGGACAGAAAAACCAGCTTGGCTTTTATCGTTGGGAAACTGACAGCAAAGGAAAACCGAAAAAGGTGGCCGATCCGGCGGTGGATGAGCTGCTGCAAAGCATCTGCAAGACGAAACGGGTTTTCAGCGATGACGAGATTATCGCCCGCATGATGATCCCGATGATCAATGAGGTTGTGCGCTGTCTGGAAGAGAAGATTATTGCCACGCCTGCAGAAGCGGATATGGCGCTGGTTTACGGCCTCGGCTTCCCGCCTTTCCACGGTGGCGTGTTCCGCTATCTGGACACTCAGGGCAACGCCCGTTTCGTCAGCCAGTCCGAGCCTTTAAGCCAGCTGGGCGCCCTGTATCTGCCTCCGGCCGGCCTGCGGGATAAAGCGCAGCGCGATGAGAGCTGGTATCCCCAGGTAGCGCCAATTGGCGATGCCATTTTAAAAACGGCGTGAGGATAAGAAGATGGGAAAAGTTGTAATTGTTGATGCCGTACGCACGCCGATGGGACGTTCCAAAGGCGGTGCTTATCGCCATGTCCGCGCGGAAGATCTCTCTGCCCATCTGATGCGTAACGTGCTGAGCCGCAACCCGGCACTCGCCGCAGAAAGTCTGGACGATGTTTACTGGGGCTGCGTGCAGCAGACGCTGGAGCAGGGCTTCAATATTGCCCGTAACGCGGCCCTGCTGGCTGAGATCCCACACCGGGTGCCGGCCACTACGGTTAACCGCCTTTGCGGTTCTTCAATGCAGGCGCTGCACGATGCCGCCAGAGCGATTATGGTTGGCGATGCCAGTGCGTGTCTGGTTGGCGGCGTGGAACATATGGGCCACGTGCCGATGAGTCACGGGGTGGATTTCCATCCCGGCCTGAGCAAAACCGTGGCGAAAGCCGCTGGCATGATGGGCCTGACCGCAGAGATGCTGGCGAAGATGCACGGCATCAGCCGTGAAATGCAGGATGCATTCGCCGCCCGCTCGCACCAGCGCGCATGGACTGCCACTCAGGCAGGGCACTTTGCCAGCGAAATTGTCGCCACCAGCGGCCATGACACCGACGGCGTACTGAAACGTTATGATTATGATGAAGTTATTCGTCCAGATACCACCGCTGAAGGTCTGGCGGCCCTGCGACCGGCGTTTGATCCGGTCAACGGTACGGTCACGGCAGCAAGCTCTTCTGCGCTGTCAGACGGTGCGGCAGCCATGCTGGTGATGAGTGAGTCCCGCGCCAGAGAGCTGGGCCTGAAACCCCGCGCTTATATCCGCTCTATGGCGGTAGTGGGCTGCGATCCGTCGATCATGGGCTATGGCCCGGTGCCTGCGTCAAAGCTGGCGCTGAAAAGGGCGGGTCTGAGCGTCAGCGATATCGACCTGTTTGAACTGAATGAAGCCTTCGCGGCCCAGACGTTGCCATGTATTAAAGACCTGGGATTAATGGACGTTCTGGATGAAAGGGTCAACCTGAACGGTGGCGCGATTGCGCTTGGTCACCCGCTGGGGTGCTCCGGCGCGCGCATCAGTACCACATTGTTAAATCTGCTGGAACGGCGTGACGCTCAGTTTGGCCTGGCGACCATGTGTATTGGTCTGGGTCAGGGGATAGCGACCGTCTTTGAGCGAATCTGATACGTTGACTGGAAGTTACACTGCTGTTCTTCCCGCCTGTCAGGGGCGGGTTTTTTCATTCAGGGGCAGAGTGCTCCACCCCTGAAAAATCAGATGAAAGCGAAGGCATCGCCGTACATCTGATCCTCTTTAGCTCCGCGCTCGGCACAGAAACGTTCCCGGGCAATTTTCGCCATCTCAAAACGTCCGGCAATATAGATGTCATGACCGGCCAGGCTGCCGTAATCATTCATCACTGCCGTCAGCACCGTGCCATTACGCCCTTCCCAGCCCGGTTCAGGCTGTTCGACCACCGGAATGATCTTCAGATTAGGATGCTTGACCGCCAGCGCTTCCAGCTCTTCCATATCATAGAGGTGCTTCAGCTCGCGGCCGCCCCAGTAGAGCGCGATATCGCGATCCGGCTGCTGCGACAGGGCAGTGAGCAGGATAGAACGCGCGTAAGAGAAGCCCGTACCACCCGCAATCAGGATCAGCGGACGATCGCCCTCTTCCCGCAGCCACGCATCACCGTGCGGAATATCCACGGTGATTTTTCGCTGCTGCTGGATCCGCTCCATCACCGCCATGGCGTAGAGGTTCAGCTCCGAGGCACCAATGTGCAACTCAATGATGTCTTTTTCCATCGGCGTGGATGCCAGGGAGAACGGACGCTTGTCCCGCTCATCCATCACCACCATCAGATACTGACCGGCACGGAAGCTGAAGTCGGCCTCTGGCACCATCCGTACCCGGTAAACGGTATCGGTAATTGCTTCTACCGAGATCACTTTACAGCTTAACGTTGTCATGCGTTCCCTCTGTCGGGTCGAACAATTATTTGCCGGGCGCAGTTTTGCGCCCGGGCGTCTTACTGAAGATAGCTAACTCATCCCAGATCGCATCAATTTTTGCCGTAACGGCAGGATCTTTGCGGATCGGGCGCCCCCACTCACGCTGGGTTTCCCCCGGCCACTTGTTGGTGGCATCCAGGCCCATCTTCGAGCCAAGGCCGGAAACCGGCGAGGCAAAATCCAGATAGTCGATTGGCGTGTTTTCTACCAGCACCGTGTCTCTGGCCGGATCCATACGTGTGGTAATCGCCCAGATCACGTCATTCCAGTCGCGCGCGTTCACGTCATCATCGCAGACAATAACAAATTTCGTGTACATAAACTGGCGCAGGAATGACCAGACGCCCATCATCACCCGCTTGGCGTGGCCTGCATACTGCTTTTTCATGGTGACCACGGCCAGCCGGTAGGAACACCCTTCCGGTGGCAGATAGAAATCCACAATCTCCGGGAACTGCTTCTGCAGGATCGGGACGAAGACTTCATTCAGCGCCACGCCCAGCACTGCAGGCTCATCCGGCGGACGGCCAGTGTAGGTTGAATGATAGATTGCATCCTGGCGCTGCGTAATGTGCGTGACGGTAAATACCGGGAAGCTATCCACTTCATTGTAGTAACCGGTGTGGTCGCCATAAGGGCCTTCCGGTGCCATTTCACCCGCCTCGATATAGCCTTCCAGCACGATTTCAGCGCTGGCCGGAACTTCAAGGTCATTGGAGATGCACTTCACCACTTCGGTTTTGGTGCCACGCAGCAGTCCGGCAAAAGCATATTCCGACAGGGTATCCGGCACCGGCGTCACCGCGCCGAGAATGGTCGCCGGATCGGCACCCAGCGCCACAGCTACCGGGAATCGTTCACCGGGATGCTGCCGTGACCACTCCTGGAAATCCAGCGCGCCGCCACGATGCGACAGCCAGCGCATAATCAGCTTGTTTTTGCCAATGACCTGTTGACGGTAAATCCCGAGATTTTGCCGCTCTTTGTTCGGCCCACGGGTGACCGTCAGGCCCCAGGTGATCAGCGGAGCAGCATCTTCCGGCCAGCATTTCATCACCGGAATTTTGTGCAGATCCACCTCTTCGCCCTGCCAGATTTGCTGCTGGCAGGGAGCGTCCCGCAGGCGTTTGGTCGGCATATTCAGGACCTGTTTCCACTGCGGAATTTTATCGAAGAAATCACGGAAACCCCGCGGTGGTTCTGGCTCTTTCAGGAAAGCGAGTAACCGACCCACGTCACGCAGTGCCGTCACCTCCTCCTGGCCCATGCCCAACGCCACCCGGTCCGGCGTACCGAACAGGTTACAAAGCACTGGCATGCTATAACCTTTGGGATTTTCGAATAACAGCGCCGGGCCGCCAGCCCGCAGGGTGCGGTCGGCAATTTCGGTCATTTCAAGATCGGGATCGATCTCTTGCGTAATGCGTTTTAATTCTCCGCGCTGTTCAAGCAGAGAAAGGAAGTCGCGTAAGTCGTGGTATTTCATGACTTCTCATCAATACGGTCAGTGAATCGGCCATTATAGGGAGGATTAAAGCAGGATGCTTAGTTTTTCGAGTCGGATTTTGTTATTCTTAACGTCCCTGTAATTGTGAAGTGACGTTATGGAATCCTGGTATTTACTTTATTGCAAACGTGGGCAGCTGCTGCGCGCGAAAGAACATCTTGAGCGCCAGGCGGTTCATTGCCTCAGCCCGATGATTGCATTAGAGAAATTGGTACGTGGCAAGCGCACTCAGGTGAGCGAACCGCTGTTCCCGAACTATCTGTTTATTGAGTTCGATCCGGAAGCCATCCACACCACCACCATCAGTGCAACCCGTGGCGTCAGCCATTTCGTTCGCTTTGGAAGCCTGCCCGCTAACGTGCCGTATGATGTGATCGCCGCTTTGCAAGCCGATCAGCCCGAAACGCTGGTCGATCCCGATCTGCCGCAGCCGGGTGACCGGGTCATTATCACTGCGGGCGCTTTTGAAGGATTGAAGGCGATTTTTACCGAGCCGGACGGCGAAGCGCGTTCCATGCTGCTGCTTAACCTGCTGAATAAGCAAATCATGCGCAGCCTGGACAACAAACAATTCCAGAAGCTCTGAGGCTTCTTCTCCCCCTGCTGCCCGCCGCGTCTACACTGGCTAAACGGTCAGCCTGAACAATTCCCGGGCATTACGATCGCACTGCTGTCCCAACGCTGGCGCCTCCTCACCACGTAACGCCGCAACCTGCTCAACAATATGCGGTAAAAAACAGGGTTCGTTGCGGCGTGATACCGGGCGGGGACGCATATCACGCGGGATCAGATATGGTGCATCTGTTTCCAGCAGCAGGCGATTCTGTGGTATCAGCGGCATCAGATCGCGCAGTTCCATCCCGCGACGTTCGTCGCACACCCAGCCAGTAATTCCGACATAAAGTCCTGCAGCCAGGCAGGCTTCCAGCTCTGCACGGGTGCCGGTAAAGCAGTGGATCACCGCACCGGCCAGTTTCGGCAGCCACGGCGTCAGGATAGCCATAAAGCGGTCGTGCGCTTCGCGGCAGTGGAGAAAGACGGGCAGTCCCACCTCTGCGGCCAGCGCCAGTTGGGCATCGAAGGCGTAGGCCTGCTGCTCGGGTTCGGAGACATTACGGTTAAAATCCAGCCCGCACTCGCCAATCGCCACCACCTCCGGGCTTTCAGCCAGACGCTTCAGCGTGGCCGCCGTTTCTCCTGACCATTCACTGGCGTGATGAGGATGGACGCCCGCGGTTGACCAGCAATAGCCCGGTCGGCGTGTGGCCAGGCTCTGCGCCTGCTGGCTTTCCAGCGCGTTGGTCCCGGTGATCAGTAAACCGGTCACCCCTGCATCTTTCGCACGTTTAACGACCTGATCGCGATCTTTCGCGAACTGCGTGCTGGTCAGGTTAACCCCGATATCAAACATAGCTTGTTCCAAACAGTAACCGCCCTTTCGGGCGGTTATTTCACTTCAACGAGGCGGAGCCAGAAAAGCTATTCTTCTGTCCCGGCTTCATCCTGGTCGTTGTCTTTACGCCCTTTGCCAACGTAGAAGCGGGCGAAGAACACTCCCACTTCAAACAGGCAGTACATTGGGATTGCCAGAAGCGTCTGCGAGAAAACATCCGGTGGCGTCAGTAACATGCCCACCACAAAAGCGCCGACCAGTACGTACGGGCGCTTTTTCTTCAGTTCTTCAGGTGTTGTCACGCCGGTCCAGCACAGCAACACAATGGCAATCGGCACTTCAAAGGAGACGCCAAACGCCATAAACAACGCCATCACAAAATCGAGGTAGTTGTTGATGTCGGTAGCGATCACCACGCCCTGAGGGGCGGTCTTGGCAAAGAAGCCAAAGGCCAACGGAAAGACAACAAAGTAGGCGAAAGCCATCCCCACATAGAATAGGAATGAACTGGAAAACAGCAGAGGCATAACCAGCCTGCGCTCATGCCGGTACAGCGCAGGCGCAATAAAGGCCCAGATCTGATAGAGGATCACCGGCACCGCAAGGAACACTGAGACAATTATCGTCAGCTTGATCGGGGTGAAGAACGGCGAGGCAACATCGGTCGCGATCATGCTGGCACCCGCTGGCATCTGTCTGATTAGCGGTGCAGAAACGATCTGGTAGATATCATTGGAGAAATAAGCCAGGCAAAGAAAAATCGCCACAACGGCGATGATGCAGTTCAGCAGACGCTTACGGAGTTCAATCAAATGACTGATAAGCGGTTGGGTATCTTCAACAGCCATGTTTAACGTTGCTCTCCCGGTTGAGTGGTGGAAGCAGGAGCACGGCTGGACAGGATTGAAGGTTCCGTGCCTGTCGCTGCCACAGGCACCGGCTCAGCAACTGCCGCAGATCTCTGCGCTGACGCACTGGCCGCTTCAGAGACGTGCACCACCGGTTCAGCGGTTTCTGCCGGCGCGGTTGCAGCCTGAGGGCACGCGGGCGCTTCAGGCGCCTGCGCCGGCGCACTGGCCTGATGGTCAGCATCCGCTGGCGTTACGCCATCGTGAGATTCGGCAGGGTTTTTCACCAACGGATTATGGATAGTGTGGGCTTCATCATCGGCTTTTTCGTTCTCGCCCAGGTAGGAGCGCTTCATGGATTCCGCCGACTGCTTCAACTCTTCCATTGAGGCTTTCAGCTCTGGCGTCAGACTGTTTTTACTCGCCTCTTCGACCTTTTTCAGGCTGTCCTGCAGCTCCTGCAATTTCAGCTCCTGAGCCAGTTCATTCTGCACGCTGGTTGCCAGCGATCGCAGAGCCCGGATCCAGCCAACGACGGTTCTGACCGCCACCGGTAAACGCTTGGGACCCAGCACCACAAGCCCGATGACGAAGACCAATATCAGTTCACTAAAGCCTATGTCGAACACGGTTTATACCTTGTCGTTCTTAACGTCTTCTTTCCTGGCTTCTGTCTGCTGTTTGTCAGCCAGTTTGGCATTGAAATCAGCATCATCGGCGTGTTTTTTTTCATTCTCATCTTCATCGCTCATGGCTTTTTTAAAGCCCTTGATGGATGACCCCAGATCGGAACCCATGGTACGCAATTTATTGGTACCAAAGAGAAGAACCACAATTACGGCAATAATTAATAACTGCCAGATACTTATACCGCCCATATTTTGCCTCTGATAATCAGTTGTAATGCCAGTTTTGCAGTATATAACAGCTCAGGGCGCGCTGACGATGAACAAAGCAACGCCAACTAACTCCTCAGGCCCTTTTTACTTTTCATGACAATCAGACCGTTTTTCGCCAGCCTATCAGCCAGGTCACCAGTCCGGCAGCGATCATTGCTGCGGAAATCAGATCCCATTGTGGCCGGGTCAGCAATATCGCCGTTCCGCTCAGCAACAGGGTTGCGCCCACCCCGAACAGGTAACGCGACTGATGCTGCCTGACGCGCTCCCCTTTCAAATCGGTGGTCAACTTATCCACGCTGTGCTGCAAATGCTTGTGCTGACGGAGGCTGTCGTAAAACAATTCAGGCAGTTCTGGCAGTTTTTCCGCCCAGAACGGAGCCTTTTCCTTCAGCGCACGGACGATAGCCGGGATGCCGATCTGATCTTTAATCCAGTCTTCAAGGAACGGTTTGGCGGTTTTCCACAGATCAAGCTGCGGATACAGCTGCCGTCCCACCCCTTCAACATACAGTAATGTTTTCTGCAGGAGAACCAGCTGAGGCTGAACTTCCATATTGAAGCGGCGTGCGGTGTTGAATAAATTCAGCAGCACGTGGCCGAAAGAGATTTCCGCCAGCGGCTTTTCAAAAATAGGTTCGCAGACCGTGCGGATGGCAAATTCAAAATCTTCCACATTGGTGTCTGGCGGAACCCAGCCAGAATCCACGTGCAGTTCGGCCACCTTGCGATAATCGCGGTTGAAGAAGGCGATGAAGTTCTCCGCCAGGTAGCGCTTGTCTTCTTTGTTCAGCGAGCCGACGATGCCGCAGTCGATCCCGATATACTGCGGATCTTCCGGATGGTCATAGCTGACGAAGATATTGCCGGGATGCATATCCGCATGGAAAAAGCTGTCGCGGAACACCTGGGTGAAGAAGACCTGCACGCCGCGCTCGGCCAGCAGCTTCATGTTGACGCCCTGCTGCTCAAGCTGCACCACATCATTTACCGGAATACCGTAAATGCGCTCCATCACCAGCATGGTTTCGCTGCAGTAGTCGGAGAAGATTTCCGGCACGTAGAGCATTTTGCTGTTGTCGAAGTTCCGGCGTAGCTGGATGGCGTTTGCCGCTTCACGCAGCAGGTTCAGCTCGTCGATCAGGGTTTTCTCGTAATCCGCCACCACTTCCTGCGGGCGCAGACGGCGGCCATCAGGCAGCAAGCGCGGTACCCAACGGGCCATACGTTTGATCAGCCGCATATCCGCTTTGATCACTGGTAAAATATCCGGACGGATTACTTTGATCACCACTTCCTGACCGTTTTCTTTCAGTGTGGCGGTATGCACCTGAGCAATGGAAGCGGAAGCCAACGGTTTGATCTCGAAATCATCAAAACAGGTTTCCACTCCGCAGCCAAGCGACTGTTCAATCTGCTGTTTTGCCAGCACGCCATCAAACGGCGCAACACGATCCTGCAGCATCGCTAACTGATCGGCTATGTGCGGCGGGAACAGATCACGACGGGTGGACATCATCTGGCCGAACTTGATCCACACCGGCCCCAGTTGCTCTAAAGACAGACGTAAACGTTCACCCAACGGCTGGCTCTTGTGCTGGTTCGGCATCCAGAAGAGGCACTTGCGCCAAAGGCGCAGCGGCAGCGCCAGCCGGGTTTTCGGGATCAGCTCATCAAGGCCGTAACTGAGGAAAATGCGGATGATAAAGTAGAGGCGACGTAGTTCTCCGAAGGTCATTTGCCCTCCAGCGAGTTCAGTCGGGCTTCCAGAGCGGAGAGTTCGCGAGACGTCGCGTCCACCTCTTCCGCAAACCAGGCCAGCTCGAGATTACCGGGCGCCAGACGCCACTCTTCCGTCAGCGCCTGGCTCAGGTAGCCCTGTTTGCGCTTCAGGTCGCCACTGAAAAACTGCACACCCCGGCGGGCAAACTGGCTGATGCCCTGAGCAACAATATCCCCGGTCCACGGCGCGAGGTACTCGGCCGGATCCAGTTCGGCCAGGTCGATCAACGCAGAGAACTGCTGCACAACCTGCAGATCCCCTGTCACTTCCAGCTCGCCGCTGCGGATCAGGCTGGTTAATTGCTGACGATCGCGCAGCTTACGCAGCGTGGCAAGCCGGGTTTTCACCAGGCAATCCGGCGTGTCGTTCCAGTCACCAATCACATCCACCTGCTTTTCACTGAAGATGAACGTGATCGGCTGTTTCAGCTCAGCCAGCTCAATTGCCAGGCTTTTGCCATTCAGGCGTTGACGTGCTGCTTTCAGGCCGCGATCGCGATACAAAACCTGATTAAGTGCTGTTTCCAGCCCCGCGGTTAACAGCGGCGTTAAGGTCATGCGCTTTCCTGTTTAAAACTTGAACCCGCGGTGCAGCGCTACGATGCCACCGGTGAGATTATGATAGGTGGTGTTTTCGAAGCCGACGTCTTCCATCATCTGTTTCAGCGTCTCCTGATCCGGATGCATGCGGATGGATTCTGCCAGATAACGATAGCTTCCGGCGTCCTTCGCCACCAGCTCGCCAATGCGCGGCAGGATATGGAATGAGTAAGCGTCATACGCTTTGTTCAGCGGTTCCAGCACTGGCTTTGAGAACTCCAGCACCAGCAGACGTCCGCCCGGCTTGAGCACGCGAAACATTGAGGCCAGAGCCTTCTCTTTTTCGGTGACGTTACGCAGGCCAAAGGCGATGGTAATGCAGTCGAAGTAGTTATCCGGAAAAGGCAGCGCTTCCGCATTGGCCTGAACGTAGTTCACATTGCCAACGATACCGATATTACGCAGCTTTTCGCGGCCCACTTTCAGCATTGAGCTGTTGATATCGGCCAGCACCACTTCGCCAGTCTCGCCCACCAGGCGCGAGAATTTTGCCGTGAGGTCACCGGTACCGCCCGCCAGATCCAGCACTCGCTGGCCGCGACGCACGCCACTGCAGTCGATAGTGAAACGCTTCCAGATGCGGTGAATACCGAACGACATCAGATCGTTCATCAGGTCATATTTGGCCGCAACGGAATGGAAAACATCAGCCACCATTTCAGCTTTTTCGCTTTTGGCCACGGTCTGGAAGCCAAAATGGGTGGTGTCCTTTGATTCATCTGCCATTTGTTTTGCCTGCTCTGCAATCAATATTCTGCCAAGTGTATCAGAGTCGCGCAGGTCAGGCACGGCCTTGCGGTTTATTCATTCACGCGCGCTGGCCCACTTTTTTCCTCTGCGTCAAAGAGCCCGTCATCCCACTCATCCTCTGACTCTTCAGGGGTTTCCGGCATCGCCTGCTCCACCAGTCGGGGATTGATTGGCCGTTTCACCTCCACCCCTAACTGGCGGAAGCTTTCGGTCTGGGCAATCAGGTTACCGCGCCCTTCCGACAGCTTTTTCATCGCCTGTCGGTAGCTGTCCTGCGCCCGGTCGAGATTCTGCCCCATTGCCGACATGTCATCGACAAACAGGCGCATTTTGTCATACAGCTTCGCTGCCCGATCGGCAATTCGCTGGGCATGGCGGCTCTGATGCTCATAGCGCCACAAATTATTAATGGTGCGCAGCGCCACCAACAGCGTGGTTGGGCTGACCAGCATAATATTCAGGTTAAGCGCTTCGTTGATCAGCTCGGGCTGGCGATCGATGGCTAACAGGAAGGCCGGTTCAACCGGGATAAACATCAACACATAATCCAGCGAGCGTAAACCGGGCAATTGTTGATAATCTTTACGGCTCAGCAGGCGGAGATGGCCCCTGATGGCGGTGATATGCTCACTGATGGCCGCTTCCCGCGTAGCCTCATCCTCGCCGTTAAAATAGCGTTCGTAGGCGACCAGCGTCATCTTGGCATCAATGACCACGTCCTTGCCCTGCGGCAGGCGCACGATAACGTCCGGCTGCATGCGCCCGTTCTGTTCCAGCTGGATATTGACCTGGGTTTCGTACTCATGGCCTTCCCGCAGGCCGGAAGCTTCCAGCACCCGGCTCAGCACCACTTCTCCCCAGTTGCCCTGGGTTTTATTATCGCCTTTCAGCGCTTTGGTAAGATTAATCGCTTCCTGCGCCATCTGCGCGTTGAGCTGCTGAAGGTTACGGATTTCATGGGAGAGGGTGTGACGCTCACGAGCTTCCTGGCCGAAGCCTTCCTGCACCTGGCGACGGAAGCCTTCCAGCTGCTCGCGCAGCGGTGCGATCAGGCCATTGAGGCTCTGCCGGTTTTGTTCATCGACCCGGCGGCCACTGTTTTCAAAGATGCGATTTGCGAGGTTTTCAAACTGGGCGTTGAGGCGCTGCTCGCTGTTGGTCAGCAGGCGCTGCTTCTCCTCTGCCGCCATGCGCGTCTCTTCCAGGCGGATGGTGACTTCGCGAAGCTCCGCTTCCTGAGCGCTGCTGATTTCCAGCTGGTTGCGCAGCTCTCGGGTAAGCTGCTCGGCTTCATTACGCCAGTGGTCGAGGTGATGCAGCTTTTCCTGCGCGGCAGAGAGTGAGCCGTGCAGCTGGCGCAGCTCCAGCTCGTTCTGTTTTTGCGCCTGCTGCTGATCTTCAATTTGCTGAACCAGCCGTCCGCGCTCCTGCTGTAGCTGTTCGGCCGACTGCAGCAGCAGCAGCCGTTCCGTTTCCTGTCGGGCGGAAAGCCGCTGACTTCTGAACGAGGCAATTAACCAGCCTGCCAGCAGCCCGGCCAGGCCAATACAGATGCCGTAACTGATTGTTGCATCCACGCTATTTCTCCCGCACGTACTTAACTACGGGAAAAGGTAGAGCGGCACTGTATGAATGTCCAGATAAAAACGATCAGAGCAGCTTACGGGCAGCGTCAACCACGATACGCACTGCATCGCTTTCGGTTTTCTTCATCATTTCCGCGTCAGGGATTTCCTGCTGGGTGCGGTTTACGATCACCCCGGCCACCATCCCGGCGCGCAGGCCCTGGCTGGCGCACATGGTCAGCAAGGTTGCCGATTCCATTTCATAGTTCAGCACGCCCATCTGCTGCCACTCTTTCATCGAATTCTGGAAGCGGCTGACGACCCGGCCGGAATAAGTGTCGTAACGCTCCTGCCCCGGATAGAAGGTATCTGAGGAAGCGGTGATGCCGATATGGGTTTTGGCCCCGGCCTCTTTAGCGGCTTCGACCAGTGCGGTAGTACAGGCAAAGTCTGCCACTGCCGGGAACTCCAGCGGGGCAAAGTGCAGGCTGGCACCGTCCAGACGCACCGATCCGGTCGTCACCAGCACGTCGCCGACATTGATTTCTGGCTGGATGGCACCAGTAGTACCGACGCGCAGAAACGTACGCACGCCCAGCTGAGCCAACTCTTCCACGGCGATAGAGGTGGAAGGGCCGCCAATTCCGGTGGAGCAGACGATCACGGCTTTGCCGCCAATCTCGGCACGCCAGGTGGTGAATTCCCGGTGGGAAGCCAGATGCACGGCATTGTCCATCAGGGCGGCAATTTTCTTAACCCGCTCGGGATCGCCAGGCACGATGGCCAGAGTAGCTCCCTGCAAATCTGCTTGTGTTAAACCCAGGTGAAAAACGTCTGACTGTGCCATTGCAAACTCCTGTGACGGCAAAAGGTGGCGCGAGGTAGGAGCGCCACAGTAACGGAAATCTGACCGGTATTGTGTGAGAGGACTCACTATGCATAATGAAAGTTACATCAAATCTGCATAAAAGAGTGATACCACTCACATTTAATCACTCTTTCCTCCCGGCGTGCCACAACTTGCCCCGCCGGATCCTCTTAGCCAGTGGTAAAGATGAGAAGAGAGCAAGCACCTGGCCCAAACGTAATCCTGGCTATAGTTAGCTGATTGCGCTAATGCATGCACGGAGAGGACAATGAAAACCGAAGATAATATGACTCAAAAACTGAGCAATAATGGGTTCGCTCCTGCGGTATCGCCTGCCGCATCGACTACCATCACGACCGAAAGTGACGCCATCCTGTCTGGAGAAACCTCCATCCCGACTCAGGGTGAAAACATGCCCGCGTTTCACGCAAAGCCCCGTAACGCCAGCGGCCCCCTGCCGGTGATTCTGGTGGTGCAGGAGATCTTTGGCGTGCATGAGCATATTCGCGATATCTGCCGCCGTCTGGCGCTGGACGGTTATATGGCGGTAGCGCCGGAACTCTACTTCCGTCAGGGCGATCCCCAGGATTACAACGATATTCCGACGCTGTTCAGTGAGCTGGTCAGCAAAGTGCCGGATTCTCAGGTGCTGGCCGACCTGGATCACGTGGCCAACTGGGCCTCCCGCCACGGCGGTGATATGCGCAATATGGCCGCGACCGGCTTCTGCTGGGGCGGGCGCATCACCTGGCTGTACGCCGCGCACAATCCACAGCTGAAGGCTGCCGTGGCCTGGTACGGCAAGCTGGTCGGTGATAAAACTATGAAGCAGCAGAAGCAGCCGGTCGATATCGCTGTCGATCTGACAGCGCCGGTGCTGGGTCTGTACGGTGGGAAAGATGACAGCATCCCGCAGGATACGGTGGAAACCATGCGCCAGGCGCTGCGGGCAGCCAATTCAAAATCTGAAATCGTGGTCTATCCTGATGCCGGACACGCTTTCAATGCCGACTACCGCCCCAGCTATCACCAGGAGTCCGCGAAGGATGGCTGGCAGCGGATGCTGGCGTGGTTTAAGCAGCACGGCGTGGAATAACCATTAAAAAGGGCGCCTGACGGCGCCCTGAGCACAACTACACCGAAATCAGGCTTCTGCTTTACGCAGGTTCTGCGCCGCTTTCACCATGTTAGCCAGCGCCTGACGGGTTTCCGTCCAGCCGCGTGTTTTCAGGCCACAGTCCGGGTTAACCCACAGACGTTCACCGGGAATGCGCTGTGCGGCTTTCAGCAGCAATGCTTCCATCCATTCCACGGTCGGCACGTTAGGTGAGTGAATGTCATATACGCCCGGGCCAATTTCATTCGGATATTCAAACTCTTCGAACGACTCCAGCAGCTCCATATCTGAGCGGGACGTTTCGATAGTGATCACATCCGCATCCAGTGCCGCAATGGAATCCATGATGTCGTTGAACTCGCAGTAACACATGTGGGTGTGGATCTGCGTGTCGTCCTGCGCCACAGCGGCGTTCAGACGGAAGGCATCAACGGCCCACTTCAGGTATGCGGCCCAGTCGGACTGACGCAGCGGCAGGCCTTCGCGCAGGGCTGGCTCATCAATCTGGATGATGCCGATACCGGCTTTTTCCAGATCTTCCACTTCATCACGCAGCGCAAGAGCAATCTGTTTGGCGATGATTTCACGTGAAACGTCTTCTCGTGGAAACGACCAGCACAGAATGGTGACCGGACCGGTCAGCATACCTTTGACAGGTTTTTCGGTCAGAGACTGGGCATACTTCGCCCACTCAACGGTGATGGCTTCAGGACGGCTGACATCGCCGATAATCACCGGTGGCTTCACGCAGCGTGAACCGTAGCTCTGCACCCAGCCGTTCTGGGTAAAGGCAAAACCGTCCAGGTTCTCACCGAAATATTCAACCATGTCATTACGTTCCGCTTCGCCGTGAACCAGCACGTCCAGCCCTAAGCGCTCCTGCTCCACGATGGCCTGCCTGATATGCTCAGCGATGCCGGTGCGGTAGTGGCTGCCATCCAGGCGGCCCTGTTTGAAGTCCAGGCGCAGGCCGCGGATCTCAGTGGTCTGTGGGAAAGAGCCAATGGTGGTGGTTGGCCATGCCGGCAGCTGGAAGCGATCGCGCTGGGCTTTGGCACGCACGCTGTAGCTGCTGTCGCGCTGGCTGTCTTTCGCCACGATTGCCGCCAGACGTTTGCCAACCGCAGCATTGTGAACGCGGGTTGAGTTACGACGGGCACGGATTGGCGCGCTCCACGCTTCCAGTGACTGCGGATTGTTGTTGTTCAGCGCGTTGCTCAGTAGCGACAGCTCGGCACATTTCTGCAGGGCGAAGGCAAACCAGCTTTTCACCTCATCATCCAGGCGGGTTTCAGTGCTGAGATCGATTGGGCTGTGCAACAGTGAACAGGATGAACCAATCCACAGCTGCTGGCGCTTACCGGCCAGAGGCTGCAGACGCTCAAACCAGCTGCTCAGATCCGCACGCCAGACGTTTCGACCGTTGATCACCCCAACGGACAGCAGCCAGTCGGCAGGCACTTTGTCATTCAGCACGGCGATATCGTCTTTACCGTGAATGAGATCAACGTGCAGACCCTGTACTGGCAGCGCACGGATGGTGTCGATGTTGGTGCCAGCGCTTTCGAAGTAGGTAGTCAGCAGCAGTTTGGTTTTACCCTGCAAGGCTTCATAAGCCGGTTTGAAGGCGTTCAGCCACTCCGGTGGCAGCTCCAGCACCAGCGCAGGTTCGTCGATCTGCACCCATTCGATGTCGCGCTTCGCCAGTTCGGCCAGCACCTGCTGGTATACCGGCAGAATGTCTTTCAGCAGGCTCAGGCGATCAAACTGCTCGCCTTTCACTTTGCCCAGCCACAAATAGGTTACCGGACCTAACAGAACAGGTTTCACTTTGTGGCCCAGGGTCAGTGCTTCATCCACTTCATCCAGCAGTTGAGTCCAGCTCAGCTTAAACTGCTGACCTTTAGTGAACTCAGGCACCATGTAGTGATAGTTGGTGTTAAACCATTTGGTCATTTCAGCCGCGGCTGCCGGTTCACCGGTTGGTGCACGGCCACGGCCCAGACGGAATAAGGTATCCAGATCGACAGAACCGTCTTTGTTCTGGTGACGGGCAGGCACGTTGCCGAGCAGCAGGCTGGTAGTCAGGACATGATCGTACCAGGCGAAATCGCCAACCGGCACCAGATCCACACCGGCCTGTTTCTGCTGCTGCCAGTGGCGGGCACGCAGTTCACGGCCAACAGCCAGCAATTCTTCCTGAGTGCTGTTTCCTGCCCAGTAGCTTTCCAGAGCTTTTTTCAGTTCGCGGCGCAGTCCAACACGTGGGAAGCCGAGCGTATGGTTCAGTATTGTCATCAGTTCTTTCCTCAGTAGCCGCCCGTTGTCGTTGCAATCAGGCTTTTAGACGTCCAGATGTTTACACATCTATAATCAGCAGGTACTGTAATAACCACAAGCGCAAATTGTTCATTGTCGATGTGAAGGACTCTCATGATCGAACTCAAACACCTGCGGACGCTGCAGGCGCTGCGAAATACTGGTTCACTGGCCGCCGCTGCGGCGCAGCTCCATCAAACGCAGTCGGCGTTATCCCATCAGTTCAGCGACCTGGAACAGCGTCTGGGCTTTCGTTTATTCGTGCGCAAAAGTCAGCCGCTGCGCTTTACGCCGCAGGGTGAAATTCTGCTGCATCTCGCCGAGCAGGTACTGCCGCAGATTCAGCATGCGTTGCAGGCCTGTCACGAGCCGCACCAGACCACCCTGCGCATCGCCATTGAGTGCCACAGCTGTATTCAGTGGCTGACCCCGGCGCTGAGCAATTTCCGCCAGAGCTGGCCGCAGGTGGTAATGGATTTCAAATCAGGCGTAACCTTTGACCCGCAGCCTGCACTGCAACAGGGCGAGCTGGACGTGGTGCTGACCTCGGATATCCTGCCGCGCAGCGGGCTGTTCTATTCACCGATGTTTGATTTTGAGGTGCGTCTGGTGCTGGCTCCGGACCATCCGCTGGCGCAGGTTGAACATATTTCACCTGAGGATCTGGCGAATGAAGTGCTGATGATCTATCCGGTGCAGCGTCAGCGCCTGGATATCTGGCGGCATTTTCTGCAGCCTGCGGGCGTCAGCCCGGCACTGAAAAGTGTCGATAACACGCTGCTGTTGATTCAGATGGTCTCCGCCGGGATGGGGATTGCCGCGCTACCGCATTGGGTGGTGGAAAGCTTTGAACATCAGGGACTGGTGGTAACCAAAACCCTGGGAGATGGCCTGTGGAGCCGCTTATACGCTGCAGTGCGCGACGGTGAGCAGCGCCAGCCGGTCGTGGAAGCCTTTATCCGCTCTGCCCGCCAGCATGCCTGCGATCACCTGCCGCTGGTGCGGGATGCCTCGCAGCCGGGGACACCTCTGCCCCCACCTCTGCCGCTCTGAATGCATCGCCAGCGTTTTGCTGGCGGTTTTCCTGTTTATGCCGCCATTTCTCTCTATAATGCGCCCAATGCCCTTTGTTCCCTGATGAGAGTTTTATGACTAATAACGACGTCCTTCGCAGCGTGCGCTACATGCTTCAGTTAAACGATGCCCAGGTTGTAGCCATCCTGGCACTGGCCGACACTGAAGTCACCGAAGCCGAAGTGCACAGTTTTCTGAAGAAAGATGATGAACCCGGCTTCCGTGCCTGCCCGGATGTGGTGATGGGTTATTTTCTTAACGGCCTGATTTTCCAGCGTCGCGGCAAAAGCGAGGACGCTCCGGAGCCGTCGATTGAACGCAAGATGACCAATAACATCATCATGAAGAAACTTCGCGTGGCGTTCGATCTGAAAACAACCGATATCCTTGAGATCCTCAAGCTGGCGGATTTTGCTGTCGGTCAGTCTGAAATTGGGGCGATTTTCCGCAAGCCGGGCCATAAAAATTACCGTGAGTGCGGTGACCAGATTTTACGAAATTTCCTGAAAGGGCTGACCATGAAAGTTCGTCCTTCTGCCAGTAAACCAGCCTGAATTTAACGGCAGCCTCAGGGCTGCCCATTATTTCTGTTTTAAAATAATACTACTGTTATTTAAGAAACAATCAGATCTCCTCCTTCCAATCATTCCATAACATTTTAAACAAGCGTTTAATATAATTTGACTTATCCATTGCGCAGCAATAATATTTTAAAGGGCCACAAACAAATTAAATAAATCACCATGAAAAGGAATTAATCATGAGAGAACTGAACGTTTCTGAAATTAATGAAGTCAGCGGCGCAGGTAAAATCCAGGACGGAGCGGCTAATTTTTTCGGTTCGCTTTTTACCAATATTTTTAAATCCGCTTCTTCTGCACTGACCGATCTGGGATACACCGAGGATCAGGCTTCTGCAGCAGGCCAGGATCTGGGCAGCCGCATTGGCGGTCTGATTGAAACTCAGATTAATAAAGTGATTGATGCGCTTGGTTCACTGGTTAAATAAATAACCAGCAAACAACATCGGGAAGTTTTAACCTTCCCGATGTCCAATAATATTTAAACCGCGCTCTTTTTAATTATCCAGTGTCGGTGAACCCATAACGATGAAAATATAACCGCTGAGCCAATAATGAAACTTGGCCAGTGCGGCTGCTGTTGCCAGATCGCCAGGTTAACCAGCAGTCCGGCAGGCACATGCATATTATTCATAATCCCCAGCGTACCCGCATCCACCTGAGTTGCACCGTAGTTCCACATAAAATAGCCCAGACCAGAAGCCGCAACCCCCAGCCAGATCAGAATGCCCCACTGGAAGGTAGTGGTCGGTAATTTATGCGGATTTCCCCACAGGAACCAGGCCACTATCGCCACGCTGACCGCGCCGATATAGAACCATGAAAAGGCAGTATGCTGCGGCATCGGACGTGTTTCCTGCAGGCGCTTATAGCCCACCATCCCCACCGCAAAACAGATATTGGCCAGCTGGACCAGCAGCAGACCAAACCAGAAGTGATCGCTGACTTTGTCATAACGGATAATTGCTGCACCCGCCACCGCCAGCAGCGCGCTGAGCGCATAACCAAAACGAATGCCGCGCCCTGCCAGCAAATCATAAATGAGTGTCACATACAGCGGTGTCATCACGGTAAACAGCAACAGTTCCGACACGCTGAGATAGAGATAAGCCTGGAAGCTGATGAGATACATGATCCCCAGCTGCAAAGCTCCCACCGCCATATACAGCAACAGCGTTGAAGCCCTGTACCCACGCCAGCGCAGGAACGGCAGGAACACGACAGCGGCCAGCAGCAGGCGGATCAGGACCGAGAACCAGGTGTCTACCTGCCCGGCCAGATATTCGCCAATCAGGCTGAAGGAAAATGCCCACAAAATTGTGGTGACAATCAGTAGCGTCACAATAGAAAACTCTGCAGTGAAAAGTGCGGCCAGTGTAGCGAAAATCAGTAACCTGCAGGAAACTATCTGATTGACATGTGCGTAATCTATAATCAGCTAAATTCGCAAACTGTCATAAAAATGTAACATTTGCGTGACTCTTCACACTCCTGAACGCCGTTTACCCTTATCCTCTGCGCGAAATGGAACATATCGTTCTGCGATAACGAGCATTAAGTTTCCATAACGCGCCAGCAGGCGTGAATAAAGAGAATAAACTGCGCCATTGGAGGCCACCATGTTAAGTATTTTTAAGCCAGCAGCACATCAACATCGGGTTGATGCCGCTAAGGTAGATCCGCTCTACCGTAAACTACGCTGGCAAATTTTTCTGGGGATATTTTTCGGTTATGCCGCTTACTATCTGGTGCGCAAAAACTTTGCGCTGGCGATGCCGTATCTGGTTGAGCAGGGATTTTCACGCGGCGACCTCGGCTTCGCCCTGTCGGGAATTTCCATCGCCTATGGTTTTTCCAAGTTCATTATGGGCTCCGTATCGGATCGCTCTAATCCCCGCGTTTTCCTGCCTGCCGGGCTGATCCTTGCTGCGGCGGTGATGCTGTTTATGGGGTTCGTTCCCTGGGCCACTTCCAGCATTATGGTGATGTTTGTGCTGCTGTTCCTGTGCGGCTGGTTCCAGGGCATGGGCTGGCCACCCTGCGGCAGGACTATGGTCCACTGGTGGTCGCAGAAAGAGCGCGGTCGTATCGTCTCGGTGTGGAACTGTGCTCATAACGTTGGCGGGGGACTTCCGCCGCTGCTGTTCCTGCTGGGAATGGCCTGGTTTAACGACTGGAAAGCCGCGCTGTATATGCCCGCGTTTGGTGCCATCCTGGTGGCGATTATCGCTTTTGCCCTGATGCGCGATACGCCGCAATCCTGTGGCCTGCCGCCAATTGAAGAGTACAAAAATGACTATCCGCCGGACTACGATGAGAAACATGAAGAGGAACTGACGGCGAAACAGATCTTTATGCAGTACATCCTGCCGAATAAACTGCTGTGGTATATCGCCCTGGCCAACGTGTTCATTTACCTGCTGCGTTACGGCATCCTCGACTGGTCCCCAACCTATCTGAAAGAAGTGAAGCACTTTACGCTGGATAAATCCTCCTGGGCTTACTTCCTGTATGAGTACGCGGGTATTCCCGGCACGCTACTGTGCGGCTGGATGTCGGACAAAGTGTTCCGTGGCAATCGTGGTGCAACTGGCGTGTTCTTTATGATCCTGGTGACCATCGCGACGGTTATTTACTGGATGAACCCGGCGGGCAATCCCGGTGTGGATATGGCCTGCATGATCGTGATTGGCTTCCTGATTTATGGTCCTGTCATGTTAATCGGTTTACATGCTCTGGAACTGGCACCGAAAAAAGCCGCAGGTACGGCCGCAGGCTTCACTGGACTGTTCGGTTATCTAGGTGGCTCTGTCGCCGCCAGCGCCATTGTCGGCTACACAGTTGATTTCTTCGGCTGGGATGGCGGGTTTATGGTGATGATTGGCGGCAGCGTGCTGGCAGTCGTTCTGCTGATCATGACCATGATCAGTGAGAACCAACACAAGCAACAGCTGGCGGAGAAAAATGATGCTTAAAACGCTGATAGCAACCCTGATAATGGCTTCTTCACTGTGCGCAATGGCCGCCGGAGAAGAGAAGATTGTGATTGCCCATCGTGGCGCCAGCGGCTATCTGCCGGAGCATACTCTGCCGGCAAAAGCGATGGCTTACGCTCAGGGAGCGGACTTTCTTGAGCAGGATCTGGTGATGACCAAAGACGACCAGTTGGTGGTGCTGCATGACCACTACCTGGACCGTGTGACGGACGTCGCCGATCGCTATCCTGACCGTGCACGCAAGGATGGCCGTTACTACGCCATCGACTTTACCCTCGCCGAGATCAAAGGCCTGAAATTTACCGAAGGCTTTACGGTGAAGAATGGTCAGAAAGTGCAGACCTTCCCGGACCGCTTCCCGATGGGCAAATCTGATTTTCGCGTGCATACCTTTGCGGAAGAGATCGAATTTATTCAGGGCCTGAACCACTCCACCGGTAAAAACATCGGCATCTATACCGAAATCAAAGCACCGTGGTTCCACCGCCGGGAGGGCAAGGATATCTCGGCAAAAGTGCTCGACGTGCTGAAGCAGTACGGTTACACCAGCAAAAGCGACAATGTTTACCTGCAGTGCTTCGACTACAACGAGGTGAAGCGCATTAAAACGGAGCTGGAGCCGCAGCGCGGCATGAACCTGAAAATGGTGCAGCTGATAGCCGAGACTACATGGGATGAAACCCAGGAACAGAAAAACGGTAAGTGGGTGAACTACAGCTACGACTGGATGTTCAAACCTGGCGCGATGAAAACCCTGTCACAGTACGTTGACGGTATCGGGCCGGATTATCACATGCTGGTGGCAGAAGGTACCACGAAAGGCCATATCAGCCTGACTAATATGGTAAAGGAAGCGCATCAGAGCGGTCTGGTGGTGCATCCTTACACGGTGCGCGCCGACCAGTTACCTGACTGGGTTGATAATGTCGATCAGCTCTATGAGGTGCTTTACCATCAGGCCGGGGTGGACGGGTTATTTACCGACTTCCCGGACAAAGCCCTGCATTTCCTGCAGCGCTGACCGGCTTCCGCCCCTGAGCCATCAGGGGCGGGAACCGCACAGATCAAACGTTATACAGCTTACGCAGATAATTCGGCACCGCGTTATCCGCGTTGCTGCCAATCACTTCCAGCGCCGGCAGTAAATCCTTCAGACGCTGATGAGAGTTGCTCATAATGCAGCCTTTTCCGGCCATGCTCAGCATCTCTTTATCGTTCATGCCGTCGCCAAAGGAGATGCAATCTTTCAGGCTGTAGCCCAGTATTTGCGAGACCGCATCCAGCGCATGACCTTTGGAGACGCCACCCGCCATCACTTCCAGACAGGTCGGCAGCGAGAAGCTGACGTTAACCCGGTCGCCCCAGCGGGCAATCAGCGTCTCTTCCAGCGGGACCAGCTTGTCCGGATCGCCGCAGGTGAAGAACACCTTGCTGATGCCGTCCGTCGGCAGTGAGCCTGGCTGATAGATCTGATAGTTGAAGTCGGACTCACGGAAAAAGTCCATCTCTTCAGGGCGATGGCGGTTAAGGAACCACTCTTCATCACGGTAAATATTGGTGAAGATATCCGGGTTGCTGTGGTGCATGGCAAACAGCTCAAGAGCGATGTCTTCATCCAGGTTGTGGCTGAAAATCAGCTCTCCGGCGGTGTTGTGCACGCGCGCGCCGTTTGAGGTGATCATAAAGGCATCAATACCCAGGCTGTCACGCATCTGCGCCACATCGATATGATGGCGGCCAGTAGCAAAAATAAAACTCACCCCTTTGCGGGTCAGCAACTGTAGCGTTTCGCGGGCAAAAGGAGATAAACGGTGATCCGGAGACAACAGGGTGCCATCAAGATCGGAAGCAACGATAGGGTACATAAAACCTCTGGTTAATCTGTTATCGGGGTGCCTGTTGCTCCCCGCTAATGGAATCCACATCTGAGTCGTGCAAAATCAGGGATGCCGGGCAAAAAATGCCACGATGGCCTCCAGCGCTTCGGCACGCATGCTGTCTTTTTCAAATAAGATCTCATGACGCGCACCGTTGATAACCTGCGGTTTACCCCCTTCACAGGGCTGCCCCGCGGCGGTCATAGCCTGGCAGAAGAGATCCTGGGCCCGGTTATCAACCACCTTGTCGCTGCCTGCCTGCAATAGCAGCAGCGGTGTGGAAATGTCTTTTGCTTTACTGATAATACTTTGTCCTGCCAGCATCCCTTCCCGCACCCAATGGTAGGTGGGGCCGCCAACCCGCAATCCCGGATCGTCCGCGTAAAAACGTAGGTTGCGCCGGTAACGCTCGTGGCTGTGGGTCAGTTGATTAATGCCAAACGGACGCGGCCGCCATTTTCCGGTCCCTATCGCATAACCATCGCGGAAGGTCGGGCGCTTTTCCGCCCAGTCCAGAATATGGTTTGCCATCCACTGCGGCATTGGCAGGTATATGCCAAACATCGGCGAAGCCAGCACCGCGGCATCAAAGGCTTTCGGCTGCCTGGCGATCATCAGCGCCATGATCGCCCCACCCATCGAGTGGGCCAGCGCATAGCGATGACGATAATGGCGGCTGGCGATCTCTTTCAGATACAGCGTTTCGAGATCGTCGACGTAATGATCGAATGCTTCCACGTGCCCACGGTGGGAATCCTGCAGAAGCCGCCCGGACCGCCCCTGTCCGCGATGATCGATAATCACCACATCATAGCCGCAATGAAACAGATCGTAAGCCAGTTCCGGATATTTCACATAGCTTTCAATACGCCCCGGGCACAGCAGGATAACTTTGTCATGTTGCGGCGAGATGAAACGGACATAGCGAATCGTGACGTTATCGACTCCGGCGAACTCACCCTCTTCCCGGCTCTGCCAGAAATCAAGCAGCGGGCCGGTTGCAAATGCCGCGAACGCTTTTTCTCGCGTTGGCCAGCCGTTATTCTGCTTACCCATCGGCTAACTCTCTTTAGCTCTCATCGCCCGGAATGACCTGCAGTCCTCCCGTAGCGCAACCGTCAACAATGACGTATTGTGTCATACTTCTGCGAGTTCAGGGAGCGTTACCCATGACCATCGAATGGTGGCTGGCCTATCTTTTAACCACCAGTATCTTAAGTCTTTCACCCGGTTCCGGTGCAATCAACACCATGAGTACCGGCATCAGCCATGGCTATCGCGGGGCGGTGGCTTCCATATCCGGCCTGCAGGTCGGGCTGGCGGCGCATATTGTGCTGGTCGGCATTGGCCTGGGGGCGCTGTTTTCCCAGTCGGTGCTGGCCTTTGAAATTCTGAAATGGGCCGGGGCCGCTTATCTGGTCTGGCTGGGCATTCAGCAGTGGCGTTCCGGCGGTGGGATCGACCTGCAGGCGGTGGCAAAGGCTATGCCACGTCGCCGACTGTTCAAACGTGCGGTGCTGGTAAACCTGACCAACCCGAAGAGCATCGTCTTCCTGGCCGCGCTGTTCCCGCAGTTCATCATTCCGCATCAGCCGCAGGCGATGCAGTATCTGGTGCTGGGTGCCACCACGGTGGTGGTCGATATTCTGGTGATGATTGGCTATGCCACGCTGGCCACGCGCATTGCGGGCTGGATTAAAGGACCAAAGCAGATGAAGCTTCTCAATCGGACGTTTGGCGGGATGTTTATGGCAGTGGGCGCGCTGCTGGCTTCTGCCCGGCGCATTGCCTGAATGAAAAGGCCGGGTTACCCCGGCCTGAACTCTTAGCGTGACAGGATCAGGTGAATGCCGAATCCGGCAAACAGCGCCCCGGCAACGCCATCAATCCACTTCGTCGCTCGCTGATATCCACGGCGCATCGCTGGCAGCGCAAAGATGCTGGCGACCAGAGTGAACCACGCAAAGGTCTCAGCGATAATCAGCAGAAACAGCCCCCAGCGCGCGCCCGATCCCACATCATCACCGACAAACAGAGAGAACACGCTGCCAAAATATATAACGGCCTTCGGGTTCGCCAGATTGGTCAGGAACCCTCTCATCAGGCTGCGTCCATTGCGCGACAGTTCTACCGCTTTCTCCTGCGGTGGCAGAGGATTCTTATGCTGCTGACGTGCTGAGCGCAGCATCTGCCAGCCCATCCACAACAGATATAATCCTCCCGCCACCATGATGATCTGGTGCAGCCATGCCATCTTTTGCAGGATCAGATTCAGGCCCATCAGCGCCACGCCTGCCCAGATGACAATCCCCATGGTGATCCCCAGCACGCCCAGCATCGCCTCTTTACGCGAGCGGCTTGCCGCCGTTTGCGACACAAAGAAGAAGTCCGGACCCGGGCTCATCAGAGCCACAAGGTGCACCAGCGCAATGGTCAGAAACAACATCAGCATTTTCTATTCCTTAAATACGGGGGAACTACTCTTCGCCGTCAACATGCTCGCGGATCATCACCATAAATGGTTTTCCGAAACGTTCCAGCTTGCGCTGGCCGATACCGTTAACGCTGAGCATTTCAGAAGCCGTCAGCGGCATCTGCTCGGCCATCTCAATCAGCGTGGCGTCGTTGAACACCACATAAGGCGGAATGTTTTCTTCATCGGCAATGGCTTTGCGCAGTTTGCGCAGCTTGGCAAACAGCTTACGGTCGTAATTGCCGCCGAAAGATTTTTGGTTGTTGCTGCGCGGCTTGATGCTGACCAGGCGCGGCACGGCCAGCATCAGCGGGGATTCTCCGCGCAGTACCGGGCGGGCGGCTTCCGTCAGCTGCAGGGCCGAATGCATGGCGATATTTTGCGTCACCAGGCCGAGGTGGATCAACTGGCGCAGTACGCTGACCCAGTGTTCGTGACTCTGCTCGCGACCGATGCCATACACCGGCAGCTTGTCATGCTGCATATCACGGATGCGCTGGTTGTTGGCCCCGCGCAGGATCTCCACGATGTAGCCCATCCCGAAGCGCTGACCGACGCGGTAGATGCTCGACAGCGCTTTCTGCGCCTCCACCAGGCCATCATAGCGGCGTGGCGGATCGAGGCAGATATCGCAGTTATCACAGGGCTGCTGACGGCCTTCGCCGAAGTAGTTCAGCAGCACCAGACGACGGCAGGTTTGCGCCTCGGCGAAAGCCCCCATCGCATTCAGCTTGTGGCGTTCAATATCCTGCAGCGGCCCGGGTGCTTTCTCATCCAGACAGCGACGCAGCCACGCCATGTCCGCCGGATCGTAAAGCATCAGCGCTTCAGCTGGCAGACCATCACGCCCTGCGCGGCCGGTTTCCTGATAGTAGGATTCGATATTGCGAGGAATGTCGAAGTGCACCACGAAGCGAACGTTCGGTTTATTGATGCCCATACCGAATGCCACCGTAGCCACCACGATTTGCAAATCGTCACGCTGGAAAGCTTCCTGCACCTGAGCACGGTGAGCGTTATCCATCCCGGCGTGATAGGCCCCAACGCTGAGGCCCCGGCTTTGCAGACGGGCAGCGGTGTCTTCCACCTTCGCCCGACTGTTGCAATAAATGATGCCGCACTTGCCGCGCTGGTCCTGTACGTAACGGATTAGCTGCTCGGTTGGCTTGAACTTCTCCACCAGCGTATAGCGGATATTGGGGCGGTCGAAGCTGCTGACCTGGATCAGCGGATCGTTCAGCTGCAGCAGGCGCACAATGTCGTTACGGGTCGTTTCGTCTGCGGTAGCGGTCAGCGCCATCACCGGCACCTCAGGTAACCGCTGACGCAGCTGCCCGAGCGCGCCGTATTCAGGACGGAAATCATGGCCCCACTGAGAGATACAATGGGCTTCATCCACCGCCAGCATCGCCGGGTTCCAGTGCAGCAGGTTGTCGAGGAAGTTGTCCATCATCAGCCGCTCAGGCGCGATGTAAAGCAGCTTAACCCGACCGGTACGGCAACCGGCCAGCACTTCCTGCTGCTCTTCCCGCGTCTGGGTGGAGTTCAGGCAGGCCGCCGCCACGCCGTTAGCCAGCAGCTGATCCACCTGATCTTTCATCAGAGAAATCAGCGGCGACACCACCAGCGTCAGCCCTTCCCGAACGAGTGCCGGGATCTGGTAGCAAAGCGATTTGCCGCCGCCGGTCGGCATGACCACCAGGCAGTCACGCCCTTTCAGCGAGGCCTGAATAATGGTTTGCTGACCCGGACGGAATTGCTGGTAGCCGAAGGTATCCTGTAAAACCTGCTCCGCCAGCGCTTCCTGATCAATCACTGCAGCCGTAGACACGTATTCCCCAAATCTGATGGTGGGCGCACTGAGAGCTTCAGCCCGCCCGGAGAGCATTAAAACAGATCGTTCAGCATCACGCCGACACCAACCCGGGTTTGACGGTGGTTATAGTCAATCAGGGATTCACCATAGCCACTAAAGACTTGCGTGTAGAAGCGAACGTGTTCGCTCACCGGATAGCTCCAGCCTAACTGTGCGCCGCCGTAGCCGCTGTTCCAGTTGTAGTTGCTCTGCAAGCTGAAGACGCTGGCACCCAGCTGATAGCCCACAGTCAGGCGATAATACCCCATGTACCTGGTGATATCCGGGTTATCATCATTATTTTCACTTTCTGGGATGCGGTACCAAGGTTTTGCCTCCACCAGCCAGTTACCGTTCTGCGCCATCAAACGGGCATAGACACGGTTCCAGCTGCGGGACGTCGGCTCTGAGCGGCCATTAGACTGGTGATTCAGACCCATTTCCACATCGCGCAGCGTCCAGCCAGCAAAGTTGTAGTCCGTTGCCCAACCCAGGAAAATCTGTGGCTGATAGTCGGTTTCACGGAACGGTGAAGATCCGCCGCGGTTAGACAACTGCCACCAGGAGTCCTGAGTATACGATGCCGCCAGCACCGAGTTATCGCCCAGAATGCCGCGCCACAGTGGGAAAGCCAGGCTCAGCTGGAATTTCACTTCGTCATGCCTGGCTTTATCCGCCCAGTTATAAGACTGGATCGCCTCTTTATTGATATTGCTGGTATCGGTATAAATAACGTAGTTGCTTTCATACGGATACAGGACGAAAGGATTGTCATGCTTTTCCAACAGGTTAGCAATGATACTACCACGGACGGCCGGCTGGTCATGAACCTCTGTCACCGTGGCTTCTTGTGCCAGAACTAACGAGGGAAACAGGAGTGCTGCAGTGAGCACTCCTTTCAGCATCTGCATAGTATTCTCCAGAGCAAAAACGAAATAAGTGGGTAAAAAGCATGCCATTCTACACACAAATAGTGGCCGGGATTAGCGATGATTTTCTAAAGCGATCGCCGCTATTCTTTTGGCCCTCTCATTTATTCTGTAATGCCCGGAAATGATTGAACCATGCTGGATTTACCGCTGTGCCACCGCCAGTATCCGGCTGCACGGTATACGAGAGATACACACTGTTGAGCAGCCAGGGAATTTTGTCAGGACCAAAGTTTCTGGTCACCTGAACATTCTGTTCAAAACCATAGGTAGCAACGGCCAGCCGCCCGGTATCACGGAAAATCTTCATCTGATTACGCAGGTAATGTTGACGGCTTTCGAACCAGGGACTGAGCGCCAGGAAATTATCCCAGCGCTGACGGGGGAAAGGATGCAGGGTTGCCGCCCTGATAACCTGCCAGTTCAACCGGTTTCGCGGCAGATTGTATCTGGCGGCATAAGCTGCGGAGATCGGCTTATGCATATTTTGCCGCCACCAGGTCACCAGTGAGAACTCCGTCACCAGAAACGTCTGGTCGGGGCGCATGCGCGGCAAAATATAGTCGAGGAAGGGACGCGAGGCCTCCGGTGAAGGCACATGCGGATGGATATCAACGCCCTCAATATCTGGCGTGGCTTTGACAAACGCCATCCAGCGTGCCGTTGACGGCGTGCGGTTTTTCGGCAAATCCAGCCGGTTGAGCGCCCCCATATATAAGTGCGTTTTACACTCTCTGCTGCAGTGGGCTTTGCGGTAGGCAATCACTTTTGCCACCATCGCCTCATAAAAAGTATTGAGGTCTGCATTACGATCCTGCGGACGGCTTTCAATATAGGGTTCATTGCCGATCACCAGAATATCGGCCTTCCCCATCACCTGCGGCAGGACCTGACCCAGCCGGGCAAGCTGCTGCTGAAAATCAGCGCTACCGGGCTGAGGAAAGTCACGATTAGGGAAGGGCCATTTGAGCGTCAGAATGGTTTTATAGCCTTTCGCTCCCGCTTCGAGGATCGTGCTGAGAGTACCATTGGCTCCGCCCCGCGGGCTGACTCGCGGCATCGGCAGAAATAAGCGGATCCACTCTGCATCCGCTCGCTTAAGATGTGGATAATTAACATCTTCAAAGTGTTCATTGAAGTTGGCACCAAGCGCGCCCTGGGCCAGTAATGGCGCGGGAGAAAACAGCAATGCCGCGCAAAGAAGATAAATTTTTCGCATTTGTTTCGATCCACGGGTTGTTCATGGCAAACTGAGGCAACCCTATCGACCTTAGTTCATCTCCTCTGGCTGGCAACCGGGAAAGCGATTTTTTCCTCTTTCCAACGCGATATGAAACAATTTTAAATCGCTGGTCTGCTAAAGTATTTCGCTGTGTTTTCCGCAAAGGATTTTCGAAAAATGTCTGCTGTTCCCCTCAGTCAGGACGCCGCTCGCCGCCTGATCGGTGAGATTTTTGTTGATGACATGCCGTTCAACCGCGCCCTTGGCCTGCGGCTGGATCGGCTGGAGCCTGATTACGCTGAACTGAGCTTTGCCAATCAGCAGCAGTTGGTCGGTAACGTCGCGCAAAAGATTCTGCACGGCGGGGTGATTGCCTCGGTACTGGACGTGGCGGCCGGGCTGGTTTGCGTCAGCAGCGCTCTGACCCGCCAGGACAGTATCACTGAAGGGGAGTTGCGCCAACGACTGTCGCGCATGGGCACCATCGACCTGCGCGTTGATTATCTGCGCCCGGGACGGGGGGAACGTTTTATCGCAAGCAGCAGCCTGCTACGCGGCGGTAATAAGGTCTCCGTGGCTCGCGTTGAATTGCACAATGATGCAGGCGTCTATATTGCCAGCGCCACGGCGACTTATCTGACGGGCTAGCCCTCAGCGCTCACCATTCTGCGTATTCTGAATCTAAAATCTGCCTCTGAAGGAGTCTGTCCCCATGGACGCGCAACAAACAAAGCAGGGAGTCTTCTTTGCACTGGGTGCCTATTTTATCTGGGGCATCGCACCCGCCTATTTCAAGTTAATCCAGCAGGTGGATGCCGGGGAGATCATGACACACCGGGTGATCTGGTCATTCTTCTTTATGCTGATTCTGGTTGGCGTTACCCGTAACTGGCCGAAGGTTAAGCTTACCCTGCAGCAGCCGAAAAAGGTGCTGCTGCTGGCGGTGTCCGCCACGGTAATTTGCTGTAACTGGCTGATTTTTATCTGGGCGGTAAATAATCACCATATGCTGGAAGCCAGCCTCGGCTACTTTATCAATCCGCTGTTTAACGTGCTGGTCGGGATGGTGTTTCTCGGTGAGCGCTTCCGCCGGTTGCAGTGGCTGGCCGTACTGCTGGCAGCCTGCGGCGTGCTGGTACAGCTGTGGAAATTTGGCTCGGTGCCGATTATCGCGCTGGGGCTGGCGGTGACCTTCTCTTTCTACGGCCTGCTGCGTAAGAAAATCGGCGTGGATGCGCAAACCGGCATGCTGATCGAGACCAGCTGGTTGTTGCCAGTGGCGGCCATCTATCTGTTTGGCATCGCCGACAGCAGCACCAGCCACCTGACACAAAACCCGATGTCGCTGAATCTGTTACTGGTGGCTGCCGGTATCGTAACCACCATTCCGCTGATGCTGTTTACAGCTGCCTGCACACGGCTGCGGCTCTCCACCGTAGGCTTCTTTCAGTATCTTGGCCCAACGCTGATGTTCCTGCTGGCCGTGGTGTTTTATGGCGAACAGCTGACGCCGGACAAGGCCGTCACCTTCAGCTTTATCTGGGCCGCGCTGACGCTGTTTATCTTTGATGCTCTGTGGACGATGCGGCGTCGGGAGGTTCGGTCGGCCTGAGACTGATGGAGCTGAGGTTAAAGACGGGCAGGAAGGTTAAGGTGGTGTGTGAGCAGGGAGAGTTGTTCATCCGCCTGGCTGAGGAGTGATTGGCGGCTAAAAAAATCCCGGCTCGATGGCCGGGATTTTTTTACAAATATTACTAACGATTAATTCCTAAGCGGATCACTTCGGTTGGAAATATAGGTTGTAAAATTAATTCATCATTAAAAATAAATAATTTTTTTGACAGAGCTGTGACGTCATAAAGGTTTTCAGCAATTAAAGGAAAATTTGACCTAAAAACAGGAATGTTTATATCATCAGAAAAAAAAGCTCTGTTGTCTTTTGTTTTTCTTCCTTAATGCTTCATTAATACCCTCATAGTCTGAAGATTCAATCTCTGTCCAGATTATATTTCCATTAGCGAAAGGATACTTATATAACATATCGATAGCTTCTTTTTCATCCTGACCGTTGAGCATGCTAAAATCAGAACTAAGAGCTTATTTACACTCATCAAATAAAGTCATTTGGTTTGCCTGTTTAACTGTTTTAATATAGTTTTAAATAATTTCTCATTGTCCTCAAACGGTATAACCTGTCTGACTGATTTTCCTGGTCCTTTGCCTTGAGAGTAGTCCCATATATTGATGTGAGTTCCTTTTTCCGGCTCATAATCGACACGCCTGCCAACTTTTCCATCGCTGGATTGACGTCCAGTTACTTTTCCATTTCCTGCACTTACCCCTAATCGGCCAATAACAGGTTTAGAGTCAGCTCCTAAATTACCCACAATACCTAATGCCTTGTTTCGGGCACTTTCCCAATTCTTCTCGGCTTTAAGTATTGTTTCAATTCGGTTAGCCGCACCAGGCACTTTTTTACCCGGCAATATAATCCCGGCCAGCATCCCGCCAGTCGCTTCCAGCGCTGCCTGATTACCGTCAGCCGCCTGTTTGATAGTGTCGGCTACCGCTGACCAGGTTTCACCCTGCATCAGCGCTTTCACGCCGTCAGCCACCGCCTGATTCTTCCCGGACAGATCGCTCAGCGCCTGACTACAATAGCTGTCCCCCGGCAGCACATGATGCCAGCGCCATCGGACAAAGCACGAATGAAAGAACAAGAGCAGCCCGACGGCCGTAATGAAAAACAGAACAGGCTAAGCGACCCAGCATTGACTTTTCCCTGTCAAAAGCTGATTTCATTGTACCGGACTGACCGCCTGCCTCTTTTGGGCAATGCTGAACAGCCTGTTAAAATCAGCAAATCCGTCTGAAAATAACCATAAAATTTAATGGATACTAAGGCGGATTATTCTTATTTACAACAAAAAATATCAAAATGTAAGCAAACGAAACATCATCGTTTTATAAAGGCAACTGACAGGAATTTTATAGTTGATAACTCAAAATTAAGCTGACTGCCGGTCAGCATTTGCATCTTCCGGCAGACATTACGCGGTGCTTACAGCCAGTTCTTCCGCTTAAAGTAAGCGTAAGGGGCCAGGCCAGCCAGGATCATCAGGCAGATAGCGCCAGGGTAACCAAAGCTCCACTTCAGCTCCGGCATAAACTCAAAGTTCATGCCGTAACTGGAGGCCACCAGCGTTGGTGGCAGGAAGACCACCGACACCACCGAGAAGATTTTGATGATGCGGTTCTGCTCGATGTTGATAAAGCCCATCGCCGCCTGCATCAGGAAGTTCACTTTCTGGAACAGCGACTCGTTGTGCGGCAACAGGGATTCGATATCCCGCAGGATTTCCCGCGCCTGCTCAAGCTGGTTGGCAGGCAGACGCGCCTTACGCACCAGGAAGTTAAGCGCTCGCTGGGTATCCATCAGGCACAGGCGCACCTTCCAGCCGATATCTTCCAGCTCTGCCAGCGTGGACAGCGCGGCGTCAAACTCATCGCCCTGGTGCCCTTCCATGATCACCCGGCTCAGCTTTTCCAGATCGCTGTAGATGTTCTCGATTTCATCCGCCAGCTGTTCAATTTTGGTTTCGAACAGGTCCAGCAGAAGCTCATAGGCGTTGCCGTCGATCAGCACCTGGTTACGTGCACGCATACGATAGAGGCGGAAAGCAGGCAGCTCACGCTCACGCAGGGTATAGAGACGCCCTTCACGAATGGTAAACGCCACCGTGGAGTTACCGGCGTGGTCGTCAGCATCTTCATAGAAGAAAAAGGAGTGAATATGCAGGCCATCTTCGTCTTCAAAGAAACGGGCAGATGCCTCAATGTCTTCCAGTTCAGGACGGGTTGCCAGGCTCTGGCCCAGCTCGTTCTGTACGCGATCGCGCTCACCCTCTTCAGGCTCAATCAGGTCCACCCAGACCGAACTGACCAGTTCATCGTTGGGTTCTTCCAGCTCGAGACGAGTCAGGCGGCTGTGATCAAGTTTAAATGCGCTCAGCATAGCTGTACTCCCAAATCGTAATAACGTGGGACTGGCGCTTGAACACGGGAAACGGGGCGTTTCAGGTCGATCTGACTCAGAGCGACGCAAAAGAGGGTCGCCAACAACCACGAAGGCTATCGGCAGAAGAGGATAGCCTTAGGAGTTGTACCTGGTGTCCAGGTCAATGAGCCAGTATCTACTGGGTGTGTCCAAGGCGAATGTCCTCTTAGGGTAATGGTGCGCGCATGTTACGCTGTGCTGAAAATGGCGTCAACAGCAACCCCGGATAATAAGGATTCGAATGAAACAGATTACCCGTTCCGACATCAGCCACATGAGTGAACAGGCTGCCAGCGTGGCCCGCCTGCGTTCGCACCGCACTCTGCATGAAGAACTCAGCGACCCGGTACAGCGTCTGGCCATCGCCATGGAGCCGGGCACCTACATCCGCCCGCACCGCCATCCGCAGACCTGGGAGCTGCTCACGCCGCTGAAAGGTCGCTTCGTGGTGCTGCAGTTTGATGACGCAGGAGAAGTGACCGATCGCACCGTGCTGGGCGAAGAAGTTTTGTTACAGGAAATGCCGGCTTTCACCTGGCACACGGTGCTGTCTCTGGATGAAGGCGGCGTGATTTTTGAAGTGAAGCATGGCCCTTATCAGGCGCTGACGGAAGATGACTGTCAGCACTGGGCACCTCAGGAAGGAGCCGAAGGCACTGCTGAAGTAATGGCCTGGTATGCCAGCGCGCAGCCGGGCGACCGCTACTCAAGCTGATGCTGACGGAACGGCGGTATCTTGCCGCCGTCCCAATTGGCTCAGACTGTTTCCAGCTTCGCGTAAGCAGCCACCAGCCACTTGATCCCCTGCCCCTGGAAAGCCACCTGTAAACGGCTGTGCTCGCCGCTGCCTTCCAGGTTCACAATAGTGCCTTCGCCAAATTTGGCATGGCGCACGCGCTGACCAAGGGCAAAGCCACTGTCATTCTGAGAAACTGGCGTGCCCATGCGCTGATGGCTGACCGGGCGGCTGACGCTGGCGCGCAGGCGAACTTCTTCCACGCACTCTTCCGGTAGTTCACCCACGAAGCGCGACGGACGGTGGTACACCTCTTTGCCATACAGACGGCGGGTTTCGGCATAGGTGAGGGTCAGTTTCTGCATCGCCCGCGTCACGCCAACGTAGGCCAGGCGGCGCTCCTCTTCCAGCCTGCCACCTTCATCCAGCGACATCTGGCTCGGGAACATCCCTTCTTCCATGCCGACGATAAACACCTGCTTAAATTCCAGGCCTTTCGCCGCATGCATGGTCATCAGCTGCACAGCATCCTGCCACTTATCTGCCTGGCCCTCGCCTGCTTCCAGCGCGGCATGCGACAGGAAAGCCTGCAGCGGCATCAAATCTTCATCTTCGTCCTGATAGCTGTACTGCCGCGTGGCGTTGACCAGCTCCTCAAGGTTTTCGATTCGCGCCTGGCCCTTCTCACCCTTCTCCTGGTCGTACATCAGCCACAGGCCCGAATCTTTAATCACCCGGTCAGTCTGCACGTGCAGCGGCAGCTCGCTGGTCTCCTGCGCTAACGAGTCCACAAGTTCGGTGAAGCGTTGCAGCGCAGAGGCGGCACGGCCTGCCAGCGCTTTTTCCTGCAGCAGAGCGCGGGCGGTTTGCCACAATGTAAGCTGCCGTTCACGAGCCGTCTGCCGCACCACATCGAGCGTGCGATCGCCAATGCCGCGCGTCGGCGTATTCACCACCCGCTCAAAAGCAGCGTCGTCATTACGGTTGGCAATCAATCGCAGATAAGCCAGCGCGTCTTTGATTTCCTGGCGCTCGAAGAAGCGCATGCCGCCATAGATGCGGTAAGGCATGCTGGTCTGTAACAGCGCCTCTTCCAGCACGCGCGACTGGGCGTTGCTGCGGTAGAGGATGGCGCAGTCGTTCAGCGCGCCGCCGTTTTCCATCCACACCTTGATGCGGTTGACCACAAAGCGCGCTTCATCCAGCTCGTTAAAGGCGCAGTAGATGGCGATAGGCTCACCGTCGATGCCATCGGTCCACAGCTCTTTCCCCAGCCGTCCATTGTTATTGGCGATCAGGGCGTTAGCGGCTTTCAGGATGTTGTTGGTGGAGCGGTAGTTTTGCTCCAGGCGGATGGTCTCAGCGCCGCTGAAATCGTTAAGGAAACGCTGGATGTTCTCCACCTGCGCCCCACGCCAGCCGTAGATCGACTGGTCATCATCCCCGACGATAATCACTTTGCCGCTGTCACCCGCCAGCATTCTGATCCATGCGTACTGGATGTTGTTGGTATCCTGGAATTCGTCCACCAGGATATTGGTGAAGCGCTCACGGTAGTGATTAAGGATATGCGGTTTGTTCAGCCACAGCTCGTGTGCCCGCAGCAGCAACTCGGCGAAATCCACCAGCCCGGCACGGTCACAGGCTTCCTGGTAGGCCTGATAAATTCTCAGCCAGGTCTGCTCCACCGGGTTGCCGTAGCTCTCAATATGTTTTGGTCGCAGGCCTTCATCTTTCTTGCCGTTGATGTACCACATTGCCTGACGGGCGGGCCACTGCTTCTCATCCAGATTCATCGCCTTGATCAGGCGCTTCAGCAGGCGCAGCTGATCTTCGCTGTCCAGGATCTGGAAATCCTGTGGCAGGTTGGCATCCAGATGATGTGCACGCAGCAGACGATGAGCCAGGCCGTGGAAAGTGCCAATCCACATGCCGCCCTGACTGGTGCCGATCAGCTGCTCAATACGGTGACGCATCTCGGCGGCGGCCTTGTTGGTAAAGGTCACGGCCATGACCGAATACGGCGAACAGTTCTCTACCGCCAGCAGCCAGGCAATGCGGTGCACCAGCACGCGCGTTTTACCACTTCCCGCGCCCGCCAGCACCAACAGGTTGCTGCGCGGCGCGGCAACGGCCTCGCGTTGTTTGTCATTCAAGCTGTCGAGCAGGTCTGAAACGTCCATAGGCACCGTCAGGAAAGAGGGAGCAATCAGCACTCCACTGGATATTTAACCAGCTTATTATATCAGCGCGGTCAGCGATGCCAACCGCGAAATTTCTAAAGTGGGCAGCAGACGGCTGTCAGCAATGTGCATCAGGTTGCCCTCATGCAGATTGATCCAGCAGGCCTGCATCCCGCAGCGCACGGAACCCGCCACATCGGTGGTCAGGTCATCGCCGACATGCAGAATACTTTCCAGCGGCAAACCCAGCTTTTCCGCCGCCAGCTGATACATATCTTCAAAAGGTTTGGCGCGGCCATCCGGACCGGCACGCAGGATAAATTTGAAGTATTTATCCAGCCCGAACAGGTGTGGTTCAGCGTTGCCGTTGGTGATCGCCACCAGCGGGATGCGTTTTGCCAGAGCAGCCAGCGTTTCGTGCGTTTCATCCGGCACATCAATCTGGCTGCGCCAGTGGGCGAAGTTCGCCATCACCGCACGTGAACCTTCATCAGCTTCACGTCCGTTCAATCCGACATTGAGCATCGCCAGTTCAATGGCGCGACGACGCCATTCGCTGACGTCGTGGTAAATTTCAGGTTCCTGCTCACGCAGGCTGTCGCGCAGCTGCTGATACTGCTCCACGCTGAACTCGCTCAGCGAAGGATGCCAGGACTGCAGGAAAGCGTGGGACTCTTTCGTGGTGCGACGGATCACCGGATGGTTATCGTACAGCGTGTCATCCAGGTCAAAGGTCATCGCTGCTATCGGCCGCAGCGGGCGGTAAAAATGCATCAGGATTTTCCTCGTTTGGCACGGGGATGGGCGGCATCGTAAACCGACGCCAGGTGTTGGAAGTCAAGATGGGTATAGATTTGCGTGGTGCTGAGGTTGGCGTGGCCCAGCAGCTCCTGCACCGCACGCAAGTCGCCACTGGATTCCAGCATATGAGTGGCAAAGGAGTGGCGCAGCTTGTGCGGATGAATATGGCTGGAGACGCCCTGCTTCACGCCCCACTCGGCAAAACGTTTCTGCACGTTGCGGGCCGAGATGCGTTTTCCCTGCTTCGACAGGAACACCGCATTGTCTTCCGGCGCAAAAAGCTCGCGCATTTCCAGCCAGTGCTCCAGCCACAGCACCGCCGTGCGACCAACCGGAAGGCGTCGCTCTTTGCTGCCTTTACCGATCACCCACACTTCGCCGGAGGCCATATCGAGATGGCCGGTATCAATACCAACCAGCTCCGACAGACGAAGACCGGCACCGTACATGATTTCCAACATTGCCCGGTCACGCACTGCCAGCGGATCGTTCAGGTCGATCTCCAGCAGACGATCAACTTCATCGACATCAATATTTTTCGGTAAATGGCGCGGTGCACGCGGAGTGGCGACGCCCTTAGCCGGGTTAGCCTTCAGCCTGCCCTGGCTGATTTGCCAGTCCAGAAAACTGCGTAAAGCAGAGAGGCGCAGTGCCAGGCTGGCGGGTTTTAACCCGGCACGGCGGCTGCGGGCGGCCAGCGAACGAACCTGTGCCGCATCCAGCTTCTCCCAACTGCCGAGCTTCATTTCATCCAGCAGGGTGATACAGGCGGTCAGCTGACGTTGGTAACTGGTCTGGGTCAGCGGGCTGAGCTGGCGCTCCACCTTCAGATAACGCAGAAAGCCCTCTACGGCAGACTGTAGAGGGGAGCCGCCATTCATGCGCGTTCAACCCAGCGCAGCAGCAGCTCCGGCAGCATTTGTGACAGATGCTGGAGCAGCACCGTGCCCATTCCGGGCTGGTAATGCTGGTTATCACGGCTGCTGAAGATCAACACGCCGAGGTCGCCCTGCTCGCCCATCAGCGACATGGCAACCGAGCCGATGGCTTTCGCCTGGGGCAACAGCAGCAGCAACTCGGGGCCGTTCAGGCTGCCAAGATAGTGATGCTGTTTGCCCAGGCGCTGAATGCGGATGGATTCGAAGGCCTGACGCGGCAGCGCCAGCTGCGTGAAGTCGGAAGGCGCGCCAATGCGCCACTTCTCGCTGAACAGCCGCACGTTAGCACCGGCCAGCCCCAGCTCGCGCGCCCAGCGATGCAGGCGGTTCAGCATGTCATGCAGGCTGGAAGCGGAGGCAAGGCGGGCCTGCAGCGTTAGCAGACGGTCGAACAGCTGCTGGTTAGCGCTGGCCTGCTCCATCAGCAGGGTAATCTCTTCTTCCAACTGGCTGATATGGTTACGCTGACGACCCAGCTGCCACTCCACCAGCGAAACGGTTCCGCGTACCGGATGCGGCACCAGCATTTGTTCAACCTGGCGGGCATTGCGGATAAAGAAGTCCGGATTTTGCAGCAGGTAATCGCTGACTGCACGATCGTCCAGCAGGACGCTTTCCGCCTGGAGTTCCCCGACATTTTTCATAAATGAATAAATCCGTCATAAACGTGAGTGGCAGGACCGGTCATATACAGCGAGTGACCCGGGCCTTTCCAGGCAATGTTTAAGCTGCCGCCGGGCAGATCGACGCGCACTTTTTCCGCCAGCAGCGTCTGCTGAATGCCAACCGCCACGGCGGCGCAGGCTCCGCTGCCACAGGCTTGCGTTTCACCCGCTCCGCGCTCATACACGCGCAGGCGGATGTGCTCGCGACTGACAACTTCCATAAAACCAACGTTTACCCGCTCCGGGAAGCGCTCGTGGCTTTCCAGCACCGGACCGAGCGATTCCACCAGCGCGGTTTTCACGCTGTCCACCTGCAGCACGCAGTGCGGATTGCCCATCGAAACCACACCACACATCACCGTCTGTTCAGCGGCACGCATCAGATAGAGGTTTTCAGCTTTGTTGGCGCGGAACGGCACCTGCTGCGGTTCGAAATTCGGCTCGCCCATGTTCACGCACACCAGTTCATCCTGGGTCACGCTGAGCACCATGCGCCCGGTCTGGGTACTGACGCGGATATCGCTTTTATTGGTCAGCCCTTTCAGGCGGACAAAGCGGGCGAAACAGCGCGCGCCGTTGCCACACTGGGCCACTTCGCTACCGTCAGCATTAAAGATACGGTAATGAAAATCGAGGTCAGGATCGTACGGCGGTTCAACAATCAGCAGCTGATCGAAGCCGATCCCCAGATGACGATCCGCCAGACGACGGATCAGCTCGGGAGAAAAATAGACGTTTTGCGTCACGGCATCGACCACCATAAAGTCATTGCCCAGACCGTGCATTTTGGAGAACTGCATTTTTAGCTCCAATGAGTGCGTCATAGTTGACTCTGCCGGTTAGCCATCCGAACCTGTGGAGGTTGTCGTTGACTGCTGCACTTCAGTGGCCGGTGGTTTGGTTACCGGTGCGGTCTGTTTCTTCGGTTGTTCCTGCGGCGGGAAATACAAAGGCCCTTTCAATCCGCATCCCACCAGGCTGGCTACAGCCAGCACCAGCGCCATCCGGCAAATCACTTTGTTCATGCTTATTCTGCTCGTTATTGATGCCTGTTGGTTGCCTATCATCGCAGGTGAAGTACTAAAAGCAACAGGAAAAGGTGATCGAATGTCGCAGAAGGGAAACAGCATGCACTGCGCCTGAGTGCCTGAAATGGTCTGCGGCAGAGCGGGACCCTGCCACAGTGGCATCAGTGCATCTGGTAGCGCTGAGCGTAATCGGTGTTGGCATCGTTATCCGACACCGTGGCACACAGCTGCGCCAAAGTCTGACTGCGGAAAGGGATCACCTGGAAGCGCTCGTCCAGCTGCACAATCTGATAGAACTGCGGCAGGTTGAAGTTGATAAAGCTGGAGCCGTAGGTAAAACGATCGTGAGACGATGAGTAGAAGCGGCTCACATCACGCACCAGCTCTTCCTTACTGCCTTCACAGTGGTGATAAATCTCTACCCGGTTAGTTTCATCCAGGATGTAGATATTAAAACCGTGATCGTCCTGAGTATCTTCGAAGAAGAACTGGATAATCCCCTCGCTGGCGTAGCCGTTCACCACTGCTGGCAGACGCGCCTGATCGGTTTCCACCTTGATCGACAAGCCGTGCAGCTTGTTGTTGGAGATGGCTCCGTAGAACTCCACGGCATTCTCCAGTTTCTGCACCGACACGCTCAGGCGTTCAAAGAACAGGCCCCAGGTCTGCCCGGCCACGCGCACGGCTTTAAACCGGCCAGGCTCCTGGCGTGTACTCGAAAGGCGCAGCTCGATGCATTCTGACACCAGTTGCTGCACGCGAGTGCGGATCAGCCCACGCAAATGCTGGCTGTAGCAGAACACCTCAACAGAATCTGGCGGAGCCGCATCCTGATGCATTTTGCCGAGAATGGTCTTCAACCCTTCAATCATCGCCTGCTCGCCGTTGAAATGCAGCGTTCGCACTTCATTCCACGAGTTGCGGTACAACAGGTCGATACTGCCGATCAGGCACTGTTGCTGCTGGCCGAAGCTGAACACGTCCAGCTTACGGAAATCAAAATGCACCACCTGATTGCGGAAGACGGCGGTCGGATCGTGTTCCAGGTTGACGATAATCGCCAGGTGACGAATTTCACACGGGCTGTAGAGCGCCTTCGCTGTCGGCGATGGCAGACGCAGCGGGAAGTGGTGCGAGACATCCGCCACCAGCTCCTGCAACCGGGCCAGATCGCAGATTTCGTTGCCTTTAATATGCAGGCGGGTTTTGCTGGTCAGCAGGCCGTTGAACCACGCCCAGGCCACCAGCTTGTTGAGGTAGCGGTTATATTCCAGCGGCTGATGGCTGATGATCGACTGCATGTCCGGCGACTGGTTATACAAATACCAGCCGGCACGGTTAGCCCGGCCATGCGGCACGTGGATAAAGGTCAGATGCTGTTCAGACAGGTCAGGCGAGATCTGCGGGTTAACCAGCGTCACTTTACCCGGCAGCGCTTCGAAGGCCGCATACAGCTTACGGGTCAACACACCAATATCCTGCGGACTTGCGCTGACGCTCAGGTTATTGCGGCGCGCAAAGCGGATCAGGTTGCGATAGCTCTGCATCATCGCATCAAGCAATTCGTTATGTGCTTCACGCACTCGCCCGATTTTCCAGTCAGCACGGCTGTCCAGAATCTCCACGCGCTGTGCGTCCCAGCCCCACTCGGTGACCAGCTGGCTGAGGATCTCACGCCGCCAGCCGGACTCTTCGGTTTCCACCGAGAGTTTTTCGCAGACCTTCAGATAGAAGCAGCGGCGAACCAGGTCAAGACGGGCATGGTCATCAATGCTGGTGAGGTAATGCGTCACTCTTTCCAGCATCATGCAATACGGGTCGAGGCCGTACGAGACAATTTCGCCATCGTGCAGGCGCTGTTTAATGTCCATCGCCAGCAGCCGGGTAGACGGGTATTCCCAGGAGTAGGCTTCCAGCAGCAGCGTTTTCAGCACGGCCTTATATGGCGAGTCGATGCTTTTATACAACTGCCACAGACTGGCCCCGAAATACTCTTCAGCAGAGAGCGTGTCCAGCCCTCCCAGATCCAGCCACTCGTTCGGCGTCAGAACCCCTTTCTGGTACAGCGACATGACGTAGTCGTCGTAGTGCTCTTCTTCTTCGCCGGGAACCATGTTCCACAGGATACGCTTACCGGCCAGTCGCACGGCGGTACGGTAGAACTCATCCAGCAACAGGATATGCTGGGTGGAACCGCAATCTTCGCCGCCCAGACTGCCACTTTCGTTGTGGCGGAAGCGATTTTCGTCGATCAGGAAGAAGCTGACTTCCACCCCCATCGCCGCACACCACTTTTGCAGAAGAGTGCATTTTTTCTGCAGGCAGAGGCGCTCTTCATTATCCAGCCATGACTGGTGGCAGACCCAGATATCAAGGTCCGAGGTGAGATTCTGACCAACGGAGGAGGTGCTGCCCATAGAGTAGACGCCGGTAATCGGCATCTCGCCCTGCGGAGGGATCGCGACGCTTGATCCGGATTTCCCTTCCAAATCATTAAGATAGCTTATCTGGTTTTCATCAGGCGTGTAGAAGCTGATGCCATGTGGAACGTTACCTTCAAGATAACCCGGCATCAGCGGATGATGATAATGTAATAAGGTTGGCAGCAGACTGTATACCTGCTGGAAGGCAGGTCCCATAGCAGCCAGGGCGCGATCGACGCGCAGCTGGTTGATGGCATCCAGTCTCTGTTTCAGTGTCTCTATGTAGAGGTACAAGACGTCTCGCCTGATTATCCCAGTGCTTACAAAAAACCCTGTTTCCGAAATCCGCCGCTTGATTTAAAAATAGTCGTGCGAAAAATGCTGGAAACGTGATCAATCTAACACCAGGCTGATTGACCGTAAAGAAAGTTGCGCTACTTAACAGTTTAGCACGTTTTACAATCGATCTGCCTCAAGATCCCTCAACACGCCTCTTCCCTGCCGTTTAAACCCGCGGAAACTGACAGCATTCCCGTATCAATGATAGGATAATCAATGAACGATAAAAACGGTAACAAGCATGTTAGACAAAATTTTAAGAATTGCCACCAGGCAAAGTCCGCTTGCGCTATGGCAGGCACATTATGTTCAACAGCGCCTGATGGCCTGCCATCCGGGGCTTCGCGTTGAGCTGGTGCCGATGGTGACCAAAGGGGATGTGATCCTCGATACCCCGCTGGCCAAGGTCGGCGGCAAGGGCTTATTCGTCAAAGAACTGGAGCAAGCGCTGCTGTCCGACCGCGCTGATGTTGCCGTTCATTCGATGAAAGACGTGCCGGTAGCCTTCCCGGAAGGGCTGGGGCTGGTCACGATTTGCGAACGGGAAGATCCGCTTGATGCCTTCGTGTCTAATCAATTCGATTCTGTCGATGCCCTGCCACAGGGTGCAGTGGTGGGCACCTCCAGCCTGCGCCGCCAGTGCCAGCTCAGCGCACGCCGTCCGGATCTGATTATCCGTTCCCTTCGCGGTAACGTCGGTACGCGGCTGGGGAAACTCGACGCCGGTGACTACGATGCCATTATTCTGGCTGTCGCCGGGTTAAAGCGTCTGGGACTGTCCGATCGTATCCGCCACGCTATGCCAGCCGAGGAGTCTCTGCCAGCTGTGGGCCAGGGCGCGGTGGGAATTGAGTGCCGTCTTGATGATGCTCAGACCATCGCCCTGTTGGAAGCGCTGAATGATGAAGACACCTCGGTGCGGGTTAAAGCCGAGCGCGCAATGAACACCCGCCTGGAAGGGGGCTGCCAGGTGCCGATCGGCAGCTATGCGGTCCTCAATGGCGATGAGCTGTGGCTGCGTGGCCTGATCGGTTCACCTGACGGCACCGAGATGGTCCGTGGCGAGCGCCGTGGCCCGCGTGCAGATGCTGAGAAAATGGGCATTTCACTGGCGGAAGAGCTGCTGAACAACGGTGGACGTGAAATTCTGGCCGAAGTCTATCAGGGGAATCCTCCCGAATGACCATTCTGGTAACCCGACCCGAACCGGCCGCTGACGAGCTGGTCAGCCGTTTGCGTCAGGCGGGAAAGGTTGCCTGGTCAATGCCGCTGATCGAATTCACACCGGGAACAGGGCTGGGCAACTTGCCCCGCCAGCTCGCATCGTTGCAGGAAGGCGATCTGGTGTTTCTCCTGTCGCAGCACGCCATTCATTATTCTCAACCCGCTCTGACACGAGCCGGAGCCGCATGGCCCGCAGACCTGAACTATTATGCTATAGGTCGCACCACTGCGCTGGCCCTGCATGCAGCCAGCGGGCTGGATGTTATCTGGCCCCATGAGCGTGAAACCAGCGAAGTGCTGATACAATTACCTGCGTTACAAAAAGTCGCCGGAAAGCAGGCTTTGATCCTGCGGGGCAATGGCGGACGTGAACTTCTGGCAGAAACCTTGCAACAGCGCGGAGCTAATGTACAGTTTGTTGAGTGCTATCAACGCTGTGCAAAGCACTATCAGGGTTCAATAGAGGGTAAGCGCTGGCGCGACCGCGGTATCACCACTCTGGTGGTCACCAGCGGTGAAATGCTGCAACAACTTTATTCGCTGTTCCCCGATATAGATCGTGAGGAATGGCTTCTGCACTGCCGACTGGTTGTCGTCAGTGAACGTTTGGCTGCCCGCGCCAGGGAACTGGGTTGGCGCGATATCAGGGTGGCCAATGGTGCCGATAACGACGCGCTGCTGCGGGCGTTACAATAAACTTAAATATGGGATGTGCCACAATGACGGAACAAAAAGATTCCTCTGCCATGGTTGATGAGACCACCCCAGCGGTAGAGATCTCATCACCAGAACAACAACCAGGCCGTAAGTCGCGGAATACCGCCACGGCGCTGGCTGTTCTGGCGATTGCAATCGCGCTGGCTTCAGGCGTCGGACTTTATATTAACGGGAAACATAAGACAGACCAACTGACCGCGGCCAATCAGGCACTGGCGAACCAGCTGTCCGAGCTTCAGCAGCAGTCAGTCGGCGACAAGCAGACCCTGGTGCAGCAGCTGACCACGCAGACCAGCGCGCTGGACACGGCCCGTCAGCAGCAGGCCGCCATGAGCCAGCAGCTTGACCAGTTAAAAGAGAAAGTCGCTACCATTTCCGGTAACGATGCACATACCTGGCTTCTGGCTCAGGCCGATTATCTGGTGAAACTGGCTGGCCGGAAGCTATGGAGCGATCAGGATGTCACCACTGCTGCCGCCCTGCTGAAAAGTGCGGATAACAGCCTGGCTGAAATGAACGATCCGAGCCTGATTGAGGTACGTCGTGCGCTGACCAATGACATCAGCTCGCTGTCTGCGGTGAGCCAGGTCGATTACGACGGCATTATCCTCAAGCTGAACCAGCTCTCCAACGGCGTGGATAACCTGCGCCTGGCCGATAACGACAGCGACGATTCCCCGATGGATGCCGACAGTGGCGAACTCTCCTCTTCGCTGCACGAATGGCGTCAGAATCTGGTGAAAAGCTGGCACAACTTTATGGATGACTTTATTACCATCCGCCGCCGCGACGCCACTTCAGAGCCTTTGCTGGCACCAAACCAGGAAGTCTATCTGCGTGAGAACATCCGTTCGCGGCTGCTGATTGCCTCTCAGGCGATTCCCCGCCACCAGAACGAGATCTACAAGCAGTCAATCGACACGGTCTCTGCCTGGGTGCGTGCCTGGTACGATACCAACGATCCTGCCACCAAAGCCTTCCTCAGCCAGCTGGATGAACTGAGCCAGCAGAGTGTGTCGATGGATGTGCCGGATGCGCTACAGAGCCAGCCGTTGCTGGATAAACTGATGCAAACGCGCGTGCGCAACCTGCTGGCCCAGCCCGGCACCGGGCAACAGCAGCAGGGAGAATAAGCATGCTCAAGGTTCTGATACTCTTTCTGTTACTGATGGCCGGTGTGGTGCTTGGCCCGATGCTGGCCGGTCACCAGGGCTACGTCCTGATCCAGACTGATAACTGGAATATTGAAACCAGCGTCATCGGCCTGGCGATCGTGCTGATCCTTTCGCTGATTGTGATCCTGTTTGTGGAGTGGCTGCTGCGTCGGTTATTCCGCACCGGGGCCAGAACGCGCGGCTGGTTCAGAGGCCGCAAAGGCAATCGCGCCCGCAAGCAGACCAATGCAGCGCTGATGAAGCTGGCCGAAGGCGATCACCGCCAGGCGGAAAAACTGCTGTCGCGTAATGCCGACCATGCCGAACAGCCGGTGGTGAACTACCTGCTGGCCACTGAGGCTGCGCAACAGCGCGGTGATGAGATCCGTGCCAATCAGCACCTCGAAAGAGCGGCTGAGCTGGCTGGTAACGATCAGCTACCGGTAGAGATCACCCGTGTGCGCATTCAACTGGCCCGGAATGAGGACCATGCCGCGCGTGGCGGTGTCGATCGTCTGCTGGAAGTGGCTCCGCGCCATCCGGAAGTACTGCGCCTGGCTGAACAGGCTTACGTACGCACCGGTGCCTGGGGCTCATTGCTGGATATTCTGCCAGCGATGGAGAAAGCCCAGGTGTCTGACGATACCCATCGCCTGGCGCTGCAGCAGGAAGCCTGGCTGGGGTTAATGAATCAGGCGATGGCCGATCAGGGCAGCGAAGGTCTGAAGCGCTGGTGGCAAAACCAGAGCCGTAAAACCCGCCATGAAACGGCGCTGCAGGTGGCGATGGCTGACCACCTGATCGTCTGTGATGACCATGAAACGGCGCAGCAAATCGTGCTGGATGGACTGAAGCGTAATTACGACGAGCGTCTGGTGCTGCTGATGCCGCGGCTGAAAACCGGCAACCCCGAGCAGCTGGAAAAAGCGCTGCGTCAGCAGATCAAACAGCACGGTGCCACGCCTCTGTTGCACAGCACGCTGGGCCAGCTGCTGATGAAGCATGGCGAGTGGGAGCAAGCCAGCGAAGCCTTCAGGGAAGCGCTGAAGCAGCGTCCTGATGCGTTTGACTACGCCTGGCTGGCCGATACGCTTGATCGTCAGCACAAGCCGGAAGAAGCGGCGGAAATGCGTCGGGACGGCCTGCTGCTGACGCTGAAGAATACGCCTTAGCGTCAAAGCATCTGTCACGAGCCGGGTTAATTACCCGGCTTTTTTTTGCCTGATTTAAGGTCGGGGCAAAAAAAAACACCTGCCAGTCCGGCAGGTGTAAAAGATCAGGTCGGTAAGACAATTTGGCTGATACCTGACTCAACGTAGTGTCCTGGTCCCATTAAGGTCTTACGACGATAGTGGTGGGTGGACAACAGGTATCGTAAAGGGCTCTGCATCATTCCCGGGTTTATGAAGCGTTAGCAAACATAAGGAGTGGAATGAGCATCTACACGGTTATTATTGCATAAGCCGTGCCAGGTCAGAATTGGTGGATAAAAAAAATTTAACTTATTGATAAATAGATGCTTTAACATGAGTATTTTTTGAGACTCTCTTTGCAGCACCGTCGCTAATCTGCAACATTCCCTTCACTGTGCGTCGCCATCTGGAGACAATCAGCGCATAGTTAAGTAAGTTCGTTATAAATCATAATGTTAGTTGTCTCTTAAATGAGACAAAGCGTCCCTTCCCTGGTTGCCGTACGGCTCAAACCTCCTTCGGAGGTCCTCATCCTTTATGGGCTACAGATGCAAAAAGGCCAGCTCGAAAGCTGGCCTTTTCTGAATGTGGTCGGCGAGAGAGGATTCGAACCTCCGACCCACTGGTCCCAAACCAGTTGCGCTACCAAGCTGCGCTACTCGCCG
>NZ_JBYUWC010000027.1:0-42919 GCF_058137865.1 Erwinia sp. 009765445
TTTTGCTTTCAGACAGGAACCCCGGCCTGACGGCCGGGGTTTTTTGCGTTTACGATCCGGAAATCTTTTCCAGCAGCCCGCCTCTTAAATAGCCTTTTAGTCAGGTTTACCTGTACCGACAACTTAAAAAGGTCTCCGTTGCGCGGTACCCGTTTTAGCGCTGATCCAGCAACCAGGCAGCAATAAAATCAGCAATCTGCTGTGGGTTATTCAGATCCAGCAGCGGAAGTTTCATGGGAATAACACGATCGCTGGCTACCGCAATAACGTATTTATCCAGTAACTGGGCCAAAGCTTGCTCCTCTCCTCCTCGCCACAGTGCGATCTTCGGAACCGGCTCATGCTTAAATCCTTCCAGCAGAATGATATCCAGCGAAGAGGGATCCATCCGACCGATCAGAAACTGCAAATCCGGTTCGGGCTGTTGCGGCGTTTCAGTGATTAACGCCCAGCGCTGCTGGTTAAAGACCATGACCTGGTCAGCTCCGGCTTTACGCAGCTCAAAGCTGTCTTTGCCTGGCGTATCAATATCCATATTGTGATGGGTATGTTTGATCAAACCGGGACGGATACCCCGGGCTTTCATAATGGTAATTAGCTGTTTTAAAAGCGTTGTTTTACCCGTGCCGCTGAAAGCGGTAATTGCTAAAAGAGGGAGCATCAGAGTTCCTCAGAACAAAAGATCTTCAGGGCGGTTAATATTGGCGAAGGCGCCGGGGCAGTCATCAAAAGGGACGCTGTGGCCACCAGCCTGATCAAGAAATAGCATCACCTTCCTCTCACCTTTTGCCAGATAAGCCGCCAGCGGTTCAGCCAGGCTGACATGCAGCAGAGCCAGCGTCGGGTGATCCCGACCGGCTGAGCGAGCCCAGACAGCCGGAGCTGCCTGCTTTGCCTGCCACAGACGTGACACAATATCTGCCGGCAGAGCTGGCGTATCACAGGATGAAAAGATCGCCCATTCAGTGTCGATATAGCCCAGTGCGGTAAGCATTCCTGCTAACGGGCCAGGAAAGTCTGGCAGAGAATCCCCAATTACCGGCAGGCCGCTCTGCTGATAAACAGCCATATTCCGGTTAGCGCTGATGCACATTTTGCCTGTCTGAGGGCGTAGCCGCTCCAGAACGTGCTGATAAAGCGGTTTCCCGTGATAATCAATCAGCCCCTTATCTTCACCGCCCATGCGGCTGCCGCGCCCACCGGCAAGGATTACTCCCGTCACGGCGGCAGGTAGGAACTGGTAGTTGATGATCATCACTTTTACACCCTCTTTTAATGTGGGTTTAACCCTGCTACCGTAGCAGCATCGGGAATGGAACAGGAAGCAACCCATGAAATGTCATCGCCTCAATGAACTGCTGTCGCTGCTACAGCCAGCCTGGCAGCAGGAACCAGATCTGAATTTAATGCAATTTATACAGAAACTCGCCGCTGAAGCCGGTTTTACTCAGCCCATCGATGAGTTAACGGATGATGTTTTGATCTACCATCTTAAAATGCGTGGCACCGATAAGCATGAAGAGATCCCGGGCCTGAAAAAAGATTATGAAGAGGATTTTAAAACCGCTCTTCTTCGTGCTCGCGGCGTAATCAAAGATTAAATCCCCTCCCTTCATCCGTCGTACCCGCGTTTAATGATATTCTTGATCGTTCAATGATTGCGATTATCTGCGAGTATGCCGGATGAAAGAACCTGCCTTTAACTTTCAAAATTTAAACCCTGACACCATTCTGGATGCGCTCTGGGATACCGGGATCCGCGTGGAGTCCGGGCTGACCGCGCTGAACAGCTTTGAGAATCGGGTCTATCAGTTTGCCGACGAAGATAAAAAGCGCTATGTGGTGAAGTTCTATCGTCCCCAGCGCTGGTCACAGCAGCAGATTGAAGAAGAGCACCAGTTTACCGCCGAACTGCTGGCCGACGAGGTTCCTGTGGCCGCTCCTCTGGCCCTGCAGGGCAAAACTTTGCACCAGCATCAGGGTTACCTGTTCACGGTGTTCCCAAGCCTTGGGGGCCGCCAGTATGAGACGGATAATTACGATCATCTGGAGTGGGTCGGGCGCTATCTTGGTCGGATGCATCAGACCGGACGGAAGAAAATGTTTGCTGCCCGTCCTGCTATTGGTCTGCAGGAATATATCACCGAACCTCTGCAGGTACTTGAGGCCAGTAGCCTAATCCCCGGTAAGCTGAAGGACAGATTATTAACCAGCGTGCGGCTGATCGGCACAACTTTACAAAATTACTGGCATACTCAATGGCAGCCGCTGCGCCTGCATGGAGACTGCCATCCCGGCAACATTCTCTGGCGCGACGGTCCTTTATTTGTTGACCTGGATGATGCCCGCACCGGCCCGGCCGTGCAGGATCTGTGGATGCTGATTAACGGCGACAGCCAGGAACAGCGAATTCAGTGGGACATTTTGCTGGAAGCTTACAGTGAATTCAGTGAGTTCGACGCACATGAATTGTCACTGATTGAGCCTTTACGCGCCATGAGGATGGTTTATTATCTGGCGTGGGTTGTTCGCCGCTGGCAGGATCCGGCGTTTCCGGCAAATTTCCCGTGGATGACGGATGAGGATTTCTGGCTCCGGCAGATCTCCACTTTTAACGAGCAGGCCAGACTGTTGCAGGAGCCACCGTTGCAGCTGATGCCCGCATTTCAGGGCTGATCGCCTTTTCCGATCCGCCCCCTTTGTTGTCAGGAGAGAGTTTTTAAATGAAAAAGATTTTATTTGCGCTGGTTGGAATGGTTCTGGCTTTCAGCGCCTCGGCAGCCCAGTTTACCGATGGTCAGCAGTACGTCACCCTGCAGAAGCCCGTTTCTGGTGAACCTCATGTCATGGAGTTCTTCTCTTTCTACTGCCCGCACTGCTATGAGTTTGAGCGCGTCTGGCACGTCAGCGATACCGTGAAGAAAAACTTACCGGCTGACACCAAAATCACCAAATACCACGTTGAATTCCTCGGCGGTGACATGGGGAAAACCGTGACTCAGGCCTGGGCTGTGGCCATGGCGCTGGGCGTGGAAGATAAAGTGACTGCGCCAATCTTTGATGGCATCCAGAAAACCCAGACCATCACCGATCCGGCCAGCCTGAAAGAAGTCTTCGTTAAGGCTGCTGCTATTACCCCGGAACAATATGACGCAGCATGGAACAGCTTCGTGGTGAAATCACTGGTCGCTCAGCAGGAAAAAGCGGCAGAAGACGTTGATTTGCGCGGCGTTCCTGCGATGTTTGTTAACGGAAAATATATGGTTAACAACGGCGGTCTGGATACCAGCTCAATGGATAACTATGTTCAGCAATATGCTAACGTGGTGAAATTCCTGCTGACTCAGAAGTAAACTTGGTTTTATCCGACGCCGGCTGCTGACCGGCGTTATTGTTTCCCTTCTTTTTGTTGTCAGTTCCCGGAATAAACTGCCAGTCCCAGGCGGTTTTTTCAGTAAGAGATCCTGTTCGTTCACGCCGCTTAATAATTAATATCCACACAGAATCAATTCCGCAAAACCTGAAGTTTATCCTGGAGAAAAACATTAACTACATGATTTTAAATATGTTTTGTTGATGTTGTTCGCTCATTCCCTGCATATAACAATACGTTAGCAAATTTACGCACAAAGTTATCCACAACTTATTATTGCGCGCCGAGCCACAAATGCCGCTTGACGTACAAGTTAATACGCGGAGTTATTTCATTTTTGGGGCTTAGCTGTGGCATCCTAACCTCATTGATAAAACCAACGAAGAACGTGACGACTAATGGCACAAATTGCAGAAAACCCGCTTATTCTGGTAGATGGCTCTTCCTATCTTTACCGCGCTTATCATGCGTTTCCTCCGCTGACTAACAGCTCAGGAGAACCAACCGGTGCCATGTACGGCGTGTTGAATATGCTGCGCAGCCTGCTGTTGCAATATAAGCCCAGCCACGTCGCGGTGGTTTTTGATGCCAAAGGCAAAACGTTCCGTGATGAACTTTTTGAACATTACAAATCTCACCGTCCACCGATGCCGGACGATCTGCGGGCGCAGATTGAACCGTTGCACAATATGGTCAGAGCTATGGGGCTGCCTTTGCTGGCGGTTTCCGGCGTGGAGGCGGATGACGTCATTGGAACGCTGGCACTCGAAGCAGGCAAGCTCGGCAGGCCAGTGCTGATCAGCACCGGTGATAAAGATATGGCGCAACTGGTGACGCCGGGTATCACGCTGATTAACACCATGAATAACGCCATTCTCGGCCCGGATGAAGTGGTGGAGAAATACGGTATCCCTCCGGCATTGATTATCGACTTCCTCGCCCTGATGGGTGACTCCTCGGATAATATCCCGGGCGTGCCAGGCGTGGGTGAGAAAACCGCTCAGGCGCTGCTGCAGGGCCTGGGCGGCATTAAAGATATCTATGAGAATCTGGACAAAGTCGCTGACCTCTCTTTCCGCGGAGCGAAGACGATGGCAGCCAAACTGGAGCAGAACAGGGAACTCGCTTTCCTCTCCTACCAGCTGGCGACCATTAAAACCGACGTTGAACTTGAGCTTACCTGCGATCAGCTGACGGTCAGCGAACCGGCAGTGGAAGAGCTGCTCGGTCAGTTCCGCCATTACGAATTTAAGCGCTGGATCACCGACCTGGAAGAAGGTAAATGGCTGCAGGGGAAAAAGAGCAACCCTCAGGCACAGAAAGCGCTGGCTGAAAAAGTGGAAGAGCAGTCTGAGGCAACCAGTGTTCTTTCTGCGGATGGTTACGTTACCATCCTCGATGAAGAGACTTTTGCCGGTTGGCTGAAAAAGCTCAAGGCCAGCAAGCTGTTCGCCGTCGATCTGGAAACAGACTCCCTGGATACTCTCACCGCTACTATTGTCGGTCTCTCCTTTGCTGTTGCGCCAGGAGAAGCGGCTTATCTGCCGGTGGCTCATGATTATCTCGATGCGCCAGCCCAGTTGGAGCGCGACAGCGTGCTGGAACGTCTCAAGCCGCTGCTGGAAGACAGCAAGCTGTTGAAGGTCGGTCAGAACCTGAAGTATGACCGTGGCGTGCTAAAGAATTACGGCATCGAGCTGCAGGGTATCAAATTCGACACCATGCTGGAGTCCTACGCGCTGAACAGCGTCTCAGGACGCCATGATATGGATACTCTTGCCTCGCGCTGGCTGCACCACAAGACGGTAAGCTTTGAAGATATTGCGGGTAAAGGCAAAAAACAGCTGACCTTTAACCAGATAGCACTGGAACAGGCGGCACACTATGCAGCCGAAGACGCCGATGTCACGCTGCAGCTGCACCTTAAAATGTGGCCAGAGCTGGAAAAGGAGCAGGGGCCAAAGCTGGTCTTCGAAACGATTGAGATGCCGCTGGTTACCGTTATATCGCGTATCGAACGTAATGGCGTGCTGATCGATCAGGGTATCCTGGCTCAGCATTCTCAGGAGCTGACCACGCGGTTGGGAGAACTGGAGCTGAAAGCGCATGAGCTGGCTGGCGAGCCGTTCAACCTCTCTTCTCCCAGGCAGCTGCAAACCATCCTGTTTGAAAAACAGGGGATCAAGCCAACTAAAAAAACCCCGGGTGGCGCACCTTCCACCAGTGAAGAAGTGCTGGCCGAGCTGGCGCTGGATTACCCGCTACCCAAAGTGATTCTGGAGCACCGTGGCCTGTCCAAGCTGAAGTCGACCTATACCGACAAGCTACCGCAGATGATCAATCCGCTGACCGGACGGGTCCACACCTCTTATCATCAGGCGGTGACGGCAACGGGCAGGCTCTCCTCCACCGATCCTAACCTGCAAAACATCCCGGTGCGCAATGATGAAGGACGGCGGATTCGGCAGGCCTTTATTGCTTCGAAGGGGCATCAGATCCTCGCGGCCGATTATTCACAAATCGAACTGCGGATCATGGCCCATCTCTCCCAGGATAAGGGGCTGCTGACGGCTTTCTCGGAAGGACAGGATATTCACCGTGCCACTGCCGCTGAGGTGTTTGGTATGGCGCTGGAAAAAGTCACCGGCGAGCAGCGCCGCAGCGCCAAGGCCATTAACTTTGGTCTGATCTACGGCATGAGCGCGTTTGGCCTGTCCCGCCAGTTGAATATCGGCGCTGGTGAAGCGAAGAAATACATGGATCTCTACTTCGAGCGCTATCCTGGCGTGTTGGAGTATATGGAAAGCACTCGTGAACAGGCTGCGCAGAAGGGCTATGTCTCCACGCTTGATGGTCGTCGCCTCTACCTGCCAGATATTAAGGCCAGCAATGTGATGCGTCGTAAAGCCGCCGAGCGTGCGGCCATCAACGCCCCAATGCAGGGCACGGCAGCCGACATTATCAAGAAAGCGATGATTGCCGTTGATGGCTGGCTGACGCCACAGGCCAACCCTGACGTGAAGATGATTATGCAGGTACACGATGAACTGGTGTTTGAAGTGAAAACCTCAGAGGTGGAAGCGGCAACGGCGAAAATCCGCGACCTGATGGAGAACAGCATGAAGCTTGATGTGCCGCTGCAGGTTGATGTCGGGGTAGGCGATAACTGGGATCAGGCGCACTGATAACTCGCTGGTACTGACAAACGAGGCTGATTTCTTAATGAATTCAGCTTTTTTTTTCGCCATAAGAAATCGCTTTGGTTAATCGGTTCAGCTTTGACTGGTTTTTAATCGCGCTTAGCTCTTCACCTAAGCGGTTATGGTGAAAGCATTTTTTTTGTAATTTAGCTACAGGCAACGCTTTTTTCTGTGAGCTGAGTTGGATAACGCAGGGTGTTTTATGAAAATTAACTACAAAAAACCCTTTTGAGGGCCGAAAAAATCATGTAGAGTTTAAGGCGTAGGGTACAGAGGTAAGATGTTCTATCTTTCAGACCTTTTACTTCACGTAATCGGATTTGGCTGAATATTTAGCCGCCCCAGTTGTTATGACTGGGGCGTTTTTTATTGGGCGCTATTCAGGCCCGCAGGCCTGATTTTACTCTTCTGCGAACTCTTCTTCAGTTGCCGGCGGCAGCTCGCTGTACCAGCTGTCCAGTTTGGCGCTCAGCTTATCGATGCCGATTTTCTTCAGTGAAGAAAACATCTCAACCTGAACATCACCGACAAAGCTCTTCGCCGCTTCACGCACCATGTTCAGCTGCGCTTTACGCGCGCCGGAAGCCAGCTTATCGGCTTTGGTCAACAGCACCAGCACTTCAATACCGCTCTGCACCGCCCAGTTGATCATTTGCTGATCCAGATCTTTCAGTGGATGACGGATGTCCATCAGCACCACCAGGCCTTTCAGGCACTGGCGCTCACGCAGATATTCCGCCAGCGCGCGTTGCCACTTCAGCTTCATCTCTTCCGGGACTTCGGCATAGCCATAGCCCGGTAAATCCACCAGACGATAGCCTTCAGCGACCTGGAACAGATTGATAAGCTGCGTGCGTCCCGGAGTTTTACTGGTCCGCGCCAGGCTTTTCTGATTGGTCAGCGTGTTCAGCGCGCTGGATTTGCCCGCATTGGAACGGCCGGCAAACGCCACTTCAATACCGGTATCGGCCGGCAGGTGACGGATGTCAGGAGCGCTGGTAACAAAATGGGTAACGTGATAATTCCAGCCAGACAAAATAGAAACTCCAGATATAAGGTCAGTTGCGCAGAGTATACCCTGTATGGATTGAAAGCGCTCAGTCGGCCGCGAGTCGCCCGAAGATTTGTAAGAGATCGGCCATTGTTTCTGCCAGCCCTTGCCCCTAATTTTTTGTTGTCATAAATGCAATATCATTAAAAAACAATTTATTACATTTAACCCACTATAAGTGTGCGTGAAATTTTTATTAAGCTGCCTTGTGAGTTTGACCATTTAGTCTAAAGTATTTACCAGAACCCGGATGGTTCACTTCAGGATGAAGAGCTCAGGGGGCGTCAGGATGACGCAGAGCAGGGATGGAACGTGTTGAGGATGCAACACACTCAGGGAAAGGATAGCGTCCAGGATGGACGATACGGCAAGGGAAAACCGGGAAGTTGTGTGCTAAAAAGGATGCTGACTAAAGTCAGTCCTTCTGCGGAAGGTGCGAAAAAAGGCGACAGGGTGACCTGGCGCCTTTTTTCTTTGTCTGCTTTCTGCTAGATTCCGCCGCAATTCTATACTGAAGATAAATCGTCTGAGAGCAGAAATCATGAAGCAACCTGCACGCGCGCCCCAGAACAAGAAACCTGCAGCAAAAAATAAACGTAAATCGCGCGATGAAATAAATACCGAAGCGCGCGATCGCAAGCGTGACAAGAAACATCGCGGTAATGCTTCCGGCAGCCGTGCGAATCCTGTGATGCCTGGTAAAAAGGGTGGTAACGCTGGTCAGGAAAAAGACCCACGCATTGGCAGCAAAAAGCCGATTGCGCTGGGCAGTGATGTTCAGCCGGTGAAAAAGGCGGCTAAACCAGTAAAACCCGCGCCAGAGAAAAAGCCGCTTCTGACGCCGGAAGAAGAGCTGGCGAAGCTGGAAAATGATGAACGTCTGGATGCGCTGCTGGATCGGCTGGAAAGTGGTGAAACGCTGAAAGCAGAAGATCAGGCATGGCTGGATCAGACTCTTGACCGCATCGATGTGCTGATGGAACAGCTGGGCATTGCTCTGGATGATGACGCCGATGACGAAGAAGCAGAAGAGGATATGTACCGTCTGCTCAAGGGTGGCAACTGATCCCACGGCAGGTATTTCTGACTGGAAATTAAGATGGCGCAAAAAGAGCGCCATCTCTGCAAAAGGTTTCTCTGCTGATGAATTGGCCTGGATCAATTTACCTGCTGATTCTGCTCTGTGGCCTGCTGTGGATGTTGGTTAAACTACGACGTCTGTCCAGTCGTCGATCCCGGCTACGCAGAACGATCGACCGTCCGCCGCTCAGGCAACCTCCTCTCACCCGACGGTCGGCATCCAGACGCCAACGAAGGAGTGAATACCGTGACGCAGATGATTGAATGGGATCAGGCCCTGATTCAGAAGTACAACATCTCGGGTCCCCGCTACACTTCCTATCCCACCGCGCTGGAATTTCACCAGGATTACGACGAGGCGGCTTTTCTGCAGGCCAGCCAGCGTTATCCCGATCGCCCCCTGTCGTTGTATGTCCATATCCCGTTCTGCCACCGGCTGTGTTATTTCTGTGGCTGCAACAAGATAGTGACCCGCCAGCAGCATAAAGCCGATGAGTATCTTCAGGCGCTGGCCATTGAAATTGCCGCACGCGCCAGACTGTTCAGTAACCGCACCGTCACCCAAATGCACTGGGGCGGTGGGACGCCGACCTATCTGAATAAAACTCAGATCAGCCGCCTGATGGATCTGCTGCGTGAGCATTTTAACTTCAGCGCAGAAGCCGAGTTGTCGATTGAGGTCGACCCCCGTGAGATTGAGCTGGACGTGCTGGATCACCTGCGGGCCGAGGGCTTTAATCGTCTGAGCATGGGCGTGCAGGATTTCAATAAAGAGGTGCAGGAGAAGGTCAACCGCATTCAGGACGAAGCGATGATCGTTGCCCTGATGGAGCGTGCCCGGAAGCTGGGCTTCACTTCCACCAATCTAGATCTGATCTACGGCCTGCCAAAGCAAACGCCAGAAAGCTTTACTTTCACCCTTAAGAAAGTGGCCGCCCTCAACCCGGATCGGCTTAGCGTGTTCAACTATGGACACATGCCGAACTTGTTCGCAGCCCAGCGCAAAATCAAAGATGCCGATCTGCCGGATACCCAGCAAAAGCTCGCCATTCTGCAGCAGTCCATTGCCACTCTGACGGCAGAAGGCTATCAGTTTATCGGTATGGACCACTTTGCCCGTCCCGATGACGAACTGGCCGTTGCCCAGCGTCAGGGGCGCCTGCACCGTAATTTCCAGGGTTACACCACTCAGGGCGACAGCGATCTGTTGGGGATGGGCGTGTCGGCCATTAGCATGATGGGTGACAGCTATGCGCAGAACCAGAAAGAGTTGAAGAGCTGGTATGCCGCGGTGGACCAGCAGCAGACCGCATTGTGGCGTGGACTGAGCCTGACAGCGGATGACTGCCTGCGTCGCGATGTGATCAAAACGCTGATGTGTAACTTCTCACTGAATTATGCCGATTTTGAAACCGCTACGCGGCGTTTTACTGACTACTTTGCTGAAGATCTGATATTGCTGGCTCCCTTTATTGCTGACGGGCTGGTGGAGTGCGACGAGAAGCGCCTTCAGGTCACCGCTAAGGGGCGAATGCTGGTCAGGAATATCTGCATGTGCTTTGACGTTTACCTGCGCCAGAAAGCGCGTATGCAGCAATTCTCGCGGGTGATCTGAATCGGTAGTCTGCCTGCTGACAGATTGAAACAAAAAAGGCCGGACATTCGCCCGGCCTTCTCTTAACAAAACAAACTTATTCCATTCCCAGCTCTTTGAGTTTGCGGGTCAGGGTATTTCGTCCCCAGCCCAGCAACCGTGCAGCTTCCTGCTTATGCCCCTGCGTATGACGCAGAGCGGTGGTCAGCAGCGTACGCTCCATCTCAGGCTGAGCTTCTGACAGCAGGTTTTGATGACCGGAACGCAGGGCACGATCGGCCCACTGTGCCAACAGTGTTGCCCAACTATCTGGCAGTGACTGCACCGGGTTCTCCGGCGTGGAGGTCTCAAACAACTCTGAAGGCAGATCCTGAATCAGTACTTCCTGGCCTGCGGCCATTACGGTCAGCCAGCGGCAGGTGTTCTCCAGCTGGCGCACGTTGCCCGACCAGTGCAGGCGGGTCAGCGCGGTTTCCGTTTCCGGATGCAGGATCTTCGCTTCCACACCCAGCTCACGAGCGGCAACCTGCAGGAAGTAGCGCGCCAGACGAGGAATATCTTCCCGGCGCTCGCGCAGCGGCGGCAGATGCACGCGGATCACATTGAGACGGTGGAAAAGGTCTTCACGGAATTTGCCTTCCTGCACACGCAGCTCAAGGTTCTGGTGAGTTGCCGCGATAATACGGACATCCACCTTCACCGGCGCATAGCCTCCCACGCGGTAGAACTGGCCATCAGCCAGCACGCGCAGCAAACGGGTCTGCACATCCAGCGGCATATCGCCAATTTCATCGAGGAACAGCGTGCCGCCGTCGGCCTGCTCGAAGCGGCCCTGACGGATCTGGTTCGCCCCGGTAAAAGCCCCTTTCTCATGCCCGAACAGCTCGGATTCGATCAGATCCTTCGGGATAGCAGCCATGTTCAGTGCGATAAAGGGCGCTTTGGCTCGCGGGCTGTGGCGATGCAGAGCGTGGGCAACCAACTCTTTACCCGTACCCGATTCGCCATTGATCAACACGCTGATTGACGAACGTGAGAGACGGCCAATAATGCGGAACACATCCTGCATCGCCGGTGCTTCACCGATGATATCGGTGGTCGGGCCGCTGACCGGTTGATTGCGCGGCTGCTGCTGTTCCTGATAATGACTGATCGCGCGTTCAACCAGCGCCACGGCTTCGTCAATATCGAAAGGCTTCGGCAGGTAATCAAACGCTCCTTGCTGGTAAGCGCTGACCGCGGCATCCAGATCGGAATGGGCAGTCATTATGATGACCGGAAGCATAGGGTGACGCTGTTTTATCTGTTTGAGTAGTGCCAGTCCGTCCATGCCGGGCATACGAATATCTGAAAGTAAAACGTCTGGGGTTTTGCTGGCAAGGGCGTCCAGCACCTCGTTAGCGCTGTCAAAGGTGGCACAGCTTAAACCGGCTCCAGTGAGCGCGCGTTCAAGCACCCAGCGGATGGAGCTATCGTCATCGACGATCCAAACTATCCCTCGTTGCATAGAAACCTCACTGGCGAATAGGCAGATAAACCGAAAATTCAGTGTGACCCGGCCAACTGCTAAATTCTATTTTCCCCGAATGCTGGTCAATCAGGCTGCGCGCGATAGACAGACCTAAGCCGGTCCCACCTTCGCGGCCGCTCACCATCGGATAAAACAGCGTATCCTGCAGTTGTGCCGGAATACCCGGGCCATCATCCTCGACATCGATGCGTGCCACCAGGCGATAACGTACTCCGTGCAGCGTTAACTGGAATGCCGTGCGGGTACGAAGTGTAATAGTGCCGCCTTCTTCACCCAACGCCTGTAAGGCGTTGCGTACAACGTTCAGCAGAACCTGTTCGATCTGATCCGGATCGTGGGGCAACTCCGGCAGGCTGGGATCGTAATCCCGAACCAGCGTCACGTTATCGGGCAGTTCCATCGACACCAGATTGACCACACGTTCAGCCACCTGATGGATACTTTGCGTAACGTGCATGCCTGGCTGCTGCGGGCCAAGCAGGCGATCAACGAGATTACGCAGGCGGTCTGCCTGTTCGATGATCACCTTGGTATATTCGGTTAAAGACGGATCCGGAAGCGCTTTTGCCAGAAGCTGTGCTGCGCCTCGTAATCCTCCCAGCGGGTTTTTAATTTCATGAGCCAGACCCCGGACCAAATCCCGGGCAGCTACCTGCTGAGCATGTTGAATCTGTTCCTGACTGAGACGGCGCTGATTATCCATCGGGGCCATTTCAAGCAGAATTAAACCATCGGGCAGACGCTGCGCTGTTAAAGACATTATGTGCGCGCGGCTATCTACCACCAGAGTCACTTCACTGTCGGTAAAGCCCTGACCTGCGTTCAGACTCTCGCGCATGACGTCGATATTTAAGGAAAAATATCCCATCAGTTCCGGCAGCGGTGTACCAAACAGCTTGCGGGAGCTTTGCGCTAACAGCTGCTGAGCGGCGGGGTTGGCGTAATGCACCACCAGATCGCTATCGACCAGCAAAATACTGTTAATCAGAGAATTGAGAATCTGCCCAGCATCGGGCAGCGTGCCTGTTGCCATACAGCGTTCTCCTGCACCTTTTTAGTGCATTATAGTCATGGAACCCGAAAATCGTCTTCCTGAACGATGAATTCGCGGAGAAAAAAGCCCATCAGGAGATGGGCTAAAGTTTCCACGGCAACAAAAACGTCAAACCAGTTAAACGCTGTAGTACAGCTCGAACTCGACCGGATGTGGCGTCATGCGAACGCGGTCCATTTCGGATTTACGTAGTTCGATGTAGGCATCGATGGTGTCGTCAGTGAACACGCCGCCACGAGTCAGGAACTCGCGGTCTTCGCTCAGTGCGTTCAGAGCTTCTTCCAGAGAACCGGCCACTTTTGGAATCTCAGCTTCTTCTTCCGGCGGCAGGTCGTACAGGTTTTTGTCCATCGCGTCGCCAGGATGGATTTTGTTGATGATACCGTCCAGGCCAGCCATCAGCAGTGCAGAGAAGCACAGGTATGGGTTAGCTGCTGGATCAGGGAAGCGAGCTTCGATACGACGTGCTTTCGGGCTGGCAACCACTGGAATACGGATAGAAGCAGAACGGTTACGGGCAGAGTAAGCCAGCATAACTGGAGCTTCGTAACCCGGGACCAGGCGCTTGTAAGAGTTGGTGGTCGGGTTAGACAGGGCGTTGATCGCTTTAGCGTGCTTGATCACACCGCCGATGTAGAACAGGGCAGTTTCAGACAGGCCGCCGTATTTGTCGCCAGCGAACAGGTTGGTGCCGCCTTTGGACAGTGACATGTGGCAGTGCATACCGGAACCGTTATCACCAAAGATTGGTTTTGGCATGAAGGTCGCAGTTTTGCCATAAGCGTGAGCTACGTTGTGCACAACATATTTGTAGATCTGAATTTCGTCAGCTTTTTTGGTCATGGTGTTGAAGCGGGTTGCCACTTCGTTCTGACCAGCTGTTGCCACTTCGTGGTGGTGAGCTTCAACAACCAGGCCCATCTGCTCCATGGTCAGACACATAGCAGAACGGATGTCCTGTGAAGAGTCGACTGGTGGAACCGGGAAGTAACCGCCTTTCAGACCTGGACGGTGTCCTTTGTTGCCGCCTTCGTATTCTTTACCAGTGTTCCAGGCTGCTTCGATATCGTCGATAGCAACGTGTGAACCGGAAGTAGTCGCGCCAAAGCGCACGTCATCAAACAGGAAGAACTCTGGCTCTGGTCCAAACAGAACGGTGTCTGCGATGCCGGAAGAGCGCAGGAAGTCTTCAGCGCGCTTTGCGATGGAGCGTGGATCACGATCGTAGCCCTGCATGGTGCCTGGCTCGAGGATGTCACAACGGATGATCAGCGTAGGGTCTTCGAAGAACGGATCCAGAACAGCGGTAGTCGCATCAGGCATCAGAACCATGTCTGATTCGTTAATCCCTTTCCAGCCACCGATAGAGGAGCCGTCAAACATTTTGCCTTCTTCGAAGAAGTCAGCGTTAACCTGATGAGCAGGAATAGTGACGTGCTGTTCTTTACCTTTGGTATCGGTAAAACGCAGATCAACAAATTTGACTTCGTGCTCGTTCATCATCGACAGAACGTGTTCAGCGGACATACTTAACTCTCCTGGATTTTGTCATTGTCGTCGTGGTTAGAGATCTTTCCGGTGTACCACTTTGCTTATCTGGCACAGTGAACCGATAATAAAGATCTCTGACAAGCTATCAACCGTTGTGGAAACTGGCATTCTTCTCTTGAGTGTAATAAAGCGAAATCTATGCCAACTTTCTTAACTGACTGAAAAAGCGCTATGATGCACCCTCTCGTGAGACGGGAGCTGCACCATGATGGAAGTCGCGCACCATTATGGTGCTACAGAGTGCAATGAGGGCACCAAATTGGTGCATTTTTTCGATGGAGTGCAATTCCTGCACTGTAAATGGCTGTAAAAGCAATCCTGACAGTTATCTTTAATTGATATTTGTGATCCTGTTCAGTCCTTCGATTAATCCGTGTACAATAGCGCGCTATTTCTAATGCCTGAGGCAAAGCTGTGATCGAAAATTTGCGTAACATCGCCATTATTGCCCACGTTGACCATGGTAAAACTACCCTGGTTGATAAGTTGCTGCAGCAGTCCGGTACCTTTGATGCCCGTACTGAAGCAACCGAACGCGTAATGGACTCCAACGATTTGGAGAAAGAGCGTGGGATTACCATCCTCGCAAAAAACACCGCCATTAAATGGAACGACTACCGCATCAACATCGTGGATACCCCAGGACACGCCGACTTCGGCGGTGAGGTAGAGCGTGTGATGTCAATGGTTGACTCGGTGCTGCTGGTTGTGGATGCAATGGATGGCCCTATGCCGCAAACCCGCTTCGTGACCAAAAAAGCGTTTGCTAATGGTCTGAAGCCGATCGTGGTGATCAACAAAGTTGACCGTCCTGGCGCACGTCCTGACTGGGTTGTTGACCAAGTTTTTGACCTGTTCGTTAACCTGGACGCGACCGACGAGCAGCTCGACTTCCCGGTTATCTATGCTTCTGCCCTGAACGGTATCGCTGGTCTTGACCACTCCGACATGGCTGAAGATATGACTCCGCTGTACGAAGCCATCGTGAAACACGTTTCTCCTCCGCAGGTTGAGATGGAAGCACCGTTCCAGATGCAGATTTCTCAGCTGGACTACAACAACTATGTTGGTGTTATCGGCATCGGCCGCATTAAGCGCGGTAAAGTGAAGCCAAACCAGCAGGTCACCATCGTTGATAGCGAAGGCAAAACCCGTAACGGTAAAGTCGGTAAAGTGCTGACTCACCTGGGTCTGGAGCGTATCGACGCAGCAGAAGCTGAAGCAGGCGACATCATCGCCATCACCGGTCTGGGCGAACTGAACATCTCCGATACCATCTGTGATCCACAGAATGTTCAGGCACTGCCAGCCCTGAGCGTTGATGAACCAACCGTAACCATGTTCTTCAACGTCAACACCTCACCGTTCTGCGGTAAAGAAGGTAAGTATGTGACTTCACGTCAGATCCTTGACCGTCTGAACAAAGAGCTGGTGCACAACGTGGCACTGCGCGTTGAAGAAACTGCGGATGCTGATGCGTTCCGCGTTTCCGGTCGTGGTGAACTTCACCTGTCCGTTCTGATTGAAAACATGCGTCGTGAAGGTTTCGAGCTGGCGGTATCCCGTCCGAAAGTTATCTTCCGCGAGTTCGAAGGCCGTAAACAAGAGCCATTCGAAAACGTGACCCTGGATATCGAAGAACAGCACCAGGGTTCTGTGATGCAGGCGATGGGTGAACGTAAAGCGGACATGAAAAACATGGATCCGGATGGTAAAGGTCGCGTACGTCTTGACTACGTTATCCCAAGCCGTGGCCTGATTGGCTTCCGTAACGAATTCATGACCATGACTTCCGGTACCGGTCTGCTGTACTCCACCTTCAGTCACTATGACGATATCCGTCAGGGCGAAGTGGGCCAGCGTCAGAACGGCGTACTGATCTCTAACGGTCAGGGTAAAGCGGTGGCCTTCGCCCTGTTCAGCCTGCAGGACCGCGGTAAGCTGTTCCTGGGTCACGGTGCAGAAGTTTATGAAGGCCAGATTATCGGTATTCACAGTCGCTCTAACGACCTGACTGTTAACTGCCTGACCGGTAAAAAACTGACCAACATGCGTGCTTCCGGTACTGACGAAGCCACTACCCTGGTTCCGGCCATCAAGATGACTCTTGAGCAGGCGATCGAGTTTATCGATGATGACGAACTGGTGGAAGTGACTCCGCTGTCCGTCCGTATTCGTAAACGTCACCTGACTGAAAACGATCGTAAACGCGCTTCGCGCGGCAGCAAAGACGTTTAATCTGACGTTTTAGCTGTTATTTCAGGGCCGGTTTCTTCCGGCCCTGTTTTTTTCTCCCTCTTTGACTCTCCAGCATTTTTCGAAATTCCCGACCTGTTCAGGCTTCCGTTTTACCGCTAGAGTGAATAACTCACCGGAACAAAAGGAGATGGCCATGCTGTATATCTTTGATTTAGGTAACGTCATTGTTGATATTGATTTCAACCGGGTTCTGGGCGTCTGGAGCGATCTGGGACGGGTGCCGCTAGCCACGCTGCAAAACCACTTCACGCTGGGTGAGAACTTTCATCGCCATGAGCGCGGTGAAGTGAGCGATGAAGCCTTTGCTGAACAGATCTGCGACGAACTGGGGCTGGCGCTGAGCTTTGAACAGTTTACCGCTGGCTGGCAGGCCGTTTTTGTCGGCGTGCGTCCGGAAGTGCTGCAGATAATGAAGACGCTGCGCGATCGTGGCGAGCGGGTGGTTATCCTTTCCAACACTAATTCTCTGCACTGCACCTTCTGGCCGTCCCAGTATCCTGAAGTACACAGTGCCGCAGATAAACTCTATCTTTCGCAGGATATGGGGATGCGTAAGCCTGAAGCCCGCATTTATCAGCAGGTCCTGAACGAAGAAGGCTATACCGCCGATCGGGCTATTTTCTTTGATGACAACCTGGAGAACATCGAGGGTGCACGTGCGCTGGGGATCCAGAGCGTTCATGTGACCGATGCCAGCATCATTCCGGCCTTATTTGCCGAAAGGCGTTAACGATGAGCCGTATTAACCACTACCGGCATCGCCTGCGGGCGATCGGGGCATGGGTAAAATTGCTCTGGCGGCGCATTGACGAAGATGCGATGACCACGCTGGCCGGGAATCTCGCCTATGTCTCACTGTTGTCACTGGTGCCGTTGGTGGCCGTGGTGTTTGCCCTGTTCGCCGCTTTTCCGGCGTTTTCTGCGGTCAGTGCCCAGCTGAAAAGCTTCATCTTTAGCAACTTTGTTCCGGCATCGGGTGTGGCGATCCAGGGCTATCTCGAGCATTTCGTGGCGAATGTGAACAAGATGACTGCGGTGGGGGCCTGTGGTCTGGTAGTGACCTCGCTGCTGCTGATGTACTCCATTGATACCGCGTTGAACACCATCTGGCGCAGCCAGCGAAAACGTCCGCTGGTCTACTCCTTTGCGGTTTACTGGATGATCCTGACGCTGGGTCCGATGCTGGCCGGCGCCAGCCTGGCGATCAGCTCATACCTGCTCTCGCTGCGCTGGGCCTCGGTGAGCGGCGTCAGCGGGCTGATTGATTATGGTCTGCGCATCTTCCCGCTGCTGCTCTCGTGGCTCTCTTTCTGGCTGTTGTATAGCATCGTGCCCACACGCCAGGTTTCGGCCAGGGATGCGCTGGTGGGCGCGCTGGTCGCCGGGCTGTTATTTGAGCTGGGAAAAAAAGCCTTTGCTCTGTATGTTACGATGTTTCCCTCATACCAGTTAATTTATGGTGTGCTGGCTGTTATTCCCATCCTGTTTTTGTGGGTATATTGGACGTGGTGTATTGTTTTGCTGGGAGCGGAAATCACTGCTTCCCTGGGCGACTACCGCCTGTTGAAACAACAAGAACAAGAAAAAGAAGACGAGGAATCATGATTGCCTTAATTCAACGAGCGCTGAGTGCCAGCGTTACGGTGGCCGGAGAGACCATCGGTGAAATCGGGCCAGGATTGCTGATCTTACTGGGCGTGGAAAAAGGGGATGACCAGCAAAAAGCGCAGCGGTTGTGCGAGCGCGTACTGGGCTACCGTATTTTCAGCGACGACCAGGGAAAAATGAATCTCAACGTTCAGCAGGCGGGAGGCAGTCTGCTGGTGGTGTCGCAGTTCACGCTGGCGGCGGACACGCAAAAGGGCATGCGTCCTGGCTTTTCAGGTGGCGCTGAGCCTGCAGAAGCTGAACGGCTGTATGACTATTTTGTTGGCTGCTGCCGTGAGAAGGGCATCAAAACTGACACCGGGCGTTTTGCCGCCGATATGCAAGTGGCCCTGGTCAATGATGGCCCCGCCACCTTCTGGCTGCAGGTTTGAAGCGGCTGGAAGGGCTCGGAAGCGGATTGGGCTCAGAGAGAGAGAACCATTTTATGTATCACCTTCGAGTGCCTGAAACGGCGGAAGAGCTGGATACCTACTATCAGTTCCGCTGGGAAATGTTGCGTAAGCCCCTTCATCAGCCAATGGGCTCTGAACGGGATGCCTGGGATGCACTGGCGCATCACCAGATGGTGGTGGATGAGCGTGGCGAGCCGGTGGCCGTGGGCCGTCTGTATATTAATGGCGACAATGAGGCGGCAATCCGTTTTCTGGCCGTGCATCCTTCCGTACAGGGCAAAGGGCTGGGAACGCTGGTGGCGATGACCCTGGAGTCCGTTGCGCGGCAAGAAGGGGCCAAACGTGTGGTTTGTAGCGCCCGCGAAGATGCCGTTGAGTTCTTTGCCAAGCTCGGTTACGTCAATGAGGGCGAGATTACCGCCCCGCAAACCACGCCAGTGCGCCATTTCCTGATGATCAAGCCAGTGATCACGCTGGATGACATTCTGCACCGCGCGGACTGGTGCGGTCAGCTGCAGCAGGCCTGGTACGACCATATTCCTTTAAGCGAGAAAATGGGTGTCCGCATTCTGCAGTACACCGGGCAGAAATTTATCACCACCATGCCGGAAACCGGCAACCAGAACCCGCACCATACGCTGTTTGCCGGCAGCCTGTTTTCACTGGCGACGCTGACCGGCTGGGGGTTGATCTGGCTGCTGCTACGTGAGCGGCATCTTGGCGGTACCATTATTCTTGCCGATGCGCATATCCGTTACAGCCATCCGATCACCGGTAAGCCGGGGGCGGTGGCTGACCTGGGCTCGTTGAGCGGCGATCTGGATCGCTTGGCGCGGGGCCGTAAAGCTCGCGTGCAGCTGGAAGTGGAGCTGTTTGGCAATGAGGAGTGCGGTGCGGTCTTTGAGGGCGTGTACATCGTGCTGCCAGCCGATCCGGACGGTCCGTTAGAGCAGGGCGGGTCCGGAGGCTGACGAAAAAGTTTTGCAGGCAGGGCGCTTGATCAGCGCCCTTTCTTTTTGCGGCCCGGCTGGGCAAAACGCTTGCGGGAAGCGGTATTGCCCGCGGTTTTCTCACCGGCTTTTGGCCCGCTGCTGGCCGGTTTCTTCGCGGCTGAAGTTTTAGGTTTGGCTTTTTTCCCTGCAGGTTCATCAGAAGATGAATTTTCCAGCAGTTTAAACAGCTCAATCAGCTCATCGTCGGTCAGGTCACGCCACTCGCCGAGCGGCAGCCCTTTAAGATTCACGTTCATAATCCGCGTGCGTTCAAGTTTGGTCACTTCATAGCCGAAGTGCTTACACATGCGGCGGATCTGGCGGTTAAGCCCCTGCACCAGCGTGATGCGGAATACAAACGGTGCTTCTTTCTTCACCTTACACTTTTTGGTGACCGTACCCAGCATCGGCACGCCAGCGCTCATTCCGGTGATAAACTCATCGGTAATCAGCTTGTTGACCGTAACCACATACTCTTTTTCATGGTTATTCCCGGCCCGCAGGATTTTGTTGACCAAATCGCCGTGGTTAGTCAGGAAAATCAGCCCCTGAGAATCTTTATCCAGTCGGCCTATAGGGAACACGCGCTTGCTGTGGTTAACAAAATCACTGATGTTGTCCCGCTCACCCTCTTCCATGGTGGTGATGATGCCAACCGGCTTGTTCAGCGCAATCAGCACCAGATCTTCTTCGTCACGCGGCTCGATCAGCTGACCGTTCACTTTCACCACGTCTCCGGCATGCACCTGATCGCCGACCGAAGCCCGCTTGCCGTTGATAAAAACGTTACCCTGCTCGATGTAACGATCGGCATCGCGGCGGGAGCAGATCCCGCTTTCGCTGATGTATTTATTGAGACGTGTTGAGTTGGTCAGCATGGTTATTCCGCAAATAGGCGGATTTTACCTTTAAATGATCACTGTGCGCCAGCCACCTGACCACCGGTCATGGTCCGCTGCAGCGTTTTATCACCAGCCGTCACCGACAGCGTGCCGTTCATCCCTGCTTTCAGTGGTTTGTCAGCGGCAAGGCTACCCTGAACTTTCAGCTGCAGAGTGCCATTACCTTCCAGCGGCACCGTTGGCCAGCCCCAGTCGTGCAGCAGGTCAACCGGTACTTCGCGGCCAGTCATCGTTAACGACAGCGCTCGCTGAGGCTGCTGAGAAAGGGTTGCCACGCTCTCCACCATTCCGCTTTTGGTGAAGGCGCTCATTTCGGTCACGTTGATGTTGTTATCGTCAGCATTGAGGGTTATTGAGGGGTGACGCAGATCCACGCGATTAAACGTTGCTTCCGCCGCGTTCAGGCTGACATTTCCTGACCAGATGCCCCACTGGTGATTGCGAGCCATCAGCAGATTGCTGCCGTTGCCCTCCAGCGAGGTCAGCTGGAGCGGAAAGTCAGGGTTAATGTCGATAATCAGGTTCCGGTTAGCGGCAAATTTGGTCACTTCCACGCTGTCCAGCCAGTCAGGCAGAGGAGCCATCCAGCGGTCGCGCCAGTTCTGCGGCAGCGTGTATTCAAGCCCGGCCACGGCCAGTTCATCCAGCGTCAGTTTCTTGTCGCTGCGCGTCCAGTGGCCAGAAGTGCGGATCAGCCCGTTAACCCAGCGCGAGCTGAACTGCGTCAGCGCGACGCCGTCAGGAGAAAACGCCAGATTGACAATGGGATCGTTCAACTCCAGGCTGCCATTCACAAAGGTGCTGGCATTCATCGACAGCGAGCCGTCATTGCTTTCCCAGTCGCCGTTGCGCAGCGTGATGTTTTTCAGCGCCATATCGAGATCGGTGACCGCCCAGTCCGCGCCTTCCAGCCGGGTATCGGTTACGTCGATTCGGTCAAAATGCACCGAAGGCAGAGTGAGGATCGGATCGAGGAAGTTGCTCAGTGACTGGTCGCTCTGTAAACGGATACTGTTAAGGCGAAGGTTAGTCACCTGCCAGTTGCCCTGAGCATCGCGCTGTGCGCTGCCCGTCACCGAGCCCAGCGCCACATCGGCACCGAGATTACTCACTACAAGCTGATTAGAGTTGATGCTGCCCTGCAGCAGCACGTTGGTGGCCGGAACACCGTTTAACTCCAGAGAGCCCGCGCTCATCTGGAAGCTGGCATCGCTACCGATGAAATCCCCTGCCTGAGGTTTCCACGGCACAATACCGCCGTCCACTCTTCTGGCTGCAACAGGTAATTTACTGCCCGGACTGTCGATGGCCATCTGATTCAACTGCAGCCGGTCAGCGGAGAAGGCCAGTGGCTTACCGCTATCGGTAACGTTAAGAGTGCCATTTTCCAGCCAGATGCTGGAGAAGTGCAGCGGATCTGTGAACTGTCCGCTGCTGAGACCCAGATCGATTTTCTTTGCCACCACGGTGGCTGGCTGAGTTTTCAGGCCGAAGGAGGCATTATCCAGGATCAGATGAGAAGGGTCGGAAAAGTTGTGTTCCAGCTTGGTGAAGGCGATCTGGTAATCGCTGTGCTGGCTGAGGGTGCGGCTGATCCAACTGGCGCCCCACTGAGTCTGCGCCAGCACATAGACCGCCACCACTGCCAGCAGCAATAGCAGCAGGATTGTCAGCAAAATTTTTCCGATGACCTTCATTGCATCCGTCCCTTTGAGTGTTCGGTAAAGGATTGTTATGCCTGATTTATCATCGAAGCTCAACCGCCAGATAGTGACGGCGGCTCGCAGATCGGCCGCCGTCACTGTTCAGAAAGAGATTATTTCTCCTGAGGGAAAAGCAGATTCAGAACGATCGCAGTGATACCGCCCGCGGCAATACCGGAAGAGAGCAGCGTTTTCAGCCAGTCAGGGGCGAACTGCAGTATCAGAGGCTGCTGAGAAATACCCAGACCCACGGCCAGCGACAGCGCGATAATCATAATCGCACGGCGGTTTAATGGTTCGCGCGAAACAATGCGTACGCCGGAAGCGGCAATGGTGCCGAACATCACGAGCGTGGCACCGCCGAGAACCGGCTCAGGGATATGCTGGACAAATCCGCTGACCGCCGGGAACAGGCCCAGCACAATCAGCATCAACGCCACCACGAAGCCGACATAGCGGCTGGCCACGCCAGTCAGTTGGATCACGCCGTTGTTCTGGCCGAAGCAGGAGTTAGGGAAGGTGTTGAACAGGGCTGAAACACAGGAGTTAAGCCCGTTAGCTAGCACGCCGCCTTTCAGGCGCTTCATGTACAGCGGGCCGCTGACCGGTTGTTCAGAAACGTCAGAAGTGGCGGTAATATCCCCGATGGTTTCCAGTGAGGTGACCATAAAGACCAGCATCAGCGGGATCAGCAGATTCCAGTCAATGCCCAGACCGTAGTAGAACGGCATCGGCACCGTAATCAGTGCTTGATTAGATGGCGTGGTGTTTTCCGGCAGCATGCCCAGAACCCAGGCGAGCAGATAGCCCACAGCCATTGCAATCACCAGCGAGGCAACGCGCAGATAAGGGTTGCGCTGCCGGTTGAGCAGGATAATTACCAGCAGCACCGCGCCTGCCAGCATCAGATTTTTGGGTGCGCCAAAGGTGTGATCGCTCATCGCCGCAAAACCGCCGCCAATCGAGGTCAGCCCGACCTGAATCAGTGACAGACCGATAATCATCACCACAATCCCGGAAACCAGCGGCGTGATAATGCGCCGGGCCAGATGCAACACGCGGGAAAGCAGCATTTCAGTGCAGGAGGCCAGCATCAGCGTGCCGAATAAGGCAGCCATCATGGTCGGCACATCGGCACCGCCGTTTTTCAGCGCCATGCCGCCCATGATCAGCGGAGACACAAAGTTGAAGCTGGTGCCCTGAATCGACAGCAGGCCTGAGCCAATCGGTCCCCAGGTTTTAATCTGCAGAATGGAAGCCACTCCGGAGGCAAACAGCGACATGCTGATAATGTGCTGGGTATCCTGAGCAGGAAGCCCAAGCGCCTGGCAAATCAGCAGTGCGGGGGTAATAACCGCCACAAACATCGCCAGTAAGTGCTGGCAGGCGGCAAACAGGGTTTGCGGTAAAGGCGGGCGATCTTCCAGTCGGTAAATCAGCTCACTTTTGGCTGCAGGAACAGCGCTGCGGAGGGCATCGGCTTCAGGGGTATTCACGGACATTCTCAGGGTTCCCGGACGAACAAAGTGGCGATTTTAATCTTATGTCGGGCAAAAGCAAACGATTGCTGTGTGGGACAAATCACCCCCGGACACACAGCCCGGTAGGAAAAGGGCTAAGCTGAAGTTTTGGTTTAACAGGCAGAGAATATAGAGAGGGCGCAGATGCGGGTATTTTTGATTGGTGCAACGGGTGGGGTGGGACGTCGGCTTCGCAAGCGCCTGGTGAGTGCAGGCCACCAGGTCACCGGCCTGCATCGCCGGGACAGCCAGAAAGAAGAGCTGGAAGCCGACGGCGTGGATCCGCTGAATATCGACCTGATGAACACCAGTAGCGAAAGGCTGGCAGAGGCGATGAAGGGCTGCGATGTGGTGGTTTTCTCTGCCGGAGCGGCGGGAGCTGGCGTTGATTTTACCGACGGCATTGATGGCCGGGGCGCAAGATTCGCTGCGGAAGGAGCAAGACTGGCCGGGGTCAACCGTTTTCTGCTGGTCTCCGCTTTCCCGGATGCCGGAAGAGGCAAGGAGCCGTCGCCGGGCTTTGAACATTATATGCAGGTGAAGAAGCAGGCAGATGTGATGCTGGCTGCGACAGAGCTGGACTGGGTCATCCTGCGTCCCGGCACGCTGGCGAATGAGGCGGGAAGCGGCAAAGTTCGCGTTGGGCTGGCAATACCTTATGGCACCGTACCGCGTGAGGATGTAGCTGCAGTGCTGCACAGCCTGATTGAGCGGCCGGAAGTGAAAAGGGTGATTATCGAACTGACCACGGGGGAGCAAGCGGTGGAAGAGGCTGTCGCCGGTATGGCGGCTTTCAGCGGCAGGTTAGAATGAGCTGGTCAGTTCAGTAGCTTAGTGAAGGGAAGCCGCCATCTGCAGCTTATTGAACAGTGAAACGGCCATCTGCCGCTGGTCAGCTACGGCAACAGCAGGAGTCCGTCAGGCGTTGGTGTAGCGTTCTGTTTCAGGGAGCCAACGTTCAATCAGTGCCTGCGCCTGATCCGGATAGTGCTGGTGGATATGCCGGGCGATGCGCTGCACATCCGGGATCATCGCACCGTCGCGCAGCAGATCGGCCACTTTGAATTCAGCGTTCCCCGTCTGGCGAGTGCCCAGCAGCTCGCCAGGACCGCGGATTTCAAGATCGCACTGGGCAATCACAAAGCCATCGTTACTGTCGCGCAGTACCTGCAGACGCTTCTGCGCGGTCTTGCTCAGCGGCGCTTTATACAGCAGCACGCAGTGAGAGGCGACAGAGCCACGACCTACGCGGCCACGCAGCTGATGGAGCTGAGCCAGGCCCAGCCGCTCCGGGTTTTCAATAATCATCAGGCTGGCATTTGGCACGTCCACTCCAACTTCAATAACGGTAGTGGCAATCAGCAGATGAATGTCGCCCTGCTTGAAGGCCTGCATCACCCCCTGCTTCTCTGCTGGTTTCATCCGGCCGTGCACCAGCCCGACCTGAAGCTCCGGTAGTGCCAGCTTAAGCTCTTCCCACGTGGCTTCCGCCGCCTGCGCTTCCAGCTGCTCAGACTCTTCAATCAGGGTGCAGACCCAGTAAGCCTGGCGTCCTTCGCTGCAGGCACTGCGCACGCGGGTAATGATATCCGCTCTGCGGGTATCCGGAATGGCGACGGTGGTGACTGGTGTCCTGCCCGGCGGCAGTTCATCAATGGTTGAGGTATCAAGATCGGCATAGGCAGTCATAGCCAGCGTACGTGGAATAGGGGTTGCGGTCATGATCAGCTGGTGGGGATGGAAGCCCTGCTCCTCGCCTTTTTCCCATAATGCCAGACGCTGATGGACGCCAAAGCGATGCTGCTCATCAATGATTACCAGCGCCAGGCCGTTGAACTGTACCTGCTCCTGGAAGATGGCATGGGTGCCAACGATCATGGAAACCTGCCCGCTGGCTATCGCTTCCTGCTGGGCCAGACGCGCTTTACCTTTTTGCTTACCGGCCAGCCAGCCCACTTCAATTCCCAGCGGCGCAAACCACTGGCGGAAGTTACTGGCATGTTGTTCTGCCAGCAGCTCGGTTGGAGCCATCAGCGCGACCTGCTTGCCCCAGGCGATGACGTTGAGGGCGGTCAGGGCGGCAACCAGCGTTTTGCCGGAACCCACATCACCCTGCACCAGACGCATCATCGGGTAGTCATGGGCCAGGTCCTGTTCAATCTCGCGAACGACCCGCTGCTGGGCACCCGTTGGGCTGAAAGGCAGGGCCGCCAGCAGTTTATCGTAAAGCTCGTGACGGGCAGGCATTGGCAGAGCATGGTAACGCTGAGCCCCGGCACGAACGGCCAGCATACTCAGGTTATGGGCCAGCAGCTCTTCCATAATCAGGCGACGTTGCGCCGGATGCGTGCCGCTGTCCAGATCGGCCAGCGCCATATCCGGCGGCGGGCGATGCAGCGTATGAATGGCTTCAGGCAGGCTGATCATCCCCTGACTCAGCTCAGGAGGCAGCAGCTCGGCAATCGCACCGGTTTCCAGCAGTTCAAGGGCCTGATCGGTGAGATTGCGCAGCGTTGCCTGGCGGATACCTTCGGTGGTTGAGTAAACCGGGGTCAGCGTTTCCTGCAGTTCCACCACGCTGTTGTCACCCTGCACGCGGTATTCCGGATGGATAATCTCCGCGCCACGCTGGCCGCGTTTGATTTCGCCGTAGGCGGTCACGCGGCGGCCGGGTGCCAGGCTGTTTTTCATGCCCGCATTGAAATTGAAAAAGCGCAGGGTGAGGATGCCGGTACCATCGCTGATCTGACAGGTCAGCATCCGGCGGCGGCCAAAGGTGATATCACTTTGCAGCACTTCACCTTCTACCGTGGCATAAATGTTGGGTAACAGGTCATTGATTGCGTAGAGCTGGGTGCGGTCTTCGTAACGCAGCGGCAGGTGCAGCAGTAGATCCTGCACGGTTGCCAGCCCCAGCTTCGCCAGTTTGCCTGCCTGGCTTGCGCCAACGCCGGAAAGTGCACTCAGCGGCACGGCATCCAGCAGGCGGCCTTTCATTTTCTGCGTACCGAAGCTTGCATTGTTGCCCACCACTGCGGGTCGGCGACAACCTGGCCCTCGTTATCGATGACCGGGTAGGGCAGGCCTTTATGTTTGGCAACGCGGGCCAGCACGGGATAACCGCCTTCAAACAGCAGACGCTGCTGCTCGCTGTACTCCAGCGTGCTCTCCTGACGCTGATACATTCCGGCATTCTGCCGCTGACGCTGAGCTTCATACAGGATCAGAGCAGAGGCCACGGACACATTCAGCGACTGCACCATGCCAATCATCGGAATGATGATGTCCTGGTCGGCAAGATCCAACGCCTGCTGAGTGATGCCGGTTTTTTCCTGGCCCATCAGAATACAGGTCGGGCGGGTGTAATCGATTTCACGGAAATCCACCGCTTTATCAGACAGGTGCGTGGCAAGGATCTGCATCCCCTGACCTTTAAGATGGCCAACGGCATCAGCAATAGTGCGGTGTGTTTTAACCTGGACCCAGCTGTTGCTGCCTGCGGCGGAGGAGACCATAGTGCGCATCCGGCTACCTGGCCACACCGCGTGGACTTCGTGCACACCAACCGCATCCGCCGTGCGGATCACGGCGAAAACGTTGTGGGGTTTATGCACCTGTTCCATGCAGACGGTCAGATCGTGCTGACGGGCGGCCAGCATTTCAAGGATGCGGGCATAGCGTTGAGCATTCATGCGCTAATTTCTGTTACGGTGAACTTTAATCACGTCCGGCATCACGCGGATTTTACGCATAATATTCGCCAGATGGACGCGGTCACGGGCCGTCAGACGGATAAAGGCGCTGTAAACGCGACCATCTTTTTCTTCCGTATTAAGGCTCTGGATGTTGGATCCGGCAGTGTTAATGGCCGCAGTCAGGTTCGCCAGCGCGCCCTGGTGGTTAAACATGTCCACTTTGATCTCCGCCACGAACTCCTGCTCGGTGACCTTATCCCACTCCACGGCCATAAATTTCTCAGGCTCTTTCTGGTAGCCACGGATATTCCGGCATGACTCATGGTGGACCACCAGGCCTTTGCCCGGACTGACATGAGCGACAATCGGGTCACCGGGGATCGGGCGGCAGCATTTGGCAAAGGTGATCAGCACGCCATCGGCACCCTTAATCGGCAGCTTGCTGCGCGAAGAGCTGCCCGAAGGCGGCTGTGCAACCTGTGCGGTCTGCTCACTCTGCTGCAGATTTTTCGCCACCACCACACTCATTGCGTTGCCCAGGCCAATCTCAGCCAGCAGATCGTCCAGCGTGGCCAGCTTCATGCGTTCCAGCTCGTGCTGAAGATTTTCCGCCGGGATTTCAGCCAGCTTGCGGCTGCCGCCCAGCGCATGATTGAGCAGACGACGGCCAAGGCTGATGGAGTCGTCGCGCTTGAGGTTTTTCAGCAACTGGCGGATTTTGGCCCGTGCTTTCGAGCTGACTACAAAGTTGAGCCAGGCAGCATTTGGCCGTGCGCCAGGCGCAGTAATGATTTCGACCGTTTGCCCGCTGGTCAGCGATTGTGACAGTGGGTAAGGCTGGCGGTCGACCCGCGCACCCACACAGGCATGACCGATATCGGTATGCACGGCATAGGCAAAGTCGACGGGCGTCGCACCGGCAGGCAGCTCGACAATGCGACCTTCCGGGGTGAAAACGTAAATCTCATCCGGGAACAGATCGGATTTCACGCTTTCAATGAATTCGAAAGAGCTACCGGCACTCTGCTGCAGCTCCAGCAGGCTCTGCAGCCAGCGTTGGGCGCGGATTTGCGCTGTGGTACTGCTTTCGCCCTGCTCTTTGTAGGCCCAGTGGGCGGCCACCCCCATCTCTGCCATCTGATCCATATCTTCCGTGCGGATCTGCACCTCGACCGGCACGCCGTGGGGGCCAATCATCGAAGTGTGGAGGGATTGATAGCCGTTGGCCTTGGGGATTGCGATATAATCTTTTACCCTGCCCGGGCGTGGCTTGTAGAGGCTGTGCATCTGCCCCAGCACCCGGTAGCAAGTATCGACATCACTGACAATGACCCGAAAAGCATAGATATCCATAATCGAATGGAAGCGCTGCTCTTTCAGGTGCATTTTGCAGTAAATCGAATAGAGGTGTTTTTCCCTTCCGCTGACGCGGCAGGGGATCCCCGCTTCCTGCAGGCGACCATCAATTTCCGAGAGGATTTTCTGGATCATCTCTTTACGGTTGCCGCGAGCCGCCTTAACCACTTCTTTAATCACGCGGTAGCGGTTGGGGTACAGTGCCTCAAAGCCCAGCTCTTCCAGCTCGGTTTTCAGGTGATGGATACCCAGTCGGTGGGCCAGCGGGCTGTAGATTTCCAGCGTTTCAAGCGCAATGCGACGCTTCTTGTCCGGACGTAAGGCGCCCAGGGTTCGCATGTTGTGCGTGCGGTCAGCCAGCTTGATCAGAATGACGCGGATATCCTGCACCATCGCCATGATCATTTTGCGGAAGTTTTCGGCCTGCGCCTCTTTCTTGTCGCGGAATTTCAGCTTATCGAGTTTGGAAACCCCTTCAACCAGCTCGGCGACGGTCTGGCCAAACAGCTGTTCCATATCCTGATAGGTGGCGGGGGTGTCTTCGATAACGTCGTGCAAAAGCGCGGCCATGAGGGTTTCATGGTCGAGCTTCATTTCAGCCAGGATGCAGGTGACAGCAACCGGATGGGTAATGTAAGGCTCACCGCTGGAGCGCGTCTGTCCCTCGTGAGCATCACGTGCGACAAGGTATGCTTGCTTGAGGCGCTTAATCTGGTCCTCAGGCAAGTATTTTTCAATCAGTTGATTGAGGCTTTCAAACAGATACAAGGGCGAGCCTTCCGGCTGATGATTAACGACGACCTTCAGCGATAGCGGTAACGGCCTGTAACTCAGCGGCTTCCTGCTCTTGCTGTTCCTGACGATCACGCACATCCAGAATCTGGTTGGTGATCAGACCTTCTTCGATTTCGCGCAGCGCGATCACGGTTGATTTGTCGTTTTCTTCCGGAACCAGCGGATCTTTACCGCCAACCTGCATCTGACGGGCGCGACGAGCGGCGACCAGAACCAGGTCAAAACGGTTACCAATTTTTTCTACTGCGTCCTGTACGGTTACGCGTGCCATAAGTGTGATACTCCACGGGTGACGAAATGACTGGGCATCATACTGAGTTGTCCTCAGTCTGCCAACAGTTTGCTGATTAAAGCATCATGACGGGACTTTTGACGGCCCATTCGCAGACGCTCGGCGCGAATGATGGTTTTCAGATCGGACAGGGCCAGATCGAAATCATCGTTCACAATAAGGTAGTCATATTCTGCATAGTGACTCATCTCGGCGACGGCCTGGGCCATGCGCTTCGCAATCACCTCTTCGCTGTCCTGACCGCGGCCGCGCAGGCGGCGATCCAGCTCATCTTTCGACGGCGGCAGAACGAAAATACTGCGTGCCTGGGGCATTTTCTGGCGAATTTGCTGCGCGCCCTGCCAGTCGATATCTAAAAAGACATCCACACCGGTGGAGAGCACCTGCTCAATCGCAGTACGGGACGTGCCGTAGTAATTGCCAAACACTTCGGCGTGCTCAAGGAAGGCATCTTCCGAGATCATTCCGCGGAATTCGTCATGGGAAACAAAATAGTAGTGTTCGCCGTGATTTTCGCCCGGACGCATTCCCCTGGTGGTATGGGAAATGGAAACCTGGGTGTCGTACAGCGGCTGAGTTTTCAGCAGCGCATGAATCAGGCTGGATTTACCTGCCCCACTGGGCGCTGAAACAATAAAAAGTGTGCCTTGAGCCATGATTATTCTTGATATGCCAGTCGAAGTCTGATTCCTGCACAGTATACACGGCTGAACCGCATCATGCAGCGTTTCAGGCGCCTCGCGGCATTATTTCTCTGGAAATGGAAAGTGTCTCGCAGTACTGATGAGACGTTTCATGTTATGCAAAAATTCTTTTCGCCCCCTCTCTGAAACTCCTCCGTTATCCTTCGCGACTCCTGGTCCTTTGCGCTGTAATCCTGCCAGCAGGAAAACAGGGAGCAGGAAGATGCGCAACATAATAATTATTTTGATCCTCTGGTGTGCCGTGGCCCAGGGGCAGTGTCCGGTCTGGACGCCGGCCCGTGCAGAGCGGGAAATGACCATTCTGGCGAAACAACTGAGTGACTGGGATCGCGCGTATTACCAACAGGGCATCAGTGAGGTTGAAGATGACCGTTATGACGCGCTGGAGAAAAAATACCAGGCCTGGCAGCGCTGCTTCCGGCCACAAAGCGGTATGCGCCAGCCGGAATGGAGCACCAGCGGCAAAGAGCCTCATCCGGTGGCGCATGTTGGCGTCAAAAAAGTGGCGGATAAGCAGGCCCTCGCCCGTTGGATGGCGGGGAAAACCTCTCTTTGGGTTCAGCCGAAAGTGGATGGTGTTGCCATTACGCTGCATTACCGGCAGGGCAAACTGCTCAGGGCGATCAGCCGGGGAGATGGGCTGCGGGGCGAGGACTGGACGGAGAAGGTCAGGCACATCCCGGCGATCCCACAGCAGATCCCCCTCAACTCTGGCCCAGTGGTTTTGCAGGGCGAACTGTTTCTGATGATGAACGATCATCAGCAGGCGGTGGCGGGTGGAGTCAATGCCCGGGCGATAGTGGCCGGGACTATGAGGCGCAGGGAAGCGACGGAGATGCTGCAGAGGCTGGGCATTTTTGTCTGGGCCTGGCCTGGAGGCCCGGAACAGATGACTCAGCGTCTGGCGCAGTTGAAGAATGCCGGTTTCAGCCTGACGGCGGACTGGAGCCGGCAGGTGGCCAGTGCTGATGAAGTTGCCGACTGGCGTGAGCGCTGGTTTCACCAGCCGCTACCTTTCGTAACGGATGGGGTGGTAATCCACAGCCCGACATCGGCAGGTGTTTACTGGCAGCCCGGAGACAATGCCTGGTCCGTTGCCTGGAAATATTCCCCACCAACCGTCAGCACAGAGGTGCGATCCATCGACTTCCCAACGGGACGAACGGGGAAAATCAGTGCCGTGCTGAATCTTGTCCCCGTGCAGCTGGATGACAAGAGAGTCAGCCGGGTCAGTCTCGGCTCCTTAAGGCGCTGGCAGGCCGCGGATATCGTGCCCGGCGATCAGGTCAGCATCAGCTTGGCCGGTCAGGGGATCCCACGGATGGATGAAGTGGTGTGGCGGGTAGCCGATCGCCAACTTCCCCTGATACCCGACGCGACAGAATTCAACACGCTGAGCTGCCTGACATATACGGCTGCCTGCCGTGAACAGTTCCTCTCCCGGCTGGTCTGGCTGAGCAGTAAGGCGGTACTGAGCATGTCCGGCATCAGCCGCGCACGCTGGCAACAGCTGATGCAGAGCGGACAATTGAGCCACCTCTTCTCCTGGTTGTCCCTGACACGTGAACAGATCGGGGGAATTAAAGGGATGACTGAGGTACGGGCGGAACAGCTTTATCACCAGTTTTCCCTCAGCCAGCAGCAGCCATTCAAACGCTGGGTGAAAGCCACCGGCGTGCCCGTTCCTGAGAGTGCGCTAAACGCCATGACCGATGATAACTGGCAGACGCTGCTGGCCCGAGATGAGGCAGCCTGGCAGAAGTTGCCCGGCATTGGTCAGAAGCTGGCCGGGCAGATTATGGCTTTTCTGCATCACCCTCAGGTTCAGGCGTTGATTGCCTGGTCAGAACACTATCAGGAGAACAAACTCAATGATCGGCATGCGGGTAATTAAAGACGGGCAGGCCCAGCTTGAAGCGCAGCGCCAGCAGCCGGGCAATAAAGCCGAACAGCAGGGTAATGATGATCACAAGCTCGTGGGAGAGGGGGGTTTTCAACAGCAGGATGTAAAGCCAGCCGGAGGCGAAGGCAATGCCCGCGTACAGCTCTTTCTGGAAGACCAGAGGGATGCGATTGCAGAACATATCGCGCAGCACGCCACCAAACACGCCGGTGATCACTGCGCAAATGGCTGCAATGATCGGGGCGTGCCCCATATCCAGCGCCACTTCGGCCCCGATAATCGAGAAGACCACCAGGCCCAGTGCATCCAGTACCAGGAAAACCTTGCGCAGATGGGGCATCAGAGGGGCCAGTTGGGTGGTCAGCACAGCGGCGACGGCGACGATGATGATGTAAACCGGGTGCTGCACCCAGCCGAGCGGATAGTGGCCCAGCAGCATATCCCGTACCGATCCACCGCCGATGGCGGTGACGGAGGCAATAATGATCACGCCAAACATATCCATTTTGCGGCGACCTGCAGCCAGTGCGCCGGTCATGGCCTCTGCCGTAATACCGATGATGTAGAGAACAGTTAGTAACATAGCCCGCTCCAGGGGAAACCGGCCGCAAGCCTGAAGGATCGGCAGCAGGTTGACGACTGAGAATTTCTAACAGGTGGCGATGGGATTAAATTTTCTAATCCGGTAATGCCTGTAGATTACGCGAGTTGCAGCCAGACAGCGACAAAAGGACGAGAATATGAGGACAGATGAGCTATTCCGATTAATGGCACGTGGGATCCATCCTGAATCAGGAGAGCTGCTGCCGGAGGGGTCGGTGGTGCATTCTCCGGATGCGATAAGGCTGTTGTTCTTGCTGGCCGAAGAGTTTAAGGATGAAAGTTTCATCCCGGTGAAGCGACGGGAGAAAGTTAAGTTGACCCCCGAAGAGCGTCGCATGAAGAACCGCTTTGAGGGACGGCCAGCTAACGCCTACCTGCCCTGGAGGGAGGAAGAGCAGCAGCAGTTGGTGGCGGAATTTACCCGGGGCGGCAGCATTCCCGAACTGGCAGAGGCCTGTGAGTGCACCACCAGTTCTATCGCCCTGAAACTGGAAAAACTGGGGCTTATCATCGCAGAAGAGGCTGCGGATTATGCCTGATGACTGGATGACGGGTAATTAACCGGGCCGACGTTATGTTCCGGCCCGGAAAGAGAAGTTTATTCGGTGGCTTTAGCCAGCTGACGCTGACGCAGGATGCCGGGTAGCAGATAGCTGGCAAGCGCCAGGATACCCAGTGCAATGCCCAGCCAGAGCAGGCCGCCCGCACCGCTGGATGCCAGCATAATGCCACCCGTCAGCGCACCGCCGCCAATACCGATGTTAAAGGTGGAGACATACAGCGCCGAGGCGGCTTCCGGCTGCTCCGGTGCCAGCTGAATCACCCAGCTTTGCAGCCCGACTATCAGCATGGAAACGGACATGCCCCACAGCACCATCTCCACCCATCCCAGTACCGGCTGGGCGACACCAGGCAGCATCAGGATCTGCGCCATAACAATCCCGGCACTGGCAATCACTGCCAGGAGCATTGGCCGGTGGCCAAACCAGCCAGCCAGTACCGTACCGACGGCTCCGGCCAGCCCGAAGGCCAGCAGCATCATCGGATGACCGGCGTCCGGAATATGCACCTTATTGCTCAGCAGGCTGGTGATATATGTGTAGCCATTGAAGTGCGCGGTGATGATCAGCAGGGTGGTAAGAGCGGCTGCATACAGCGGCGCATTATTTTTTGGCAGACCGGTTTTACCTTCACCGCGTTCAGTTTTTATGGAAGGCAGCCAGAAGTAGCCACCAATAAAGGTCAGCAGGCCCAGTAAACCGAACAGGCCAAAGCCTTTCTGCCAGCCAAATGCCAGCCCGACCGCGCTGGAAAGCGGGACACCGGCAACAATAGCCACCGAAATCCCGGAGAAGACCCAGGCTGTCGCCCTACCCGGTGACATCTGTGGCAGGATACGAACCGCATAGGCGGCCAGTATCGACCAGAATACCCCGTGCCCCAGTGCGGCGATCAGGCGGATCGCCACCAGCATCCAGTAATTATGAGTCACCAGTGCCAGGCTGTTGGATAAGGTGATGGTGCCCAGCAGCGCCAGAAAAAGCGTGCGGCGGTCAATGTGCCGGGTCATCAGCGTAAAGGGAATTGCGGTCAGCGTGATGATCCAGGCATAGCCGGTCACCAGCCAGCCGGTCGCCCCCAGAGAAACATGGAGGTCGCCGGCAATCTGCGGTAGCAGTCCGATGGGCAGGTATTCCGTGGTTTGCGACACAAAAGCGCCCAACATCAAAATGAGCAGTGCTTGCATACGGTTATCCTGTTCTTTTCAGTCAGCGATAAAGCGTAGACAATTTTGGCAAATGCTCAAACGGGGCTAGTTTTTCTTAACAAACTCAGACTTCAACTTCATCGGCCCAAAGCCGTCGATTTTGCAGTCAATATTGTGATCGCCTTCCACCAGACGAATGCTTTTTACCCGGGTGCCGATCTTCAGCGGTGTTGAGCTGCCTTTCACCTTCAGATCTTTAATCACCGTCACGCTGTCGCCATCGGCCAACAGGTTGCCGTTGGCGTCTTTCACCACCAGAACGTCCTCCGCTGAAGTTTCAGCACCTTCAGACCAGACGTGCCCACACTCGGGGCAGTTAAAGAGTACGCCATCTTGCCAGGTATATTCAGACTGACATTTCGGGCATGGAGGAAGAGTTTGCATAAAAGGCCTCGAATTAATCCATAAATAAACAGGGGGCATTTTAGCCTGGTGACGCCCGTAAGCCTAACGTTAAGCGGCCTGAGTTATCGGAGAGGGATGAATTTTCTGTGAAACAATTGACAGCAACTGACATCGTTCATTATAAGGAACAAAGCCGGGCGTTATAAAGAACGCCGGGTTCACCTCAGGAGAAAACGTTGTGGAAAATCCGATGTTGCTGTCGAGTGAAATACGCCAGTCAGTGTCACTGAGCCTTGCAAGGGTTCGTAAATCACGGGGGCTTTCGCTGTCAGGGCTGGCGGAAACCAGCGGCATTGGTAAAGCAACCCTTTCCGGCATTGAGGCGGGGCGCGGCAATCCCACCATTGAAACAGTCTGGCGGCTGGCGCATGCTCTCGGCGTTCCGTTTGGCGAACTGATCTCTCAGGAGCAGGATCAGTCAGTAGAATCCAGCTCCACCGGCGTCAGCGTCCGGTTAATCAATAAACAGTCTTCTCCTTTTGTCATTGAAACCTACGTGATGGATATGGCCCCTCATACCAAACGGATCGCTGAAGCTCACATGCCAGGAGTGGAGGAGAACGTGGTGGTGTTAAAGGGTCGGGCTCTGACCGGACCCCAGTCGGAACCCGTCTTCCTGACTGCAGGCAAAAGCTGCAGCTTTGCTGGTGACACTCCTCATCTTTATCAGAGCCTGGATGAACAGACCTCGATGATGGTCAGCGTGATCTACCCGACGCTGGCAGAGGCGGCCCCTGGGGAACACGATATCTATCGCGAATGGCCTGAAAGCGAAGATGACTGGTCTGGCTTACAGCAGCAGTTCAGGCGTCTGGCGCTGGAAAGCCGCCAGGGAGTCAATGCCGTGCGGCTCAGCTTCACGGACTGCGAGGATACCCAGAGTGCAGAGGAACAGCTTCAGCAGAGGCTGCTGCCGGAAGCACCAGGGATGCAGACCTTTTATGTTTACGATCAGGGACCCAGGCTGATTTGTCTCTCACGCGAAGGAAGCCATGAGCGGCTGGATGAAACGCCCGTGGAAAATCCGCGGTTACAGCAGGCTCTGGAGCTGAGTAATCTGGCGATTTCACCCTGGCGTCAGCTGGATGAAGCCAGCCATTCCCGGCTGCACATGCTGGCGCAATCTGACAGCATCTGCCTGTCGAGTCTGGCGGCAGAGATCCTGACCCGCAATGGATCACCTTGTGTACCGTTGCGTGCCGCTCCACGATATGAAGTGACGCCGGTAGTCCAGCGAGAAAGCGATAACGTACTGTTTGAGGACCGGATCGATGTGGATGGTTATGCAGCCTGGGAGCTGGTCCATCCGGCCTATGCGAAGCAGTCAGTGGCGATTGCGCAGCAGTTAATTCAACACCTTTCACCCGCAGCCACACGAATTATTGATATTGGCACCGGACCCGGACTGCCGCTGAAAATGCTGCTGGAGCTGCTGCCGGAACTGCAGGTCACCACCGTGGATCCCAGCGAGACGGCCTTTAACCACCTGACAAAACTGTTCAGGCATTCGCCGAACGTTCATCCCTGCAAGGCCAGTATTACCGACCTGACTGCGCCTGAAAAGCCGTTCGATGCCGCTATCTCAGTTGGCGCTTCCCATCATCTGGATACGCTGGCGTTTTTAAGTTCTACCCGTGAGCAGCTGACAAGTGGCGGCATTTTTGTTGTTTCCGATGAAATGATCGGTCCGTTCTCCACCATCAGGCAGCGCAAAATCGGTCTGATGCAGCATCATCTGCAATACATAGCAGATACCCTGGTGCCGATGTCACTGACCGGCCTCTCGCTGGATGAACATCGCCTGGTACATATGCTGCGACAGGACGTGCCGCAGGCGTTGTTTGAAGCACGAGTGGGCGATGAAGGCCGTGCCGAGTACCGCTGCCGTCGGTTACTGGAGAGCCTGCACGCGCTGACATTGCCAGAGCAGCCAGCCGATCCGCTGCAGGTCTTCTATCGTTTCCATATTCTGGAACTGGAGGCGCTGGTGGCCGGGCTGGATTATGAGGTTGAGCAGAAAACTTCGCCGGACTGCTTCAGCGATCTGGCGCGCGCGGCGGGGTTCTCCGTTCAGCATCATCGTCGTTTATATGCCACCTGTGGACGAACTGACAGGGATGCGGGAACGCATTTGTTTGTATTACAAGCGTTGTGAGTGAGATGGAAAAAACGGTTAAACAGGCGCTGCTTGCCTCGTTACCCATTGTGACCGGATACCTGCCTATCGCGTTTGCGTTTGGTATGGCTGGGGTGGTGAACGGGCTGCCGGGGTCTCTGGTAGTGGCTATGTCAGTGTTGATTTTCGCCGGAGGCAGCCAGTTCGTGCTGCTGGCCGCGATGCATGCCGGGACGGCCTGGTATCTGGTTCTGGGGCTGTGCGCACTGATGGATGTTCGCCATCTTCTCTATGGTGCGGTGATGGTAAGGCAACTGCCAGCGGGATTACGCAAACAGCTGATGGCGGCTTTCACATTGACGGATGAAGTGTTCGCCACAGCGCTGATCAGAATGCCGGAGGTGATGATGGCCTCCCGCAGTAGCTGGCTCAGCTGGCTGGGCATATTCAGCTATCTCTCATGGGTATTCGGCACCATTTTGGGGGCGATTGCCGGGGTTCAGCTCAGCAAAGCCATTCCGCTGCTGGCAGAGGCGATGCCGTTTGCTCTGCCCGCGCTGTTTGTGGTGCTGGTGCAGGAGAGCTTCAGTCCACGACACCGGATGCCGGTGATTGTGTCGATAGTCGTGGCAGGCGTGCTGTATCTGCAGGGACTGACGGCGCTGGCATTGATGGCGGGAGCGCTCTGTGGATGTTGCGCGGTGTTTGTAAGGGGGAAGCTGAATGACTATGCCTTATGACCAGGCGTGGCTGACCGTGGTCGCAATGGGAGTCGTCACCTGGCTGTTACGCTCACTGCCTTTTATGCTTAATAAACAAGGCAGAACTGATGACAAGGCGGAGCAGGGATCTCCGGTGTTCTCTGCGCTGGGCCCATCGTTGCTGTCTGCCATTATGATCGTCACCCTGATCCCTGGCATTCAGCAGGCAATGGCCGCCGGTTACGGCAGGGCGCTGTGTTACGGAGCAGGGATTTTAATGACGCTGGGCGCGCTCCGCGTGACGCGAAATCCTGGTGTGGCAGTGATAGTCGGTGTGGCGATTTATGCCGCAGGCCTGTGGTTCCTTACCACCTAGCTGCGGCCGGAGCAGTTTGCTGAAAAACGTAAAAACCTGGGGAGCAGAGAGAATGAATCAAAGCCAACAGATGTCCCGTATCGAGCCTGGCGCTACCTGTTTCAGTGAGGCCAGTAATATGTTGTGTCAGGGAGACTATGACCGCATCCGACTTGACTGGGAAGTCACCACCGATGAGTTCTTTCATCTGGTCTGGAACTGTGGGGATGTTCAGACAAAGGTTGTCCGGGAAAAAGACCGCTTTTACGTTGTAACTGGCCAGTGAGCTGACGAATAAAAGCCCGCGCAATGCGGGCTTTTAAAGGATGCTCATTTCAGTGTTCCGTACTAAATCTCTTATTCGATATTCTGAATCTGTGTTTTATAAACCCATTAACTTGATGATATTATTTGGTTTTATTTTTTTATATTAAGTTTGGTACGGATCTTGGTACGTAGAAGGAGACGCAACTGAACGGTGTAGTGTGTGCAAGATAAATCCTGCCAATGCAAAGAGAAACAAACAACAGTCTCCCTAGCAATGAAGCTGTTACGCCGCCAGCCCGAGGGCTGTAAATCCATCCAGTTGCGCTCCTTTTTTATACTACATATTCAATAAACACTAAGCAACTCTTTCTTCTCAAGAAAGAGACGTAAATTTAAGTTGTCCCATTGTACAAACCAGTAGTTCTGGGTAAGTTGTTCCCATCCATCTTGTAATTGTTGTTTGTTGGGCTCTTTACCAAAATGCAACTTTAATAATTCTTTAACTAATTTCTTTCTCTTAGCTTCAACCACGAACGGACAATTAATGTAGTCAAGAAAAAGATAACATTTAAGTGAGTTTGATTTTATATCTGTAATGTTATTGAGTGTTTTTGTTACGGCACTTATTATTTTATCCCTGATGCTGTTATAATGTGTGTCATTCCCCATGTAGTACAAAAGTGTAATTATCTCAAAGTAACTATAGTCGCCTTTGTTTTCTGTCGAGAATATTCCAGATATTACGGTTCTGCTCAATCTATACTCTTCACCAAGTTGTTTTATACTGATTAGTAAGTTAAGGCTCTCAAGGCTTATTCTTTTTATCTTTTTGTCTTTCTCTAAGTCAATATATCTTTCGAAATAACTATGGGATAAATTATAAATCAACCCTTTAATAAGTTCTCCGTCACCGGTATTATCTTCTTTGTATATGCTACATATTATATCAGTTAGTATGCATATTTTTACCGATGAAGTATGCCCGGGAGATATAAAAAATAAATGTAATATAATCTCAACGGCTACAGTGAAAAAATCGTTAATTGAGTTTCTATTTTTATTGTAGTAATCATCAATGTTTTTAATCTTCCTATCTATGTTAATAGCAATATTAGTTAAAGCTGAAATAGTATAGCCTGCGGCTAAGTTGTAATTATCTTTATCATCCACAAATATTGATTTTATTTTACTTAAGTACGAGATGATGGTTTTATCTCTGCTGTAAATGCGTTTTAATTGGTTAGGTTGATTCGCATCTATAAATTTGCTGGTCAAGGAATTTAATATTTCATTTAACTCATTTATTGTGTTTGTTTTAGCTGTGGCAAATGGTCTTGAAGAGATGGAAACCTTTTGCGTATTTATAGATAGCTTGTATTCTTTTATAATCTCATCAATGGTGGACTTTATATCTTGGTTTATAGATTCACTTAATGAGAATATAAATATGTCATCAACATAGCGTCTAATAGTATAGTGTATATCATTTTCATACCCTAAAGATGAAAGAGTGTTCTCGATTTCCCTGTCTATTTCTTGAAATATAACCTCGGCGAATACTCTACTAACTTCTGGTCCAATTATTATGCCTGCAGTTTCATTATAATTTATTGATTGCATTAAACGATCAAATAAAGTACCAAAAGAATTTTTCACTTTCCGGTTGTTTTTAGAATATTCTTTATTTTTCACTGCCCAGGTAATGCTGTGTGTGTATATGCTATCAAAGCATTTTGCTATATCTATACTGCAAAATAGTTCATATCTTTTCTCAAGATGGAGAAACTCTTTTGAATTAAAGAATTTATGTAGCCGTGTGTATCTGTTGTAGGAGAAGTAAGATGCTAAATGTTTATATATTTTTTCGTCACTTTCACTTTGCACCTCTTTCTTAGTAAATTCCCTGTCAAGCATACTATTATTTCTGAGGAAATATTTTGATGAAACTTTAGATGGAGATCGAAGGCTAAAATTGCTTTTTTTACAAGACGAGACAATAATGTTAGAAAATTTTTCGTAAAATTCCACTATACTAACTTGGCTTCTTGGGTGAATAAGAGAAAGAGTCCGCGAAGAGTCAATATCTTTCTTAATCTTATAGCTTAATGGGATTGTATGGTCTTCATTAATATTTTTTGAAAATAGGAAGTGAAGAATGAATTTTTCTTCAGATTTATTATAATAATGCATATTGTTGTAGAAGCCAATATTAGAAAATATTGCAGGAACTTCATAAGGAGAAGTTTCAGTTAATAGTGCTCGTAAATAATCCTTTTTCTTTACCAGTTTTGATTTCATTTTCATTTCCAACACTCTTTTATTGTTTTTAGTCTGGAATAATTAAATGTATGATAGCGAATTGTATCAAATCCTCTTTTAAATGTAAGTCTTGCAATCTTTCTTTTTTGTTTTAGGCTCAGATGTTTAGTTATTCTTTTAGAAAAAATCTCATCTTTAGAGAATATTATACGCCTTAGAAAATTGTCAAGCTTGCTCAGGGCGCAATTTCCATCTACATTTTTATGTTGGTAATTATAGTAGATTCCGGTGTGTATTTTTAGTCCGGTGACTGGGTCTTTGATTGGATAGTTTCCTGTTAGGAGTTTTAATCGGTCATGCAATAAATCAAAATCTCTGATCGTATGCGTACTATGTAGGTAGGCAATAAAAGACTTAACTATCTTTTGCTTTAGGCGCTCTATTTTTTTATCAGAAAGGTCGATCTCAATTTTTCTATTTCTATTGTTAAATACAATGTCGCTCTCATGATATTTATTGCTGATTTTAAATTTGTAGCCTAAAAAACTAAACTCCTTCATTTCATTAGTGTTGCCGTCAACACTGGCTCGGCCTATTGATTCGTATGTCAACTTTTCTCCAGTGTGTAATTCTAAATTTTTTGGAAGTTTGCTTTTGAAATTTTCATAAATAAATTGTCTGGTTAGTTCTGGTCCATGATGGATTATGACAATATCATCAACAAATCTAGAGTAGAAAAAAACATCATTTCTTTTCTTATAAAAAGCATCAAGCTCTTGTAAACATAGTTCTGCTAGTGTTGAACTTAGACTAACCCCTCTTGGGAAACCATCAATACCAACGCTGTTTATTGCTTTTCTATACTCATAAAGAAGATTTAAATTAAACCTTGAAATCTTTCCATCACTAGATATTTTATTCAGTAAGTCATCTGTACTTATACTTTCAAAAAACTGTTTAATATCAAGTCTTATTATATTATACGGACTGCCGTCTTTTAAATGTACAATCAAGTCTCTAATGATTTGATGTCTGTTTAGTTTTTTTATTTTATAAGCTTTTATTATGTTTTTTTCTAAGACCTTAGCTATTAGTTTATCTTCAAAGGAGCTAAATTTAACCCCTCTTTTATTAGCTATGGAAATTTGTTGAATTCCATTGTTAAGAAATAATTTGTTTTTTACTTTTTTATAGGCATTTTCAGCTGCCATTAGCCTTGTCGAATAATCTAAAAGGGTCTTGTTATCAATAAGATCTTTGTATGAAACACAATCTAAGAGGTTTTGTGGAGTAAAAGAAAGTTGATTCATTTAATTCTCTTCCTTTTAAAATACTGATAAGAAACTAATTTAGCTCGTTGCCTTTGATACCATCCAGCATCGAATCTCAATGTAAGCATCTGTTATCTTGAAGGCAATGATTTATTAAGACTACCAAAAATGCAAATTTACTATGTGAGCTAACGTGCGCGCAATGCTATCCCCGCCACGCCTGCCCGCTTTATGCATCGCTTTTCATGCAACTGCATGTAGCCGCTCCGGCCTTACCAGTACTGGCTCTGATAGTGCTTTTAAGCTGCAGTTTTTGCATGCAAATCCATGCAGCTCTTGCATGCATCACTATTTATACCCGTCACCGTGCAGAAAATCTTTAGCTTTACGCAAAAAATCCCCGCCGGGTGGCAGGGATTCGCGAAATTTATGATCAATGTCGAAAAGAGGAACCGTATCGCCCCAGCGTCTGCCGTTCCCTCACTGTTAGTACCGATGTAAAAATGCCCCACATGCCAATGTAAAACTGACCCACCATGGGTAAAACTGGCAGTTTTAA
>NZ_JBYUWC010000028.1:0-36883 GCF_058137865.1 Erwinia sp. 009765445
CACGGGAATATATACGCAGGAAGTTATCGCAACCGTAAGAGAGAAAAGACGTCTGGATATATAGGGTCAAATCCAGCAAGTCCCTGAACATTCGCATAAACAGGAGAGACATCAGGATGCGTTGGAAGCTCACCAGCAAGAAACTCTCTTGCAAGAATATTGAGAAAATCGACGCTACAAACGGGATCAATCCCCTCACGCGTGGTGGCTGAAAAACCGCTATGGGTGAGATCTGCCCAAGGTGAAATAGCCACTGCCGCGGCCGGGAGCGAAATACCCGCTTCGCGCGCCTTGCGCATCATCGTAACAACCATTGCGCCACCTGCAGAATCGCCTACCAGAACCAGATTTTTGGCGTTGATACCACTATCGAGTAGTGCCCGGTAAGCTGAAAAGACATCATCTATTGGCGTCGGGAAAGGGAAATCTGGCGCCTGCCGATAGTCCGGGGTATAGACTCTGGCTTTTAAAGCCGTGGCAAGACGGCCCGTCAAACCCCGGTACGCTTCTACACCGCCATGCACATAGCCGCCGCCATGAATGTAAAGGACAACTCTGCTTCCAGTATGTTCATGCATCTCGCTGATCATTGCCGGCGTATTGCCTAACGTGAGGGACTTATATGAAACACCCTCAATAGCAGGGAAGATTTCTTCAAGGCCTTGCATATAGTGTTTACGAACATCAGGCCAGTCATCTTCAGACTTGCCATAGAGCTTCTGAACAACCGGGCCAGCAGCAGCGATCCATCCATCCAGAACCTTTTGAGCGTTTTTTGACAACATCGTTGTAACCTTATTGAATGAGATTCTACAATGACACTTTAATTTATATATTAACGAAAAAGGTTCCCGAATGACGGGCAGGAAAATCGCTTCGAGAAAGCTTGCAGGCTCAGCCATGGATATTAGTGCAATGCGGATCTTCGTCGCTGTTGCAGAGGCAGGGAGTTTTGTTGCGGGCGGTAAGGCGATGGGGTTAACGCGTTCTGCTGCGGGTAAAGCATTAACGCGGTTAGAAGCTTACCTGGAGACACGGCTGTTTCAGCGCACCACGCGTCGGTTATCTCTGACCACAGAGGGGCATGAATTCTATCACCGTTGCTGCAGGCTACTGGAAGACATAGACGAAGCCGAAGTCAGTATCCGTCAGAATTCACCACTTCCAAAAGGCATTGTCAGACTGACCGTGTCAGAGGGATACGGCAAAATGGTTATCCTTCCTTTTATCCAGGCGTTTTTAAAAAGTTCACCCGGTATCAGCATCGAAGTCAGCTTCAGCGATCGGGTTGTAGATCTTGTAGAAGAAGGATTCGATCTTGCTATTAGGGTAGGCAATGGAGCCACGAGTCATCAATACATCACGCAGGTGATCGACAGGACATGGCCACAGCTATGTGTATCACCTGACTATCTCAAACAATGGGGTACACCGGAATCACTTGCTGACCTTAAAGATCATCGCCGTCTCGTATATGGTTTAGGATCGGCTTCTACCGCGTGGACATTAGTTGATAAGGAGCATGGGAAAATAACGTTGAATGGCAGTAACCATGTAAGGTTTGACAGTGGAGATGCCATACACACAGCAGCCATAGCAGGATTGGGTATCGGTTATTTGCCTTCTTTCATGATTGATATGGATATTTTGGAAGGCCGCCTAGTACAGCTGCTGGCTGAAATACGAGGTGAAGAAGTTGCTATCCATGCTATTTACCCCAGTCGTAAACATCTCTCCCTTCGGGTGCGGACTTTCATTGATGGTCTTAAAAATTTCCTGAGTAACATTAAAAAGTGACTTATTTAGCACTTAGAATATAAGTGTCCGCATCACGCCCTGAGACATTCGACAAGCTTTTTATGGCTTCAGTAAGGGCGAGTGTCGCGCTTCAAGAGCCAGCAGATATTTTGCTTCGTCGTACTGGGTTTGTAGTGGGGCGTTGGTGCATGAACGTAGCGCCCTTGCAGGGCGAGCGTCACGGCTTCGCCGTTCCGGGGGGTTACATGCCCTGTTCCCCGTTTTATACTCTGCCTCATGTATATTCCCCGCCCCGCCAAACTGCTGTTCACCGTTGATGACGGCTGGAACCGCTACCTTGAAAAGCACGGCGACAGCGTCAGCCAGTGGACCCGCCTTGCCGTTGAGCGCATGCTCGCCTGTGGCACCTGCGCAATGGGCATTCGCCGTTACTGCTGCGCCTCTCCTGACTGCACACACTCACGCTTCTTCTGCCAGAGCTGCAAGTCAAAGGCCTGCAGCGCCTGCGGCATGAAGTCCACTGAGCAGTGGATTGCTGAGCAGCAGCACGTTCTGCCCGACTGCGAGTGGCAGCACATCACATTCACCATGCCACACCTGCTGTGGCCCTTCTTTAACAATAACTGGCCCCTGCTCAATGACCTGTTCCGCTGCGCCACCCGCACCATGCTGAAGTGGGCCCGTAAGCAGGGTATTGAGGTGGGGATATTCTGTGCCCTCCACACTTACGGTCGCCAGCTCAATCAGCATCCTCACGTCCACGTCTCCGTCACTCGCGGCGGCCTCGACGTTAAGCACGGCGTATGGCGCAGCCTCTTCTTCAAAAAGAAGGCCGTGGAGGCCATCTGGCGGAATGCGGTCATCCGCCTGCTGCGCAGCAGCTACGACAGGATCATGCCCGGCATGTTGCCGGGGCTGGGCCACATCCGCGATGAGCGCCAGTGGCGCCGTTATCTGCAGGCCCAGTATGGCCGTTACTGGAAGGTACACTTCGCGAAGAAGACCCGGGGGGCCTGGCACAGCGTGAAGTATCTGGGCCGGTACCTGAAGCGGCCGCCGGTGTCAGCCTCCCGTCTGCGGCACTACGGTGGCGGCGCGGTGGTCCACCACTACCTCGATCACCGCACGGGTAAGCATAAGCGCCAGACGCTGAGCCAGGAAGAGATGATCGGACGCTATATCAGCCACGTTCCGGCGCGCCATTTTAAGATGGTGCGTTACTCCGGCTTTCTGGCCAACCGTAAAAGGGGTACGCTGCTTCCGCGGGTCTATGAGGCCCTGCAGATGCGGGCGCGGGGAAAACCGGAGAAGCCGGGGTTCGCGGTGCTGATGAAGGGCTTTCTGGGTACCGATCCATTCGAATGTATCCTCTGCAAAGGTCGGCTGCGCTTTACCGGCGCTCAGGCCGGCACGCATGCAACGGAATTGTTGTCAGAAAGGCTGCGTGGAATGGAGAAAAAGCGATGGCTGCGGATGCCTGAATTGGATCAGTGCGCCTTATAAGTGGATTTTTGGTTAAAAACACATCAGAGACGGCATTTTCATACATATACTGATGAACAACCGCGTCATAAAAGGGATGAGCCGCGGTTAAATTCATGGTCAGTCGCTATCAAAAGATGCGATTCAGATTCCTAACCATGAACAAAGTCAGGGCAATGAAGATTAGCCCCTGTGGCTGCGAGTTTTTACTCCACCGTCACCGATTTCGCCAGGTTACGCGGCTGATCCACATCGGTGCCCTTAATCAGCGCCACATGGTAAGAGAGCAGCTGCAAAGGAACGGTGTAGAAAATCGGCGCAATAATCTCTTCCACGTGCGGCAGAGAGACAATGCGCATTCCTTCGCTGTTGCTGAAACCGGCATCCTGATCGGCAAAGACGTACAGCAGGCCACCACGGGCGCGCACTTCTTCGATATTCGACTTCAGTTTTTCCAGCAGCTCGTTGTTCGGCGCAACCACAATCACCGGCATATCAGCATCAATCAGCGCCAGCGGGCCGTGCTTCAGTTCGCCTGCGGCGTAGGCTTCCGCATGGATATAGGAGATCTCTTTGAGCTTCAACGCCCCTTCCATTGCGATGGGATACTGATCGCCACGGCCGAGGAACAGTGCGTGATGCTTGTCAGAGAAATCTTCTGCCAGCATTTCGATCAGCTTGTCCTGAGACAGCATCTGCTCGATACGGCTTGGCAGCGCCTGCAGACCATGAACGATATCATGCTCGATCTTCGGATCCACGCCCTTAAGGCGGCCAATCTTCGCCACCAGCATCAGCAGCACGGTTAACTGGGTGGTAAAGGCCTTGGTGGAAGCCACGCCGATTTCCGTACCGGCTTTGGTCATCAGCGCCAGATCGGACTCCCGCACCAGCGAGGAACCGGCCACGTTGCAGATAGCCAGCGATCCCAGGTAACCCAGCTCTTTGGACAGACGCAGTGCCGCCAGCGTATCCGCCGTTTCGCCCGACTGGGAAAGGGTGATCAGCAGGCTGTTCTTGCGCACCGCAGATTTGCGGTAGCGGAACTCAGAGGCAATCTCCACGTCGCACGGTACGTCAGCCAGCGCTTCGAACCAGTAGCGGGAAACCATACCGGAGTTATAAGAGGTGCCGCAGGCGACGATCTGGATATGCTCAACCTGCTTAAGCAGCTCGTTGGCCTTTGGTCCCAGCTCGCTGAGATCGACTTCACCGTGGCTGAAACGCCCGCTCAGGGTGTTTTTGATCGCCATCGGCTGCTCATAAATCTCTTTCTGCATGTAGTGGCGATAAACACCCTTGTCGCCTGCATCGTACTGCACGTTAGATTCGATTTCAGCGCGCTGTACCTTCTCGCCGCTGCGATTCACCACAGTGACTTCACGGCGGGTGATTTCAGCAATATCACCTTCTTCCAGATAGATAAAACGACGGGTGACCGGCAGCAGGGCCAGCTGATCGGAAGCGATAAAGTTCTCCCCCACACCACGGCCAATCACCAGCGGGCTGCCGGAACGGGCGGCCACCAGCACGGACGGATCGCGGCTGTCGAGGATCACCATGCCATACGCACCGCGCAGCTGCGGGATAACGCGCAGCACCACTTCACGCAGTGAACCCCCACTCTGCTTCTGCTCCCAGTGCACCAGGTGAGCCACCACTTCGGTGTCGGTTTCAGAAGCAAAATGGTAGCCACGAGCGGTAAGCTGCTCGCGCAGCGGCTCATGATTTTCGATAATGCCGTTGTGAACAATGATGATATGTTCAGAGATATGCGGATGGGCATTGGCCTCCGAAGGTTCACCGTGCGTTGCCCAGCGCGTGTGGGCGATCCCGGTTCCACCCACCAGCGGTGTGGTTTCTGCCGCTTCAGCCAGCTTATTTACCTTGCCCAGACGGCGAAGACGTGTGACTTCACCGGCGGCAGTGACCACCGCCAGCCCGGCTGAGTCATAGCCACGATATTCCAGTCGGCGTAACCCTTCCAGCAGGATTTCAGCGATATCACGTTGCGCTACTGCACCTACAATTCCACACATATTGTTTTTCCTGACGTCATGGCGCGATGCCATTTATCTTGTCTTCTGACCTGATTATCCGGTCTTTGCCGGTTCCCCGAGCCTTGTAGAGAGTGGGGATTATATTTTTATTTACCCTTCATACTTCAAGCTGCAGATACGTTGACTGCACGAACACCAGTGCTGTTAAAAAACGCTGACGTTTTTGTCCTGCAACCCTAATTACCTGGGGTATTACTGCTTTTATTTTCAATAAAAAAAGAAAGTTATTTCTTCTTCAGCGGCCGCTGCCAGCCGGTTTTCAGATTCTGATCTTTGCGGTTATAAACCAGGCCTTCCGCCGCGACGTCTTTCATCACCGTGGTGCCTGCCGCAATGGTTGCCCCGGCAGCCACCGTGACCGGCGCAACCAGCTGAGTATCGGACCCGACGAAGACGTTATCGCCAATCACCGTCAGCGACTTGTTCACGCCGTCGTAGTTGCAGGTGATGGTTCCGGCACCAATGTTCACATTGGCACCGATCTCCGCATCGCCCAGATAACTCAGATGACCGGCTTTTGAACCTTTGCCCAGCGTGGCCTTTTTGATCTCAACGAAGTTACCGACGTGCGCTCCTTCCGCCAGCGTTGCGCCTGGGCGCAGGCGGGCAAACGGCCCGACCGTACAGGCCGAGGCCAGTTCGGCGTTTTCCAGTACGCTGTAAGGGCTGATTTCGCAGTCATCGCCAATCACGCAGTTTTTCAGCACACAGCCGCTGCCAATCTTCACGCGATTACCGAGTGTGACTCTGCCTTCGATAATGACGTTGGTATCGATGATCACATCACGGCCGTGAGACAGCTCGCCGCGGAGATCAAAGCGTGACGGGTCATTGAGCATCACCCCGGCCAGCAGCAGCTTTTCAGCCTGTTCGGCCTGATAAACACGTTCCAGCGTTGCCAGCTGCAGACGATTGTTCACACCGTCGGTTTCGGTGGTGCGGGAAGGGTGGACCGCTTCGGTCACACGGCCTTCCTGGTGGGCAAGGGCGATGATATCGGTGATGTAATACTCACCCTGCGCATTGTTATTGGTCAGCTTGCTCAGCCAGCGCTTCAGATCCGCGCCGCTGGCCAGCAGAATACCGGTATTGATTTCACGGATGGCCAGCTGTTCTGGCGAAGCATCTTTCTGTTCCACGATGCCCACAACTGAACCGTTTTCGCGGATGATGCGACCGTAACCCGTTGGGTTATCCAGAATGACCGTCAGCAACGCAATGCCGCCTTCAGGCTTCGCTGCGCGCAGCCGTTTCAGCGTTTCGACAGAAATCAGCGGCACGTCGCCGTACAGCATCAGGATATCTTCGTTATCAGCAAAGTACTTTGCTGCCTGCTGCATAGCATGCCCGGTGCCCAGTTGCTCAGCCTGCAGCACCCAGTTCAGCGACGGGTCGGTTAAGGTTGACTGCAACAGTTCCCCTCCATGGCCATATACCAGGTGAACCCTGTCCGCGCCAGTACCATTGGCGGCATCAATCACGTGCTGCACCATCGGTTTACCAGCAAGGGGATGAAGCACTTTAGGGAGTTCGGAATACATACGGGTCCCCTTGCCAGCGGCAAGGATCACCACGCTCATCGCGGTGTCAGACATAGAAATCCTGATAGCTCTGTAATGAAAAGGAAGTAAAGCGGTTCAGTGGAGAAAATACTACATTTTTCTCAGCAAAAAAAATGCCAGTCAGTTTCCTGACTGGCATTCGGGCTGCTTAAACCTGAGTTACATCACTTTTTTGGTCAACTCGATCACGCGCAGTTTGGCGATCGCTTTGGCCAGTTCAGCCGACGCGGTAGCGAAGTCCACATCACCATGAGAGCTGTTCATGTGCTCTTCGGCTTTGCGTTTCGCTTCCAGCGCACGGGCTTCATCAAGATCGGTACCGCGGATGGCTGTATCAGCCAGCACGGTGACCGCGCCTGGCTGGACTTCCAGCACGCCGCCGGAGAGATAAATATACTCTTCGTCGCCTTTCTCTTTAACGATGCGAACCATACCAGGTTTAATGGCGGTCAGTAGCGGGGCGTGGCCAGGGAAAATCCCCAGCTCACCTTCGCTACCTGACACCTGGATTTTCTGTACAGTACCGGAGAACATCTGCTGTTCTGCGCTGACAACATCCAGGTGATAAGTCATAGCCATGATTAACCTCCAGGGAAACCGTTATTACAGTTTCTTCGCTTTTTCCACGGCTTCTTCGATGGAACCTACCATGTAGAAAGCCTGCTCTGGCATATGGTCGAATTCACCTTCCATGATGCCTTTAAAGCCACGGATGGTATCTTTCAGCGACACATATTTGCCTGGAGAACCGGTGAAGACTTCTGCCACGAAGAACGGCTGGGACAGGAAGCGCTGCATCTTACGAGAGCGTGCCACCACCAGTTTGTCTTCTTCAGACAGCTCGTCCATACCGAGGATGGCGATGATGTCTTTCAGTTCCTGATAACGCTGCAGCAGTGACTGAACGCCACGTGCAGTGTCGTAGTGCTCCTGGCCAACAACCAGTGGATCCAGCTGACGGCTGGTAGAATCCAGTGGGTCAACCGCCGGGTAGATACCCAGAGAAGCGATCTGACGGCTCAGTACCACGGTTGCATCTAAGTGAGCAAAGGTGGTGGCTGGTGATGGGTCAGTCAGGTCATCCGCAGGGACGTAAACGGCCTGTACGGAGGTGATTGAACCGGTCTTGGTAGAGGTGATACGTTCCTGCAGAACGCCCATCTCTTCCGCCAGCGTTGGCTGATAACCTACCGCAGAAGGCATACGACCCAGCAGTGCCGAAACTTCAGTACCGGCCAGGGTGTAACGATAGATGTTATCGATGAACAGCAGAACGTCACGACCTTCGTCACGGAACTTCTCCGCCATGGTCAGACCGGTCAGCGCTACGCGCAGACGGTTTCCTGGTGGCTCGTTCATCTGGCCATAGACCAGGGACACTTTGTCGATAACGTTGGAGTCGGTCATTTCGTGGTAGAAGTCGTTCCCTTCACGGGTACGCTCGCCCACACCGGCAAATACGGAGAAACCTGAGTGCTCAGCCGCAATGTTACGGATCAGCTCCATCATGTTTACGGTTTTACCCACACCCGCACCACCGAACAGACCAACTTTACCGCCCTTCGCAAACGGACACATCAGGTCGATTACTTTGATCCCGGTTTCCAGCAGCTCTTGCGAGTTAGACTGATCTTCGTATGAAGGTGCTGCGCGGTGGATAGCCCAACGCTCTTCTTCACCGATGTCGCCTTTCATATCGATTGGCTCACCCAGCACGTTCATGATACGACCGAGTGTTGCCGTTCCGACAGGAACTTCGATTGGGTGCTCAAGGTCAGTTGCAACCAGACCGCGCTTCAGGCCGTCGGAAGAACCCATGGCGATGGTACGAACCACGCCACCACCCAGCTGCTGCTGGACTTCCAGCACCAGACGAGCATCACCATTTTGAACCTCAAGGGCGCTGTACACTTGTGGTACTGCGTCCTGAGGGAACTCGACGTCCACCACGGCGCCGATTACCTGGACAATCTTTCCAGTAGCCATCTTGAATCCTCTACCTAATTCGTTAACCTGGTTAAACCGCGGAGGCCCCACCGACAATCTCGGTAAGTTCCTGGGTGATGCTGGCCTGACGAGCTTTGTTGTATACCAACTGCAGCTCTTTGATCAGGTTTCCGCCGTTGTCGGTCGCAGCTTTCATCGCCACCATACGCGCGGCCTGCTCGCTGGCCAGGTTTTCCACAACACCCTGGTAAACCTGAGACTCGACGTAGCGACGCAGCAACGTATCCAGCAGCGCTTTCGGGTCCGGCTCATACAGGTAATCCCAGGTGCTCTTCTTCACCACGCCTTCGTCTTCATCTGCTGGCGGTAACGGCAGCAGCTGAACGATTTGCGGCGACTGGGACATGGTGTTGATAAATTTGTTGCTGACCACAAACAGCTTGTCGATACGACCTTCGTCGTAAGCCTGCAGCATCACTTTCACCGGGCCAATCAGATCAGACAGGGAAGGTTTATCCCCCATGCCGGTTACCTGAGCAACCACGTTGCCACCGACAGAGCTGAAGAATGACAGGCCTTTGGAACCGATAATGGCCAGATCGCTCTGTACACCTTTATCAGACCAGCCTTTCATATCAGCCAGCAATTTTTTGAACAGGTTAATGTTCAAACCACCACAAAGCCCGCGGTCGGTAGACACGACCAGGTAGCCGACGCGCTTAACGTCACGCTCATCCAGGTAAGGGTGCTTGTACTCCAGATTCCCTAACGCAATGTGACCAATCACTTTGCGCATGGTCTCTGCATAAGGACGGCTGGCTGCCATGCGTTCCTGCGATTTACGCATTTTGGAGGCGGCGACCATTTCCATCGCTTTGGTGATCTTTTGCGTATTCTGGACGCTTCCGATCTTACTACGTATCTCTTTTGCGCCGGCCATAAGCTTCTCCTCAAAGCCTTGCGGCCTGCCCCTTAAGGGACAAGCCGCCAGACATTACCAGGACTGGGTTTTCTTGAACGTTTCGAGGAGGCCTTTCAGCTTCTCTTCGATTTCGTTGTTGTAGGTACCAGACTGGTTGATTTCAGCCATCAGCTCGGCGTGATCGCGATCGGCGAAGGCCAGCAGAGCGGCCTCGAAGCTGCCGATTTTCGCCAGTTCAACGTCGTTCAGGAAGCCACGCTCGGCCGCAAACAGCACCAGACCCTGCTGCGCTACGGACATCGGCGCATACTGTTTCTGTTTCAGCAGCTCGGTCACTTTCTGACCGTGACTCAGCTGTTTACGGGTTGCTTCGTCCAGATCGGAAGCGAACTGAGAGAACGCTGCCAGTTCACGATACTGTGCCAGCGCGGTACGGATACCACCGGACAGTTTCTTGATAATCTTGGTCTGTGCAGCACCACCAACACGGGATACGGAGATACCCGGGTTAACGGCCGGACGAATACCGGAGTTGAACAGGTTGGTTTCCAGGAAGATCTGACCATCGGTAATCGAGATTACGTTAGTCGGAACGAACGCGGAAACGTCGCCAGCCTGAGTTTCAATGATTGGCAGAGCAGTCAGTGAACCGGTTTTACCTTTCACTTCACCATTGGTGAAACGCTCAACGTAGTCGGCGCTCACACGGGAAGCACGCTCCAGCAGACGGGAGTGGAGGTAGAACACGTCACCAGGGAACGCTTCACGACCTGGCGGACGACGCAGCAGCAGGGAAACCTGACGGTAAGCAACAGCCTGTTTGGACAGATCATCGTACACGATCAGTGCATCTTCACCGCGGTCACGGAAGTATTCGCCCATGGCGCAACCTGCATACGGAGCCAGGTACTGCAGCGCAGCTGACTCAGAAGCGGTCGCCACAACCACAATGGTGTTAGCCAGAGCGTTGTGCTCTTCCAGTTTACGTACCACGTTAGCGATAGTAGAGGCTTTCTGACCGATAGCCACGTACACACACTTGATGCCGGAATCACGCTGGTTGATGATCGCATCGATCGCCATTGCGGTTTTACCGGTCTGACGGTCACCTATGATCAGCTCACGCTGGCCACGGCCGATTGGGATCATCGCATCCACTGACTTGTAGCCAGTCTGCACAGGCTGGTCAACGGACTGACGGTCGATAACGCCCGGTGCGATCACTTCGATTGGCGAGAAGCCATCGTTGTCGATTGCGCCTTTACCGTCGATAGGTGCACCCAGGGTGTTCACCACGCGGCCCAGCAGGCCACGGCCTACCGGCACTTCCAGGATACGGCCAGTACACTTCACCTTCATGCCTTCGGCGAGGTCAGCGTATGGACCCATCACCACTGCACCAACGGAGTCGCGCTCCAGGTTCAGTGCGATTGCATAACGGTTGCCCGGCAGTGAGATCATCTCACCCTGCATAACATCGGCCAGGCCGTTTACGCGGATGATACCGTCACTGACGGAAACAATAGTACCTTCATTGTGAGCTTCACTCACGACATTGAACTGAGCAATGCGCTGCTTGATCAGTTCGCTGATTTCGGTGGAATTCAGTTGCATATGCTCCAGTCCCCTTAAGACTGCAAGACGTCTGCAAGGCGCTCAAGACGGCCGCGTACGCTGCCATCAATGACCATATCACCCGCACGGATGATTACGCCTGCCATTACAGACTTATCAATTTTGCAATTCAGCTTAACTTTGCGTGACAGACGTTTTTCCATAGCGGCGCTGATTTTAGTCAGCTGTTCGTCACTCAGAGTAGTGGAAGAGATTACCTCGACCTCTGCGGTCGCATCATGTGCGGCGCGGAGGAGGATAAACTGAGCCAGAACATCTGGAAGTGCTGGTAAACGTTTGTTTTCAGCCATTACCTTAATCAGGTTCTGACCGGCTTCGTCCAGTTGAGAGCCACATATAGCGATGAACTGGGCAGACAACGACTCCGGCGCAAGCGCGCCGGAAAGGAGTTCTGCTACCTGTTCATTGCTGGCTACCTCGGTAGCGAACGCCAGCATCTGCTGCCAGCTATCGACACTCTGATGCTCAACAGCAAAGTCAAAAGCTGCTTTGGCGTAGGGGCGAGCTACAGTAGTAAATTCAGACATCAGCCCCTCCCTCCTTACAGTTCAGCGACCAGTTTATCAACGATGTCGCTGTTAGCAGCTTCATCCACGGAACGTTCAATGATTTTCTCGGCACCGGCAACTGCCAGCATCGCGACCTGCTTACGCAGCTCTTCACGTGCACGTTTGCGTTCGGCTTCAATTTCAGCCTGCGCCTGGGTGACGATCTTGTTACGTTCAGCCTCAGCTTCAGCTTTCACTTCGTCCAGGATCTGCGAACGACGCTTGTTAGCCTGTTCGATGATTACCTGAGCTTCTTCTTTCGCTTTCTTCAGCTGGTCGGTCGCATTAGCCTGCGCGAGATCCAAATCTTTCTTGGCACGTTCAGCGGAAGCAAGGCCTTCAGCAACTTCTTTCTGGCGCTTTTCGATGGCGGCCATAAGCGGCGGCCATACGTACTTCATGCAGAACGCTACAAACAGGATGAACGCGATAGCCTGACCGAGGATTGTTGCGTTAAGGTTCACAGCACAATGCCTCTTGTTAAGTTAACTTTTTTCTGCCGGTAAACCGGCAGAAGCCGTTCATCGTCAAACCTGAGTTTAACGATGAACAATCGGTTACTACGCGACAGCAAACATCACGTACAGACCCAGACCAACAGCGATCATTGGGATAGCATCCACCAGACCCATTACAACAAAGAACTGAGTACGCAGCAGAGGGATCAGATCCGGTTGACGCGCGGCGCCTTCCAGGAATTTACCTCCAAGAATGCCGATACCAATCGCAGCACCGATTGCCGCTAAGCCCATCATAATAGCGGCAGCCATGTACAGCAGATCCACATTCAGGTTTTCCATGACAGTCTCCAGTTTATTTCAATAAAAACGCAGTAGTGTTGAGAAAAAAATCAATGTTCTTCAGATGCCATCGACAGATAGACAATCGTTAAGACCATGAAAATGAAAGCTTGCAGCGAAATGATCAGGATGTGGAAAATGGCCCATGGCACATTCAGAACCCACTGTGACCACCACGGCAACAGGCCGGCAATCAGGATAAAAATCAACTCACCCGCATACATGTTGCCAAACAGTCGCAGACCCAGAGAAACAGGCTTGGACAACAGGCTCACACCTTCAAGGATCAGGTTAATCGGGATGAATATTGGGTGGTTGAAGGGTTGCAGAGTCAGCTCTTTGGTAAAGCCCCCAATGCCTTTCATCTTGATGCTGTAGAACAGAATCAAAATAAATACGCCAAGTGCCATCGACAGCGTGACGTTAACGTCAGCAGAAGGCACAACACGCAACGCTGGCAGACCCAGGAGATGCTCGCCGATATACGGCAGCAAATCGATAGGCAACAGGTCCATGAAGTTCATCAGGAAGACCCAGACAAAAATCGTCAGAGCCAGCGGGGCGATGAGTTTGCTTTTACCGTGATACATGTCGCGCACGTTAGCGTCGACAAAACCGACTACCAGCTCAACGGCAGCCTGCAGTTTTCCCGGTACGCCGCTGGTGGCTGATTTCGCAACTTTACGAAACAACACCAGGAACACCAGTCCCAGCACCACAGAGAAAAACATGGAGTCGATATTTAGTACCCAGAACGACGGAGCGTCGTGCGGATTCACCAGCTCGAAGGTACGCAGATCAAGCTGAAGGTTATTCAGATGATGACCTATGTAATCCTGCGGCGTAGAGATTTCTCCTGCAGCCATGATGCCTCTTACCCTTTGTTGTTAATTACAGCCGGTGCGACGATTTGCACAATCAGCACCGATAACCAGGTCAGTCCCAGCGGCATAAACACCGCCTTAAATACCGCCAGCGCCACAATCAGCAGGAGGATGGTAGCCAGCACCTTAAGCACCTCACCCAGTGCGAAGCTCCAGGCCACACGCCCTTTAACCGGGTCTCCTGCCTGATGACGCCAGGCAAAAATCATAAACAACACGTTTGGCAACCAGGCTGCCAGTCCGCCCGCAAAAGCGGACATGCCCCAGGTCAGATCTTTAAGGGCAAACAGCGCGCCGATTACGACAAAGGTCACCAGCTGAAGCAGCAGCACGGTTCGGGCAAATTTCACTCTGTAAAGGGACACTGACATGACGCTAAAACTCTCCTGCCCCCTCGGGGGTATGTCGCGTGTCGTATAAAACTGCCTTTGCTCTTTTGAGTCAAGCAGCAAAAAACGAGCAAATTATACGGTGCGCCCCTGCGATTTCAATGGATAAGTAGCGAAAAGGTGAACAATTATTTAAATTTCTTTCGCGAGGCCTGTTTTTCAAAACTGACGAAGAGCGCAATTTGCCGAAAATAGACGGCGATCTTCAATAAATACTGCTCATAAAGCGTGCGTAAGATCACAGTTCAGTAATATAAAGCTTAACAACAAGGCGGGAATTATCTGAATTTGGTGCGAGAGAATATAAATAAATAAAGTTATTTCAATTAGTTAAATAGGTTTATTTTAAAAATAACCCTTAACCTTAACTCAAAGCGCATATTGACATCTGCAGCAACTAATTCTCCCTTCCAGAGCCCTTACTTACCCTGATTTATAAAGGGAAAATATTCCCCTGCGTGACTATTAATGGCCAGATAATGACGGACCTGGGTGATAGTATTGATAACAAAATGTGAAATTAACGTTAAATATAAACAGACATGTCGGATAATTTCAGCCGATCAATTTAACCTCAGCGAAACAATCTGCAGGCCAAAAATAAATTCAGAAATTTGCGCAAAAGCTTACTTTTCAGACAGTGCTCAGAGATCTCATTCCGGCCCCCTCTTGTCACCCTGAAAAATAGTCACATTACTTAACTAAAATTCAATAACATAAAGCACTTACAGTATATAGGTCTATTGCAAACTTACAGTACAATCAGAGTAAAAAACCGCTTAACATGGTCATATTTCCGGGCAAAAAACAGCCAGACAATGTCGCCAGCAGACGATCAGGCTGGCGGGTTAATGACCACCAGATGACGCTCACCTTCAAGCTGCGGAACCGACAATCTGACCACACGATTGAGGGTAAAACCGGCCGGTAATGAGGCAATTTCGTCCTCAGGAACTACTCCTTTAAGAGCATAAAAATGCCCCTGCTGAGCAGGCAGGTGGTGGCACCAGTTCAACATATCATTCAGTGAGGCGAAGGCCCGGCTGATCACGCCATCAAAAGGCGGTTCAGCAGGAAAGTCCTCCACGCGGCTCTGGACCGGATTGATATTATTGAGCTTCAGCTCGTGCTGCACCTGTTTTAAGAAGCGGATACGCTTGCCCAGGCTGTCCAGCAGGGTGAAATGCGCATCGGGTCGCACAATAGCCAGCGGCACGCCAGGCAGGCCGGGACCAGTACCTACGTCGATAAAACGACTTCCCTGCAGGTGAGGTTCCACCACGATGCTGTCGAGAATGTGGCGGACCAGCATCTGTTCAGGATCGCGCACCGAGGTCAGGTTATAAGCCTTGTTCCATTTGTGCAGCAGTTCCACATAGCCCACCAGCTGGTTTATTTGCTGATCGGACAGGGAAATATGGGCAGCTTTAAGCAGAGAAGAGAGCTTAATAATCACAATAACTTCCGGTTATGGCGTAAAAAGGGGCAAATTAATTCGCCCCTGAAGATCATCATAAAATGCCGAATTTGTCAGGCACTTTTGCGCAGTAATCCCTGCTTTTTAAGGTAGATCAACAGAATAGAGATCGCAGCCGGGGTAATCCCGGAGATACGTGAAGCCTGGCCAATTGACGTTGGTTTATGATCGTTCAGCTTGGCGATCACCTCGTTTGAGAGGCCGTTCACCTGACGATAATCCAGTTCTGCTGGCAACAGGGTATTCTCGTTACGCAACTGGCGGTCAATCTCTTCCTGCTGTCGGGCGATATATCCTTCGTATTTCACCTGAATTTCCACTTGCTCCGCTGCCTGAGGATCGCTCAGTGCCGGGGCAAAGGTGCTCAGGGTCATCAACTGGGGATAAGTCATCTCCGGACGACGCAGCAGATCTTCGCCATTGGCTTCTTTGGTCAGGACTGCGCTCAGCACGCCGTTCACCTCTTCAACCGATTCAGACTTCGGATGCACCCAGATATCCCGGAGACGCTGGCGTTCCTGCTCAATGCTTTCCAGCTTCTCGTTGTAGCGCGCCCAGCGGGCGTCATCCACCAGACCCAGCTCACGACCGGCTTCGGTCAGACGCAGGTCGGCGTTATCTTCACGCAGCATCAGGCGATATTCCGCTCTGGAAGTGAACATACGGTACGGTTCTTTGGTACCCAGCGTGCAGAGGTCGTCGACCAGCACGCCGAGATAAGCCTGATCGCGCCGGGGTGCCCAACTCTCTTTGTCTGCAGACAGGCGGCCGGCATTCAGGCCAGCCAGCAGTCCCTGAGCCGCTGCTTCTTCGTAACCGGTGGTACCGTTGATTTGACCAGCGAAGAACAGCCCCTGGATGTATTTGCTTTCCAGTGTCGGTTTCAGATCGCGTGGATCGAAGAAATCGTACTCAATGGCATAGCCAGGACGGACGATTTTGGCATTTTCCATCCCCTGCATTGAACGGACGATCTGCATCTGCACGTCAAACGGCAAACTGGTAGAGATGCCGTTAGGGTAAATCTCGTTGCTGGTCAGGCTTTCCGGCTCCAGGAAGATCTGGTGAGCATTACGATCGGCAAAGCGCATGACCTTGTCTTCGATCGACGGGCAGTAACGTGGCCCGACCCCTTCAATCACACCTGAGTACATCGGGCTGCGATCGAGGTTATTGCGGATCACCTCATGCGTCTTCTCGTTGGTATAGGTGATGTAGCAAGGCACCTGCTGTGGATGTTGCGACACATTGCCCATAAACGAGAATACTGGCATTGGGGTGTCACCATGCTGAGGGGTCAGCAGGCTGAAATCAATGGTTCTGGCATCGATACGCGGAGGCGTCCCGGTCTTCAGGCGACTGACGCGCAGTGGCAGTTCACGCAGACGGCGGGCCAGTGGGATCGAAGGAGGATCGCCAGCACGGCCACCGCTGTAGTTATCCAGTCCGATATGGATCTTGCCATCCAGGAAAGTCCCGACGGTCAGTACCACTGTTTTCGCACGGAACTTCAGCCCCATCTGGGTAACGGCACCCACCACACGATCGTTCTCAACGATCAGATCCTCAACCGCCTGCTGGAAGATCATCAGGTTTGGCTGATTCTCCAGAGCAGTGCGTACCGCCTGACGATAGAGCACGCGATCCGCCTGAGCACGGGTTGCCCTTACCGCCGGGCCTTTGCTTGCGTTTAGTATCCTGAACTGGATACCCGCCTGGTCGATGGCATGGGCCATCAGCCCGCCAAGTGCATCCACTTCCTTAACCAGATGTCCTTTGCCAATCCCACCGATTGCCGGGTTACAGGACATTTGTCCAAGCGTATCAATGTTATGGGTTAAAAGCAGGGTTTGCTGACCCATTCGGGCAGCCGCCATGGCGGCTTCGGTACCCGCATGACCACCACCGATTACGATGACGTCAAAAGGATCTGGATAAAACATGGTACTGCACCTCGCGGTTGTGCGATTGAGTGATAGCTGTCTGGGGCGTGAATTCTACTCAACTTTAGACGATGGTGAAAGCGCAGGGCCAGACACGTATTAAAAAGAAGATCTTTTTTATTTAGAGATCTCTTTATTGGATCTTCTATTAGGATCGAGGATCTCTGTGGATAAGCCTTTTTTCCTAAGGACGATCATTGGTTTAAGGAGGATGATTTGCTGTGAAAGATCGGTGATCCTGTGACGTATAAGCTGGGATCAAAAGGGCATGTTATTCACAGGCATTGGCAAGGCATCAACTTGTTCTTGGGATAACAACCGGTTATTACCGGGAATTCAGCATAGTTATACACAATTATTTGCCCGAAAAAGCGACGAAACGGGGCATAATTTACAAAACTCTTGCTGTTTTTCTCCTGCCAGCGGCCAGAAAAGGCACGATCCAGCCGCCAGGGATCGTCACTTCAGCAGTGTTTTCCAGCTTTCCACCCACACCTCTGCGGGATCTTCCGGGATCTCATGTTCCAGTACGTCAATATCCAGACGATCGCCTAGTCGTTTCGCACCACAGGCAGTCAGCAGAAGATCAAGCTTATCGATAGCGCCGCAGAACAGATCGTATTCCCGGTTGCCAATGCCCACAGCACCGTAACGCACCTTGCTCAGATCCGGTTTCCCTTCTTCTATTTCATCAAACAGAGGCTGCAGGTTATCCGGCAGGTCACCGGCACCATGGGTGGAGGTCACCACCAGCCAGGTTCCTTCATTGGTCAGCTCATCCAGTTCAGGACCGTGCAACAACCCGGTGGAAAAGCCAGCTTCTTCTAACTTCTCAGCCAGCATTTCAGCTACGTATTCTGCGCTACCTAAGGTGCTGCCGGTGATTAAGGTTACGTCTGCCATAAAAGGATCCCTGTTCTGCAAAGGCGGACATTGTACGCTGTGATCTAAATGGGATCTACCTGTGGGTAAGTAGGGTTATTGGTCAGGATCGGTACCTGAGCCTGCCATTTTTAGTGTGGATAATTTTGTGCACAAATCAGGGCTTAATGGTGCGCATGATCGGGTTCTGCAGGGAGATCAGGGTTTCGGTGGACTGGATCTCGTCGATGGTCTGGATCTTGTTAATCAGTACCTGCTGCAGGGCATCGATCGATCGGCACATCACCTTGATAAAGATGCTGTAGTGGCCGGTGGTGTAATAAGCCTCGACCACTTCATCCAGGCTGTTCAGGCGGGCCAGTGCGGAAGGGTAGTCTTTGGCGCTTTTCAGGATAATGCCGATAAAGCAGCAGACGTCATAACCCAGATGCTTGGGATCGATCTCCACCCGCGTGCCTTTGATAATTCCGGCCTGCTTCATCTTCTCCACGCGCACGTGAATGGTCCCGGGGCTGACGTTAAACTGCTTGGCCAGCTCGGCATAGGCGGTGCGGGCATCGGACAACAGGGCATTGAGAATGCCGCGGTCGAGGTTATCGATTTGCAGATTATCTGCCATAGGGCTTCCTGAATTAACGAATTAACACTGTATTGTTGATTAATGTGCAGGAAATTAACCAGGCAGGCAATATTATTGTGGATTGAACAGCGGGTACCGGTTGACACCCGCTGAGGGGATTAACGCTTACGCCAAATTGTCAGCTGTGCAACCGTATGCTGATATTTGCGGGCCGTTTCGCGGATAACAAACGGAACATCCTGAGGAGCGGCAATCTCTTCAAAATCTGCCGCCAGCAAACGCTGCAGTGCCTGGTAAGTGGTCAGTGCTTCACCGTTCTCCCTGATGCCGCCCAGCCAGTTCTCCTTCGGCGTAAACTCCTCCAGCCAGGTATAGGGCGAGGAGAGCATCAGTACGCCGCCTGAGCAGATCATGGTGGTGATATCCTGCAGGAAGCGCTTAGGCTGACGCAGGCGGTCAATCAGGTTAGAAGCCAGCACCAGATCGTAGTGATCCTGCTGCGGCTTAAGGTTACAGGCATCGCCCTGCACAAACTGGATCCTGCCGGTCAGCTCTGTGTCCAGCCCGAAGTCCTTCAGGCGCACCTGACGGTACTCAACCAGATCGCCCTCTTCCTGAGTCACATAACGGAAATCCTCACCGCTGGTCAGCTGCAGTGCCACATCAATAAAGCGCGCGGAATAGTCCATTCCCACCACTTCTTTAAAGTGACGGGCGAGTTCGAAGCTGGCGCGGCCAGTGGCACAGCCGATATCCAGCGCTCTGCCGCGTTTGTCCGTGATCCGGTAGGCGATATCCACCAGCGCGGCGGCATAGTTCGGCGTGCCGAAATAGTCCGGCCCGAACTGAAAGTCGAGATACTGCGACACCATGCCATCGGTTTCATAAGGATTAAGCGACATCTTCTCCTGATGGCTGGAGACCACATAGCGGAAGCCCGCATGCTGGAAGAAATGCCTGCGGAAGGCGTAGCGGGCTGATTTAAGCGCCTCGTTACCGGTTGAAATCCAGCTGCCACCTTTAATCAGCGCATGTTTGCCGTCGAAGGTAGGTGTGGAGAAGTCATCATAAAGCGGATGAACCTTAAAGCCTTCCAGACCGTTAATTGGCGTGGTGGTCCACTGCCAGACATTACCGACCAGATCGAAGAAGTCGCCCTGGGCAAAGCGATCCACCGGGCAGGAGGATGCCCACCAGGCCAGATTAATGTTGCCCGGCACTTCAGCCATCCGATCGCCAGCCAGCCGTTCACGCAGCACCAGCCATTCTGATTCACTGGGCAATTGCACTGATTTACCGGTCTCATCGGCTTTCCAGCGGCAGAACGCCGCCGCTTCCAGCTGGTTAACCTCGGCTGGCCAGTCCCACGGCATGGGCACTTCTTCGGCCATCAGACGAAGCCTGAGCTGTTCCGGCTGGTCAGGCGTTCCCACCCAGAAAGTGGGCATTTTCGCCGAGGCAAAATTTCGCCAGCCCAATCCCTCTTTATCCCACCAGCGGTCGTCCTGATAGCCACCGGCGGTGATGAATTCATAGTACTCCGCGTTGCTGGTCAGCATCTGGCTGGCTTTAAACGGCTTCACTTCACTGACCTGCGTGCCGTATTCGTTATCCCAGCCGTATGTATCATCGGTTTTTCCCTGTGTTACGCGGGCACCGTCAACAGCCACCAGTCTGTTCGGCGGGACGGAGGCAAGGTCATGGCGGGCGCTGGGGCAGACCGGCCAGTGCGGCTGTGGTTTTACCCAGGCGAGTGGCAGCTGGCGGATCAGCACGCTGGAGGTTTCCAGATGAATGCGTTCATGCTCGATCCCCATCAGGATAACCCATGCCGGGCTGTCCCAGCCAATCGGCAGGGTCAGCGGCATCTCTTTAATAAAGGTTTCGACCAGATGGCGCACCTTGCCACGGTAGTCGCGTAATTCGGACAGCGTTGGCCACTGATAGTGGCTGGTGTCCAGATCGTCCCAGCTCATCTCATCCACGCCGATCGCCATCATCGCTTCGATATTGTCATCGACACGATCGGTAATCAGCCCACCCGCCATCATCTTATTAACGTAAAAAGTCGCGGTATGACCAAAGTAGAACACCAGCGGGTGTCGCAGAGAAATGGCTTTGTTGTAATACGCTTTTTCACTGGCGAGGCAGTCGAACAGGCTCTCGTAGAGTGTCCAGGTCTGCGTGAAGTAGGTCAGCAGCTCCTGACGCTTCTGTTCAGAACTGCCACCGCTTAAAAGCAGGGTGTGGGTTGGTGCGGGAAGGCCTGATGCAAAATCTTGTTGTTGTGATACCACTTGATGCTCCCAATCTGCCTGTTGGCTGTAGCGTACTTATGACTATAGCAAACAAGCTTTACCAGATTGTGTCTGAAGGGAGCTAGCGCTGCCAGCGGCGCAGCAGGCGGCTTTTCAGCCCGGTATCAAAACGCCAGATATGGTCGAAGATGCGCATAATGCCAGGTTTTCCGTGATCGGACAGCGCAACAGCATGGAAGCGCTGCTGCTGTTGTAGCTGCTGTAGTTTGATTCTTTTCACCAGATCATCCGGCAGGCGCTGGGCGATAAAGTCAGAGATAATCACCGCATCGGCATCGTTCCATGCCGGAGTGGCAAGCTTGAGTAGCACGGTATCCAGGCAGGCGGCCAGATCGGTGCCGCCGCGAAAGCGCTGGCTGAGGAAGCGGATCGCCTGAGCGATGCCGTCTCCCGCGGTCAGTTCATAACTCACCACTTCATGGGCAAACAGCATAATGTGGCAGCGCCGGTTATCGGCCAGCGCCACCTTCAGCAACGCAAGACAGAAGGCTTTGGCACAGCGTTCGTTAAAGCCGCCCATTGAACCGGAAGTGTCCACGCAGACGATAAAAGGTCCGCGAGGCTGTTTGTCATGCTGCTGGTGGGAAACCGGACGCAGGGTGACCTTGTCGTGCCACGCCTCACCCTGCAGGCGATAAGTGATTAGTCGCTTTTCCACCAGCCGCCGGTAAAACTCCATCTCCAGCTCGCTGATGCCCAGCGTCGCCAGCTCGGGCGGCAGCAGGCGCAGGATATCGTCGCTCTGGTGCAGCCCGTTGACCTCTTCCGGCACGCTCTCCGGCTCCCTGACCAGCTGGTGGAAGGCTTCGAGCGGCGCATCCTGCGACATGACCGCTTTAGCTTCGCGGCTGCGGCCCAGCTGTTCGGCCAGTTTTTGCAGGGTGGGCTGCTGCGCCAGGAAATCGCCGTATTCGACGATCAGCTGATAATCGCCGCGCTGCAGCGGACTTTTGGTCAGATCCCACAGGCGACCTGCGGCAGCCTCGTCGTTATCCGACAGCACGGGTGCCAGCTGGCCGCTCATTGCCAGCCGATGCTGCAGTTCAGCCAGCAGCTTTTCGCGTTCTTCATCGAGCAGCTGCTGGTTCAGTGAAAGGGTTTGCAGCGTCAGGCTGAGCCGCCAGCGCTGCAGAAACAGCGTCTGCTGCGATCCGGTCAGAGAACTGGCGGCATCGGCATTGGCAACCAGCGCCCGGGCTTTTTCGGCAAAGGGAGAGTGGTGTTGTTCGAGGTATTGCAGCACCTCCGGCAGCCTGAGGCAGAACTCTTTCAGGTTGAGCGGCTGACACTGCTGGAACAGGGTGAATTCATCAGCCAGTTCATCCGGCACACGGGTGTTTTTCAGCTGCTCCATTATTTCGGACTTCCAGCGGGGAAAATCCTGCATCAGCGCTTTCTTCAGGCCAGGGAACTTCTCAAAGAAAATCGCCAGCTGCGGGCTGGCCAGCAGAGCCAGCATCAGCTCCTCGATCAGATCGTTTTCACTGACCGCCAGAAAGGCGCTCAGCGTATCCAGTGAAATCACTGACGCGCCTGCTTCAACTGGTCAGCAACATGCTGCAAACTCTCTTCGATCTTAGCCAGCCAGTCATCGCTGATAAACAGGCAGCGTTGATACTGGCTGAACAGGGTGCGCTGACCGCGCAGCTGGGTTTCCAGTTCGTCGAGCGCCTGAACAATCTCTTCCGGCAGTCCGCTGGCCTGCTGTTTGCCCGGCAGCATCAGTCGGGTAGCCTGCAGGCTGACATCCCGTAGCGTCAGGCAGTCATTACCGTCCACGTGCAGATCCAGCGTCTGGGCAAAGCCAATGCCGTTCAGCTTGCCGCGCACGTCGCCGCCTTTCTGCAGCCAGTGATGCAGTGGCTCACGGGCGATAACCACATGCGTTACCTGCATATCATGCAACATCAACGGCTTTTGCAGCATCAGGGTCAGGGTATCGTCAGCCAGCGCTGCAGGCAGCTCGTAATGTGGCTTGCGGCTGAACATGCCACCATGCTTCTCCAGCCGGATGGCCTGTTCGACGCTCTTCTCCTGCTGCAGGGCCAGGCGGCGGGATTCGATCTGCTGCAGCTTGATCAGCATTGGCTGCTGCTGCCACGCCTGAAGCGTGATCAAATTATCGATTTCACGATCGAGAAGCTTCATCGACGCCACGTCATGCCACAGACAGTCTTTAAGCAGGATCAGATCGACCGGGGCAATCGCGCTACGCCCGCTGTAAAAAGCACAGGCCTGCAGCAGGTGAATGGCTTTTTTCCAGCGGCGGTCGGAGATATAAGGGGCTTCCGGCTGGTTCTCAAGCTGCTGGCGAAGCAGAAAAATCAGTTCAAAAACGTCATCAGGCAGTGCAACCTGGGTAATGCCTTTCTGCCATTCGCTGTATTCTTCATCGGTGATGCACAGTGAGTCGGCCACCGGATTGCTGTCGTCCTGCTGGTGGGTCAGCATGCTCTTGAAGTTCTGCTTCTCGTGGACGTTGTCCAGCCACAGGCGGATCAGCATTCGGTCATACAGCGCTTCCAGCCCGCTGTCAGCTTCGGGCAGTTCATTGGAGGCGGTGACCAGCAGTCGCATCGGGATTTTTTCTTCGCTGTCGCCGTTACGAAAACGCCGTTCGTTAATCGCCGTCAGCAGGGTATTGAGAATAGCCGGACCGGCCTTCCAGATCTCATCCAGAAACACAATTTCTGCATCAGGCAGGTAGCCGCGGGTCAGACGCTGGTAGCGGCCCTCGTCTTTTAACGCCTGAATGGACAGCGGACCGAACACTTCCTCCGGCGTGGAGAAACGGGTCATCAGATATTCGAAAGCGCGGGAATGCTGAAAAGCGAACTTCAGCCGGCGGGCAATCAGGCTTTTGGCTATGCCCGGCGGGCCAAGCAAAAAGACGCTCTCACCGCTCAGCGCAGCCAGCAGGCAAAGGCGAATCGCATGGTGCCTTTCATAAAGTCCTTTTTCTAATGCATTGCTGAGGCGAGCGATTCTTTCCGCAAGTACGTGAGGCTGAGGCATAATCAAACATTCATCCTTTTCTACGGCCTGACCAGCTGGGTCACTGGCGAGCGCAAACACTACTGGCTATGATGCTTGAAAGAGTTGATACGAGTCAGCTTTTTTCTTGTCAAAGGGTGACGTGGGCCATTGAACTTCTTTTTGCTAACGTAATTAAGGATAGGCATTCGTGATGAATCGTGCATACTGTGCGCTTTTTGATGGCTTGATAAGCGGTGAGCAATCCGGCAATTTCCAGCCCCAACAAAAGATTAGTCTATGAGTTCTGATAAAAAGCAGTCCCTTGGAGGCGTCACGTTAGCAGCGATAGGTGTGGTGTATGGCGATATCGGTACCAGCCCTCTGTATACCCTGCGGGAATGCCTCTCCGGACAGTTCGGGTTCGGCGTTGAGCGCGATGCGGTATTTGGCTTTCTTTCGCTGATTTTCTGGCTGCTGGTGCTGGTGGTTTCGCTGAAGTACATCAGCTATGTGATGCGTGCCGACAACGCCGGAGAAGGGGGGATCCTCACCCTGATGTCGCTGGCGGGCCGCAACACCGGGGCAAGAGCCACCGCGGTTCTGGTGATTATGGGACTGATTGGCGGCAGCTTTTTCTATGGTGAGGTGGTTATCACCCCTGCCGTTTCGGTGCTCTCAGCCATTGAAGGTCTGGAGATTGCGGCACCGAACCTCGATGCTTACATCGTTCCGATGGCGATTGCCGTGCTGACTTTGCTGTTTGTGATCCAGAAACACGGCACCGGAATCGTCGGCAAGCTGTTTGCACCAGTGATGCTGCTGTGGTTTATCGTGCTGGCGGTATTCGGTGCGCGCAGTATTGTGGACAACCCTGAGGTTCTCCATGCGCTGAACCCGTACTGGGCGATGCACTTCTTCATGGAATACAAAGAAGTTTCCTTCTTCGCGCTCGGCGCGGTGGTGCTGGCCATCACCGGGGTGGAAGCGCTGTATGCGGATATGGGCCACTTCGGTAAATTGCCGATCCGCCTGGCCTGGTTCTCCGTGGTGCTGCCGTCGCTGGTGCTGAATTACTTCGGCCAGGGCGCACTGCTGCTGAAAAATCCTGAAGCAATTAAAAACCCGTTTTTCCTGCTGGCACCAGACTGGGCGCTGATACCGATGCTGATCCTCGCCACGCTGGCGACGGTGATCGCTTCGCAGGCAGTGATTTCCGGCGTGTTCTCCCTGACCCGTCAGGCGGTTCGTCTGGGTTACCTGCCGCCAATGCGCATCGTGCATACCTCTGAAGAAGAGTCCGGGCAGATCTATATTCCGGTCATCAACTGGATCCTGTTCTTCTCGGTGGTTATCGTCATCGTTGGCTTTAAACACTCCAGCAACCTGGCGGCGGCTTACGGTATTGCCGTTACCGGCACTATGGTGCTGACGGCTATTCTCTGTACCACCGTGGCGATCAAAAACTGGCACTGGAATCGTTATCTGGTGTTCCTGATCCTCATCGGCATGCTGTGCATCGATGTCTCCCTGTTCTCCGCAAACCTGGTCAAAGTGTTCTCGGGTGGGTGGCTGCCGCTTTGCCTGGCGCTGATGATGTTTATCGTGATGACCACCTGGAAAAGCGAGCGTTTCCGCCTGCTGCGCCGTATGCACGAACATGGCAATTCTCTGGAGGCGATGATTGCTTCTCTGGAGAAATCACCGCCGGTACGTGTGCCTGGCACCGCCGTGTATATGTCCCGTGCGCTGAACGTTATTCCTTTCGCTATGTTGCATAACCTTAAACATAACAAGGTATTACATGAGCGAGTGGTCTTGCTGACGTTAAGGACTGAAGACGCGCCGTACGTGCATAACGTTCGCCGTGTCACCATCGAGCAACTTTCCCCGACATTCTGGCGCGTGGTGGCAAGCTACGGCTGGCGTGAAACCCCGAATGTGGAAGAGATTTTCCACCGCTGCGGGCTGGAAGGGCTGAACTGCCGGATGATGGAAACGTCGTTCTTTATGTCGCATGAGTCGCTGATTATCGGTAAGCGCCCCTGGTACCTGCGCCTGCGCGGCAAGTTGTTCCTGATGCTGCAGAAAAATGCCTTGCGTGCGCCAGATCAGTTTGAAATACCGCCAAACAGGGTTATTGAGCTGGGAACTCAGGTCGAGATTTAAGAGTTTAAAAACGTAAACAGGGGCCGGTGTTTGTGCGGGGAACACTGACCGGGAATTTTACACAGTGCTTGCGCAGGGAACACAGGCTGCTCATAAAGACGCAAAAAGCGTCTTCCCTGAATGCTCTCTGCATACGTACTGTGTAAATATCGCGAAACGAGGGCGGAATAAATTCCGCCTTTACGTTACCAACTGATCTTTACGGCGAACCCGCCTTCTTCCCGATTCGCAAACCTCACCTGCATCCCGTGCAGCCTGGCTATCTGACTGACGATTGACAGCCCAAGGCCGCTGCCGGTTTTCTCCTGTCCTGGTGGCCGGTAGAAACGCTCACCCAGCCGTTGCAACGCCTCCGCACTGACCCCGACACCGTTATCCACCACTTCTATTCCCTGCAGGGTCAGCTTCAGTTCAACCCGTGTGCCCGGCTGGCTGTAGCGAATGGCGTTATCCAGCAGGTTACGCAGCATCAGAGACAACAACAGCGCGTTGCCAGAGCGGATAACCGGCGTGTCCGGTGCTGCCAGCATGAGTTCTATTCGTTGCGACTGTGCATTGCCATAATGATCCACTACTGCCTGTTGCAGTAGCTGTTGCAGATCCACCGGCTGCTTCTCCAGCTGTTCATCGCTTTCCAGCCTGGAGAGCGTCAGCAACTGATCCACCAGCCGTGCCGCACGATCGATCCCCTCATCCAGATTGGTCAGGGCATGATGGCGCATAGCCTGATCGTCATGTGCCAGCTGCGCCACTTCGGTTTGTACTTTCAGCGCGGCCAGGGGGCTTCTCAGTTCATGGGCAGCATCCGAGGTAAAGCGGCGCTCACGCACCAGCATCTCACCTGTTCTGGCGAACAATGCATTCAGCTCTTCCAGCAGCGGACGGACTTCCTGCGGCACCCGGTTCTCCTGTAATGGCGAACTGTCATCAGGCGAGCGCTGGCGGAGCTGGTGGGCGATCCTTTTCAGCGGCACCAGCTCGTGCGTGACCAGCCAGAGTAGTAGCAGCAGCATAATCGGCAGGGCAACCAGCCACGGAACAAGGTTGGTCTCCACGATGTCTCTGGTCATATCATCGCGGTATTCCCACTCCTGGCCGACTACCACCAGGTAACGCTTATCCGGTGTGCTGAGCCATACCAGCCGCCACAAGTCATCGTCCCCCTTCAGTTTGGCGTCTGTGAAGCCGTCGCGATTGTAGAGAAACTGAAAATCTCTGCCGTTGTCGCCGTCATTCATCACCATCCTGCCGTCTGGAGTAAACACAGCAAAAGCCAGCGCGTCGTCATCCTGTTCACCGTGATGATGTCTCAGCATCTTTTTGCTTTTCGGCAGCACCAGCGCCTGGTGACTCATCTGCTCCGGATTCATCGCCGCCAGGCGTTTGGCGAACAGCATCTGCTGTGTATCAAACAATTTGTTGATGTTGTGCCTGGTTTGCCACCAGGAGCCCAGACTTGCCGCTCCCCAGCAGATCAGCGTCAGCAGAATAAATCCCAGCATCAGCCGCAGACGTAAACTCAGACGGCTCAAAGCGGTTCTCCCAGCGTGTAGCCCACACCGTGGACCGTGCGGATAAACTGGCTGCCCAGTTTTTTACGCAAGTGATGGATATGCACTTCAACAGCATTGCTGGAAACATCATCGTCCCAGCCGTAGAGCTTTTCTTCCAGCTGGGCACGGGTCAGTACCCGGCCGGGATTCATCAGGAACAGTTCCAGCAATGCCAGTTCGCGTGCCTTTAGCGGCAGCGGCTCACCGTTAAGCGTGACCGTGTGCGATCCGGTTTCCATCACCACTGCACCGTGATTCAGTGTGGGCAGGAGCTGCCCGTGGCGTCGGCGAATTAACGCCTGCAGCCGCGCGGCGACCTCGCTGAGGGCAAAAGGCTTGCAAAGATAGTCATCCGCGCCCTGCTGCAACCCGGCAACCCGCTGCTCCAGCGCATCTCTTGCCGTCAGGATCAGCACCGGTTCATCGCGACCCGATTGCCGCCACTGGCGCAGGATTTCCAGGCCATCAATACCGGGCAGGCTGAGATCCAGAACCACGGCATCATAGGGCGCGGCAGATAAAGCACTCTTCCCCTCCCTGCCGTCGGTAAACCAGTCAACGCTGAAACCCATTTTAACCAGGCCGGCCCGGATGCCGTCACCAATCAGCCGATCGTCCTCAATGACTAAAATTCGCATGGTAGATTCCTTCTGTAGATAACGGCTTTATACGAGACAGGGTTACGGTTTGTATACTCAAGATCGACGGAAATTGCGCTTTTTCGACAAAATACAGAAATAAATCCGCAGGATGATTCATCTTAAGATCCCGTTAAGAACCTTTTGTTTTAATCCGTCCTGAAGAACACGTACCCCTTCCAGGGAACAAGGATAAATAAAAAGGTGAATACGATGAAAAAGACAGCTGCTTTACTGGCCATTGCCGCTCTGGTTTCCACTCCTGTACTTGCTGCCCAGACCGGTGGCTTCAGCGATCCGGCCGCACCGGCGGTCGCAGCGCAGAAAGGGGGCTTTGTGGCAACCAATGGGGCACTGACCAGCGTAAAACAGGCGCAGGATTTGCCGGATGATGCCTGGGTTACGATGCGCGGTAATATTGAAAAGCGTGTGGGCGATGAAGATTACCTGTTCCACGATGCTACCGGCTCAATCAGGGTTGAGATCGACCACAAGCGCTGGGAAGGACAGACTGTAACGCCAACAGACAAAGTCGAACTGCAGGGCAAAATCGACAAAGACTTCAACTCAGTTGAAGTTGACGTGAAACAGATCCGCAAAATTCAGGGTTAAGTCTGACCTGCAGCTTGTTTGCCAGCTGCACCAGGTACTGGTGTGGCTGGGTACCCTGAGATGACCAGCAGGAAATACCCGACGCATTTTTTATTGACGGCTATCCGCAAGCCAGCTTCCTGCCAGCCCTTTTAATTCCTACCTTCTGCAGACTAAGTCAAACTTTCTTCGCCGCGAGCGAAACGTTTCGATGGCGATCACAATTTCACCTTTCTGCGATTGTTTTCCCCCCGCAATTTTTTACACTCCCGATCAGCGAAACGTTTCGCTCTGGAGTGAATGATGAAAAAAGGCACCTTACTGAATTCTGAAATCTCGTCCCTGGTATCCCGCCTGGGGCATACCGACAGCCTGGTCATTGGCGATGCTGGTCTGCCCATTCCGGCCGGGCCGCAGCGTGTCGATCTGGCGCTGATGAAAGGTATTCCCAGTTTTATGCAGGTGGTACAGGCCGTGACCGAAGAGATGCAGGTAGAAAGTGCCGTCATCGCGGAAGAGATCAAATCTCATAACCCACAGCTTCATAGTGAACTGCTCGCCCTGCTCGATTTGCTGCAACAACACCAGGGCAACACCATCACTGTTCAGTACGTCAGTCATCATCAGTTCAAACAGCAAACACAGCACAGCCAGGCGGTGATCCGCAGCGGGGAATGTTCCCCTTATGCCAACGTCATCCTTTGTGCTGGCGTGACCTTCTGAGGCCGTCATGCAACCTTTACTGCAACTGCAAGGCATAGATAAATCCTTCCCCGGCGTGAAAGCGCTCTCGGGAGCGGCGCTGGCTGTTTACCCTGGCCGCGTGATGGCCCTGGTGGGGGAAAACGGGGCCGGAAAATCAACCATGATGAAGGTGATGACCGGGATCTACACCCGTGATGCTGGTTCGATCACCTGGCTGGGTAATGAAGTTTCATTCAACGGGCCAAAAGCCTCCCAGGAGGCGGGAATTGGCATTATTCACCAGGAACTCAACCTGATCCCTCAGCTCAGCGTTGCGGAAAATATCTTCCTCGGGCGTGAGTTTGTGAACGGTTTTGGCCGTATCCAGTGGAAGAAAATGCACGCTGAAGCGGATGTGCTGCTGAAAAAGCTCAACCTGCGCTTCAGCAGCCACAAGCTGGTGGGCGATTTGTCGATTGGCGATCAGCAGATGGTGGAGATTGCTAAGGTGCTGAGCTTCGAGTCGCAAGTGATCGTGATGGACGAGCCGACCGATGCGCTGACCGATACCGAGACCGCCTCGCTTTTTCGGGTGATCCGTGAGCTAAAAGCGCAGGGCTGCGGCATCGTCTACATCTCCCACCGCATGAAAGAGATTTTTGAAATCTGCGATGACGTGACGATTTTCCGCGACGGGCAGTTTATTGCTGAGCGGGCGGTCGACACTCTGAATGAAGATTCGCTGATTGAGATGATGGTGGGCCGCAAACTCGAAGAGCAGTATCCGCGCCTCGATAAAGCGCCAGGCGACGTTCGCCTGCAGGTGGAGCACCTCAGCGGGCCGGGTGTCGCGGATGTCAGCTTCTCGCTGCGTAAAGGGGAGATTCTGGGTGTGGCTGGTCTGATGGGCGCGGGGCGCACGGAACTGATGAAGGTACTGTACGGTGCTCTGCCGCGCAGCGCTGGTAGCGTGACACTTGACGGTAAGAGCGTGCAGACTCGTTCGCCGGAAGAAGGACTGCAGAACGGCATCGTTTATATCTCAGAAGACCGTAAACGTGACGGGTTGGTACTGGGGATGTCGGTGAAAGAGAACATGTCTCTTACCGCGTTGGACTACTTCAGCCGCAGCGGCGGCCGCCTGAAACATGCGGAAGAGCAACTGGCCGTCAGTGACTTTATCAAACTTTTTAACGTTAAAACGCCGTCGATGAACCAGCCAATTGGCCTGCTGTCAGGAGGAAATCAGCAAAAAGTCGCTATCGCCCGTGGGCTGATGACCCGACCAAAAGTGCTGATCCTCGACGAGCCTACCCGCGGCGTGGACGTGGGGGCAAAAAAAGAAATTTATCAGTTAATCAATCAGTTTAAAGAAGAGGGGCTGAGCATCATCCTGGTCTCCTCGGAAATGCCGGAAGTGCTGGGCATGAGCGATCGCGTGCTGGTGATGCACGAAGGTCGCCTGAGCGGTGATTTCCCGATTGAACAAGCCTCGCAGGAAGTGTTGATGGCGGCGGCAGTAGGTAAGCAACATAGCGTGGAGCTGGCATAACAATGAGTACCCAAACCCTTCAGAGCACCCGTTTTTTCAGCAAGGCCTGGCTGCTGGAGCAGAAGTCACTGATCGCACTGATTGTGCTGATTGCCATCGTCTCCAGCATGAGCCCGAATTTCTTCACCCTGAACAACATGTTCAACATCCTGCAGCAGACCTCGGTTAACGCCATCATGGCGGTGGGGATGACCCTGGTTATCCTGACTTCGGGCATCGACCTGTCGGTGGGATCGCTGCTGGCGCTGACCGGTGCGGTGGGTGCTTCGCTGGTGGGCCTGGAAGTGAACGCGCTGGTGGCCGTCGCGGCTTCTCTGGCCCTTGGCGCAGCGATCGGTGCAGTGACCGGTACCATCGTGGCGAAAGGCAAGGTTCAGGCCTTTATTGCCACACTGGTAATGATGTTGCTGTTGCGTGGCGTGACCATGGTCTACACCAACGGCAGCCCGATCAACACTGGCTTTAATGACAATGCCGATCTGTTTGGCTGGTTCGGTATTGGCCGTCCGCTGGGGATCCCGACGCCGGTCTGGCTGATGGCGCTGGTATTTGGGTTGGCCTGGTGCATGCTGCATCACACCCGCCTGGGCCGCTATATCTACGCGCTGGGTGGCAATGAAACGGCTACTCGCCTGTCCGGGATCAGCGTCAATCGCGTCAAAATTATCGTTTATGCCCTGTGTGGCATGCTGGCCGCGCTGGCAGGCACCATTGAAGTTGCCCGTCTCTCCTCGGCTCAGCCGACAGCGGGCACGGGCTATGAACTGGATGCCATTGCGGCGGTGGTGCTGGGCGGCACCAGTCTGGCAGGCGGCAAGGGACGCATTATGGGCACGTTGATCGGGGCGCTAATCCTTGGTTTTCTTAACAACGGTCTCAACCTGCTCGGCGTTTCGTCTTACTACCAAATGATCGTCAAAGCTGTGGTGATTTTGCTGGCGGTATTGGTGGATAACAAAAGCAGTAAATAACTCTCCCCTACAGGAATTTATGATGAAAATGACCAAACTGACAGCCCTTGCCGTTCTGCTCGGCACCACGCTGAGCGCAAATGCCATGGCGAAAGACACCATTGCGCTGGTGGTTTCCACCCTGAATAACCCGTTCTTCGTCTCGCTGAAAGACGGTGCGCAAAAGGAAGCCGACAAATTGGGCTACAACCTGGTGGTGCTGGATTCGCAGAATAACCCGGCGAAAGAGCTGGCAAACGTGCAGGATCTGACCGTGCGCGGCACCAAACTGCTGCTGATCAACCCAACGGATTCTGATGCGGTAGGCAACGCGGTAAAAATGGCTAACCAGGCCAACATTCCGGTGATCACCCTTGACCGCGTGGCGGCCCAGGGCAAAGTTGTCAGCCACGTCGCCTCGGATAACCGATTCGGCGGTAAAATGGCTGGTGATTACATCGCGAAGAAACTCGGCGATAACGCCAAAATTATCGAACTGTCGGGCATTGCAGGAACGTCAGCAGCACGCGAGCGTGGCGAAGGTTTTAAAACTGCGGCAGACGCGCACAAATTTGTTATCCTCGCCAGTCAACCTGCCGATTTTGACCGTACCAAAGGTCTGAACGTGATGCAGAACCTGCTGACCGCTCATCCGGACGTGCAGGCAGTGTTTGCGCAGAACGATGAGATGGCTCTCGGTGCGATGCGTGCCTTGCAAACTGCGGGCAAATCCGATGTGGTGGTGGTCGGCTTCGATGGCACCGCAGATGGCGTGAAAGCAGTTGAAGGCGGCAAACTGGCAGCGACAGTGGCACAGCAGCCAGAACAAATCGGCGTTATCGGCGTGGATACTGCTGATAAAGTGCTGAAGGGCCAGAAAGTTCAGGCAATCAATCCGGTTGATCTGAAGCTGGTCACTAAATAAATCAGTACGGCACGCGCCACCTTCCACAGGTGGCGCCTTTTTCTGGACGATTCCCTGATGAAAAAAACCGGCAAGCTGGCTGTCCTTGGCAGCGTTAATGCGGATCATATCCTTAATCTGACTCAGTTTCCGCGTCCCGGCGAAACGGTGATCGGAAAGCAGTATCAGGTAGCTTTTGGCGGTAAGGGCGCAAACCAGGCTGTGGCCGCCGGGCGCAGCGGTGCGAATATATCCTTCCTGGCCTGCGTGGGCGAAGATGATATTGGTCAGCGTATTCGCCAGCAGCTGGTGGAAGACAAAATCGATGTGACGCCAGTTGAAGTAGTGGCAGGCGAATCCACGGGCGTGGCGCTGATTTTCGTTAATGCTGAAGGTGAAAACAGTATTGCCATCCATGCAGGGGCGAATGCGGCACTGACTCCGGTACTGGTGGAAAAACATCAGCAAACTATTGCCGACGCCGATGCACTTTTAATGCAGTTGGAATCCCCACTGGAAAGTGTTCTGGCGGCGGCGAAAATTGCCCGTCAGCACCAGACGCAGGTTATCCTCAATCCGGCTCCGGCAACGCCGCTTTCAGACGAATTACTGGCGCTGGTTGATATGATTACGCCGAACGAAACAGAAGCGGAAATTCTGACCGGCGTGCATATCGAGTCTGATGAAGATGCGGCGCGTGCAGCAACCGTGTTGCATGATAAAGGGATCTATAGCGTGTTGATTACGCTGGGCAGCCGGGGGGTGTGGCTGAGTGAAAACGGCAACGGGCAGCGTATTGCCGGTTTCAGGGTAAAAGCGGTTGATACTATTGCCGCTGGGGACACCTTCAACGGAGCGCTGATCACCGCTCTGCTGGAAGATAAGCCAATGGATCAGGCGGTTCGCTTTGCCCATGCGGCGGCGGCCATTGCGGTAACCCGCGCCGGTGCGCAACCCTCGGTGCCCTGGCGCGATGAAACCGACAGCTTCTTGCTACAGCAGGAGTAACTCGTGGCTACCATGAAAGATGTCGCGCGGCTTGCCGGTGTGTCAACTTCAACTGTGTCTCACGTCATTAATAACAACCGCTTCGTCAGCGAAGCGGTTCGCGAAAAAATCACTGCGGCGATAACCCAGCTCAATTACGCACCTTCGGCGCTAGCCCGCAGTCTCAAACTCAACCAGACGCGGACGATCGGCATGTTGCTGACCGCCAGCAGCAACCCCTTTTATTCTGAGGTCGTTCGTGGCGTGGAACGTAGCTGCTTCGAACGCGGCTACAGTCTGGTCTTGTGCAATACCGAAGGTGATGAAGATCGCATGAACCGGAGTCTTGAAACGCTGCTGCAAAAGCGGGTCGATGGACTGTTGATCATGTGTACCGAAAGCCATATCCCTTCAGCAGAGATCCTGAATCGCTATCCTTCTATTCCATCAGTAATGATGGACTGGTCGCCCTTTGAAGGCGGCAGCGACATTATTCAGGATAATTCCCTGTTGGGTGGCGAGATGGCGACACGTTATCTGATATCGCGCGGCTACACGCGCATTGCCTGTATTGCCGGCCCTCAGGATAAAACCCCGGCTCGTTTGCGTCTGGAGGGTTACCGGCAGGCGATGAAATCGGCTGGCCTGCCGATCCTGCCAGATTATGTGGTGAGCGGTGACTTTGAGTTTGAAGGCGGCTATAACGCGATGCATCAGTTACTGTCGGTCGACCCGCTGCCGCAGGCTATTTTCACCAGTAATGATGCGATGGCGGTAGGCGTTTATCATGCGCTGTTTCAGGCAGGGCTTGCGGTCGGGCGGGATATTGCTGTAATTGGCTATGACGATATCGAACTGGCTCGCTACATGACGCCGCCACTGACCACCATACACCAGCCGAAAGATGAGCTGGGAGAACTGGCGATTGATACCTTGATCCACCGACTTGCTGAACCGGGCGCCAGCCAGCAGCTGCTGGTGCTGACGCCGGAACTGATTGAGCGTGGCTCTGTCGTGGATATTTAAGCGCGTTTTTGGCGCTTTTCCCGGTTGGTGATCAGATGCCTGCCATCGCCGGGCTTCAGCAGCATAAACACCAACCCTGAAAGCACCGTGATCACGCCCATCGTCAGGAAGGTGGCATGGAAGTGCTGAACGGTGGTGCCATCAAAGTTTTCATAGAAGCGAAGCACTGCGGCGCTGACTGCCACGCCGAAACTGATCGCCAATTGTTGAGTGACGGCGAGCATGCTGTTGCCGCTACTGGCGTTGCTGTCGTTCAGATCTGCCAGAGTAATGGTGTTCATTGCGGTGAACTGAGTCGACATCGCCATTCCCAGGATAAACAGCGGCAGCAGCAGAATAACCAGACCCATTGCCGGTGTTTGCAGCGCAAAGCTGGCAATCAGTACACCAATAATGACACTAATCCAGACCAGCGTTTTCCGGTAACCGAACCAGCGCAGCACCTGAGTCACCGTAGACTTCGCCAGCAGCGAGCCAACGGCGGTAGGAGCCATCATGCAGCCAGCCAGAATGGCGGAATAGCCGAAGCCAACCTGCAACATCAGCGGCATCAGGAAGGGAACACAGCCGGTGCCCAGCCGGGATGCGATATTACCCAGAATGCCGACAGAGAAGGTGCGGGTTTTAAACATCGGCAACGGGATCAGCGGAGTCGGGTGACGTCGTGCATGTACTATATAAAGAAGAAGTAACAGGATGCCTCCCGCCGTTACGGCCAGTGCAATGCTGCTGGCTACAATTTTCTCTCCGAACAACTCAATCCCGCTGGACAGCAGCACTAACCCTAGACCAAACAGCATAAAGCCCAGCAGGTCGAAGCGGCGTTTAGGCGTGGTGACGTCGGGCATGTATTTACGCGCGTAGATAATACCAAGGATCCCCATCGGGATATTAATCAGGAAGATCCAGTGCCAGGTGGCATAGGTTACCAGCACACCGCCAAGCATCGGCCCGAGTACCGGCCCAATCAGGCCGGGCATGGTGACAAAGTTCAGCACCGGCAGCAGTTCACTGCGGGGATAAGCCCTGAGCAATGCCAGCCTTGCCACCGGCATCATCATTGCTCCTCCAATCCCCTGCACCACCCTGAAGACAACCAGCATGGTCAGCGAGCCGGAAAGGGCACAGGCCAGCGACCCAAGGGTGAAGAGTGCAACGGCAATGATGAACACTTTGCGGGTGCCGAAGCGGTCGGCCAGCCATCCGCTGACCGGGATCAGCATGGCAACGGTTAAGGTATAACTGATGACGGCGGATTGCATCGCCAGGGGAGAACGGTCAAGGCTGTGGGCGATAGCGGGAAGAGCGGTATTCAGTATCGTGGCATCCAGCGCCTGCATAAAGAAGGCCATGGCGGCAATCCACGGAAGTCCGGCCATACTGCGCGCGGATTTTATCATTGGGCATCCTTTTTATTCTTGGAGGTAGCAGGCAAACCTGCAATGGGTAAAGAATAGCACCAGGCTGTCCATTATCGTGATGCCCAAAAAAGGTTTTTAAACGCAGTTTTGCTGCAAAAATGGCCGTGTAATGGTGTTTTTTTCATCTTTTGATGAAAAAATAATCGGTTGGTTATTTTTTTTTAAGAAACACTTGTCACCCGTCAGGAACTGCCTATAATGCGCCTCCACTGACACGGAACAACGGCTTACAGGTCGCCGGGTCAGAA